>PKTR01000001.1:0-300000 GCA_002869065.1 Hyphomicrobiales bacterium
ACGCACCGTCGTCGCGGTTCGCCGGTCCACACGTCGCGTGCCACGCACCGTCGTCGCGGTTCGCCGGTCCATTCGTCGCGTGCCACGCACCGTCGTCGCGGTTCGCCGGTCCACTCGTCGCGTGCAACGCACCGTCGTCGTGGTTCGCCGACCCATACGTCGCGTGCAAGCCACAGGCGTAGCGGTTCTGGACACCACACGTCGCGTGCCAGCCACCGTCGTGCTGGCTCGGCCAATCGGCACAGCTCACGTGCGAGCCACCGCCGTACCGGCTCGGCCAATCGGCACAGCTCGCGTGCGAGCCATCGCCGTACCGGCTCGGCCAATCGGCACAGCTCACGCGCGAGCCACCGTCGTACCGGCTCGGCCAACCGGCACCGCCCGCGTGCGAGCCACAACCGGACCGGATCTGGTTCCAGCAACCAGCAGATCCACCGGCCGAACACGCACCGGTAGCGTGCCAGTCATCGCCGCCGTGGTTCGAATAGCTGATCCGGCGGCGAGCTAACAACGCCGGGCCGGGGGTTTCCCCGGCCCGGTTCCTTTTCAGTGACATCCCTCCCACGGAACCGGCTCGATGCCGGACGAGTCTGCCTCGCGAACCTCTCGGTTCGGGGCAGCGAACTGCAAGTGGCTATCATGCGCGCAAAGAACATGAGCAAGAGGAATTCGGGTTTTGCAGCCAACGGCCGGGGCGCTGTCGCAGTACAGGCGGTGATAACTGGCCTGGCGCTGGCGACAGTCTGGTCGATGCCGGCCGTTGCGTCCGACACCGGCTCAGCCGCGCCGGCACTGCATACCAACCAGGCCTATGTGGAAGAGGTCACCGCGCGCTCCGAGCTGGACATCACCAACACCGATGCGGTTTTCGACTACGCGTTTGCCCAGTTGCCCGATGTGGTGAAAGTCTATCCGACGGAAAACTATTACTATTTCCGCTTCGCCCATAACGGCGTGATCTTCTCGGGCAATTTCCGCTTCGATACGACAGTGCCGAAGGTCGATCGGGTCTATTTTGCCTATTTCGAGACCTTCACGGACTGGCGCCGCGACGAGATCGACCAGTTCAAGGGTTTTTCCGACGCCGACGGCGTCAAGGTCGAGAAGCTGGCGCCGCTGGTCTATTCCGTCACCTCGAAAGGCAAGACCGTCCGCTTCGAGCTGAACGACCTCACGAACGTCAAGCCACCCGAGGGTGTGCTGAACGATGACGAGCGCTATCTCGGTCCGGTGTTCGATGAATCCGGCGTGCAGTTCTATCTGGTCTACAATGCGGGTATCAAAAACTTCCTCTACGTGCTGAACGAGCAGCAGCCCATTCCCGATGAGCTCTACGCCCTTGAGGGATCGGACCGTACGCTGGTCGGCCGGCGGACTGGCTTCGCCTTCTACAAGGACGACAAGCGCGAGCGGAAGATCCTCGTCGGCGTTCACTCTCACAACGTTGAGACGAACACCTATCTCGATGGTCCGTTCGACCAGCTGCCGGACAATTTCATCGTCGGTGATGAGTTGAAGGAAGCCATTCTCGAGGCGGATCCGAGCTACGCCGGCCAGATCGATCGGTTCGGCGTTCTGCCGGGGGGCGAGGAACGCTTCCTCATCGCTCCCTATATGTCCTTCACCTACCAGGACGACCTCCTGGCCGTGCCGCATTGTACTTCCGATCCGCAAGTGCCGGCGTCGGACTACTACAACTGTTTCATCTTCGGCATGGACAACGCGGACGAGGGCTATTCGGACGACAGCGCCATGGAGGGCGTTCCGGCAGACGACGCCGGCGAAGAGCAATCCGACGCGAAAGCGCCGGCCGGAGGCACGCAGTGAGTCGGCGGGCAATGACGGCGGTCGGCTGGCCGAAGCGTTCCGTGCGCGTGCTCGCGCTTGTTGCCGCGATAGCCGGTTTCGGGTCGGTTCCGGCATCGGCCGGGTCCGATCCGTCGTTCGTGACCAACCAGGCCTATGTCGAGGAAGTCACCCGCGACACCGAGCTTGCCGTCGACGATATCGATGCCATGTTCGCCTACGTTCTCACCAACCTCGCGCCTGAGGTCTTCGTCTATCCGACTGAGAATTATCACTATTTCAGTTTCGTGCATGACGGCACGGACTATACCGGCAACGTCCGCCTGTCGGTTGTCGACCGCGACGAGGGTTTCGTCCACTTCAATTTCTACAAGACCTTCACGCGCTGGCGCCGCGATCTCGACTATCGCTACAAGCGCTACGGCCCCGATGACGGGGTCAAGATCGTCAAGAAGGGCGATTTTGTCTACTCGGTCACCTTTCGGGACATCGAGCGGACCTTCCATCTCAACGACAAGCTCGCGCGGGAAATGCCGGAAGGACTGCTGGGGGCGGAGGAAAGCTATATCGGGCCGATTTTCGACGAATCCGGTATCCGCTTCTTCCTCGTCTATGACCGTCCGGCCAAGCTGTTCCATTACATCCTCGACGAGACCGATCCCGTTGCCGACGAGCTCTACAGGTCCGAGTACACCGACGATATCCTGATCGGCCGGCGCACGGGTTTTGCCTTCTACGAGGACAAGAATGTCGACCGCCGCATCCTGATCGGCGTGTTCGAGGAAAATTCCAACACCAACAGCTATCTCGACGGCCCGTTCGATCAGCTCCCCGACAACTACGTCCAGGGCGAGGCTCTGCGCGACGCGCTGATCGACATGGATCCGACCATGAAGGGCGAGATCGATCGGTTCGGATTCTGGAGCAACGATGCCCGCTTCATGATCGGCCCCTACCTCTATTACAAGGAAGAGGCCGATCTGCTGGTCTTCGACGACTGCGCCCGCAGCGAAGAGATGCAGGGCGAGTTCTACTACCGCTGCTTTTATGTCGAACAGCCCGATGAGGGCGCCGACGCCGCCGAAGTTGCGGAAGGCGAGGGGACAGGAGACGACAAGGCCACACCCGAGGCCGCCGAAAAAGCCGCAGCCCCAACGGCACCTGCCGAAGCCGACGCGGCAAAGCCTGAGCCGGAAGCAGAGGGCGTAGCCGAACCGGCAGACGATGCGGTTGACACGCCCGCTCCCACGTCCGACGAGGCAGGCACTCCCGATGACTCTGCCAAGTCCGATGCAGCCAGTAAGTCGGATGAAACCAGCGCGGCTCGGCAGACGAAACCGGAGCCGGCCGCACAGCCTCAATAGGCGGCGGAACGCCCTGCGGCGCCACCTCAGAAACTCCGCAATCAAGTCCGCAACAGCAGCGCCAGAAATTCCCCTGAAAAATTCAATCAATCGATTGATTATATCGTAATTCGGCGTATTGTTCCGATCTGTGCCGTGAACGGCTCGCCGGCCATGGCATCAGTCTGGGGCGCGACGCGCGATGAACGAAGACACCAAGCCGAACAGTAAAGACGTTGAGCCGCGGAGCCTTCGCCGGGGCGAAAAGGCCGGTGCCGCTGCCGCGACCCGTCTGGCATTGCTCGAAGCCGCGCTGACGCTGTTCGGCAGCAAAGGGTACGACGCCACCACGACGCGCGAGATCGCCGCTGCGGCCGGCGCGAACATCGCCTCGATTGCCTACCATTTCGGCGGCAAGGAAGGCCTTCGCCAGGCCTGCGTCGAGTTCATCATGACCACGATGATGCAGGCATCGGGCATGGCGCTCGCCACCGAAAACGTTGAGGGATTTGCCCGCCTCGGTGCTGACGAGGCTCGCGAGCGCCTGATCGCCACCGCCGAACGCTTCGCCGTCTTTCTCCTCGACAATCCCAAGGCGGGTCTCATCGTCCGCTTCATGTCGCGTGAGATCATGGCGCCGTCCGCCGCGCTCGACACAATCTACGCCCGCTTTCTGGGGCCGGCGCACACGAGGGTCTGCGCGTTGTGGGCCGCGGCGACCGGAATGGACGCGGAGTCGGAAGAAACCCGCCTGCTTGTTTTCTCGCTCATCGGACAGGCGGTCTATTTCCGTATCGCCCGTGAAGTGATCATGAGGCGGATGGCGTGGGAGACGATCGGCACCCGCGAGGTCGCGCTCTCCACGAAGGTCCTCCTCGATAATCTGAACACCATGCTCGACAGCCACACGGGAGCCCGTGATGCTTGAATTTCTTTGTGCCGTGCCTTTGGTTGCAGGTCTTTTGTCGGAATGTACGCCTGCCCCGCTGAGTGTCGGTTATGTCGAGGGCGAATACGTCCTGTTGGCGCCGCTCGAAGTCGCCGAGGTGCGGCAGGTCCTGGTGCGCCGTGGCGATCGCGTCGAGGAAGGCGTGCCGTTGGTCAACGTCGAGGACGACGATGCCCGTATCGCCGTCGACAATGCCGCAGCTGCCCTGCGCCAGGCGAAAGCCAATCTCGCTAACCTGAAAGAAGGCAAGCGGCCCGAGGAAATCCGCGTGCTCGAGGCGACGCTGCACTCGGCCGAGGCGCAATCGCAGGAGGCCGAACGGGTTTTCAAGCGCCAGAATGACCTCCTGAAGCGCGGCATCGTGTCGACAGCCAGCTTTGACGAGGCCAAGACCGCCCTCGATATCGCCCGCGCCAAGGTCGATGAGTTGAAGGCCAATCTCACCGTCGCCCGTCTGCCCGCCCGTGAGAATGAGATTGTCGCATCCGAAAAGCAGGTCGAGCAGGCTGCCGCCGCCCTGGAGCGGGCTGAGTGGCTGTTGCAGAAGCGCGTGCTGAAGGCGCCCGCCAAGGGCGAGATCAGCGATGTCATCCGACGTGTCGGCGAGGTCGCCGGCCCGTCGGCGCCGGTGCTGTCATTCCTGCCGGACGGGGCGGTCAAGCTGAAGGTCTACATTCCGCAGACAGCGCTCTCCAGCGTCACGGTCGACAGCGTGCTGAGCGTGCGGTGCGACGGCTGCGACGCCGGGCTGAAGGCGCGCGTAAGCTATGTCGCCCGCTCGCCGGAATTCACCCCGCCGGTGATCTACTCGCTGCAGAACCGGCAGAAGCTCGTCTATCTGGTCGAGGCCCGCCCGCTCGACGGAGCGACCGCGCTGAAGCCCGGCCAGATCGTCGATGTTGAACTGGATGGCATGGACCAATGACAGCGATTGCCGTCGAAGGCCTGACCAAGCGCTATGGCGACCGCACCGTTGTCGACAATGTGACGATGACGGTCGAACGCGGCAGCATCGTCGGCTTCCTCGGTCCCAACGGCTCCGGCAAGACGACGACGATCCGTATGATCTGCGGCCTGCTGACGCCCGATGCCGGCAGCGGTACGGTGCTCGGTCTCGACCTCAATCGCGAAAGCCTGAAGATCAAGAACAAGGTCGGCTACATGACGCAGCGGTTCTCGTTCTACGAGGACCTGACGATTGCCGAGAACCTAACTTTCGTCGCTCGCCTGTATCGCCTGAAAAAGCCCGGCCGGCATGTCGACGAAACGCTGGAGACGCTCGGTCTCACATCGCGCCGCAATCAGCTCGCGGGCACCCTGTCGGGCGGCTGGAAACAGCGTCTGGCGCTGGCCGCCTGCATCATGCACAAACCCGACCTCCTGCTGCTCGACGAACCGACCGCCGGCGTCGACCCTAAGGCACGACGCGATTTCTGGGACGAAATCCATGTGCTGGCCGCAGGCGGCATGACGGTGCTCGTCTCGACCCACTACATGGATGAGGCCGAACGCTGTCACCGGGTCAACTACATCTCCTACGGCAAGCTGATCGCGTCAGGCACGGTTGCCGATGTCGTCAAGCAATCGGGGCTCATCACCTACGTTGTCAGCGGTTCCGATATTGCCGACGTGGCGAAACGGCTCCGCGCCGAGCCGGGCGTTGATCAGGTCGCCCCCTTCGGCGCCGAACTGCACGTCGTCGGTACCGAGCGCGATGCGCTCGAGCGCGCATTGGCACCGCTGCGCGATACGCCGGAGATCGAGATCGAGCAAGGCGAGACCACACTGGAGGACGTGTTCATCCAGTTCATGGGCGACGCCAAGGATAACATGTCATGAGCCGGTTCTTTTCCATCACGCGCCTGATTGCCCTGCTGCAAAAGGAGTTCATCCAGATGCGGCGTGACCGCATCACCTTCGCGATGATGCTCGGCGTGCCGCTGATCCAGCTCCTGCTGTTCGGCTTCGCCATCAACAATGATCCCAAGGGCCTGCCATCGGCGCTCGTGGTGACCAGTTCCGATCACTACAGCCGCGCCATCGTCTCCGCGCTCGAACTGACTGGCTACTATCGCTTCAAACACGTCACCGAGAGCGCGGCGGAAGCCGAGGAACTGCTGGCCGGTGGCAAGGTTGCCTTCGTCGTAACGATCCCCTCCGATTTCGGAACCCGTGTCGACCGCAAGGACAATCCGACCATTCTCGTCGAGGCCGACGCCACCGACCCGGCGGCGGCAAGCGGAGCGATATCGACGCTCGGCACCGTGGCCGCCGAAGCACTCTTGCGCGAGCGCGGCCTGACCGAGGCTGCCAAGCTCGAAAAAGCCGGCGAACTCAACATCATCGTCCAGCGTCGTTACAATCCCGAGGGCATCTCGCAATACAACATCGTGCCCGGCCTGCTCGGCGTCATCCTGCAGATGACCATGGTGATGATGACGTCGATGGCGCTGACCCGCGAAACCGAGCGCGGCACCATGGAGAACCTTCTCGCCATGCCGGCGACGCCGTTCGAGATCATGGTCGGCAAGATCGTGCCCTATCTTGCGGTCGGCGCGGTGCAGGTTGCGGTCGTTCTGTTGGCGGCAAAGCTCCTGTTTTCGGTGCCTTTCGTTGGCTCGATGTCGCTGCTCCTGTTCGCCATTCTTGTCTTCGTGCTGTCGCTGGTTCTGCTCGGCTACACGATCTCGACCTTTGCCCGCACACAGATGCAGGCGATGCAGCTCACCTTCTTCTTCTTCCTGCCGTCGCTGATGCTTTCCGGCTTCATGTTCCCGTTCCGCGGCATGCCGGACTGGGCGCAGATCCTCGGCGAGATCTTTCCGCTTACCCACTTCCTGCGCGTTATTCGCGCGGTGATGCTGAAAGGGGCGGAATGGCCCGCCGTGGCGGCTGAAACCTCGGCCTTGTTCCTGTTCGTCTTGATCTACGCCGGCCTCGCGCTCGTCCGCTTCCGCCGCACGCTCGACTAAATCCTCAGCATGCCAAAATAGAGGGCATTGCCACGGTCGCGGCCGTCGTGTGAGAGTACGAATCTCCCATGTCGGACGGCACTGGGCCTGACGTGGTGCGCTGCCGAATGCGCCGATCGTGGCCTGACCGTCCGACGCCAAGAAACAGAACGAGGGTGCTTGATGGAACAGGCCGGGCACGCGCGCACGCGCGACAGGGTGCGGATCATGATTGGCTGGGAGCCGCGGGAGTTTCCGCTCGGTGACCCGAACCGTACGCTGCTTCAGCTCCTGCGCGAGGATTTCGGCCTTGCCGGCACCAAGGAAGGCTGTGCCGAGGGCGACTGCGGCGCCTGCACCGTCCTCGTTGGCCGGCTCGACGGCGACACGGTCCGTTATCGCGCCGTCAACGCCTGCATTGTCTTTCCCGGAACGCTCGATGGCTGCCAGGTGCTGACGGTGGAACACGTCGCGCTTGACGGGCTGCACCCGGCACAGGCCGCGATGGTCGCCGAGGGTGGCTCGCAATGCGGGTTCTGCACGCCCGGTTTTGTGATGTCGCTTGTCGGTATGCACTTGAACGAAACCGGCACCGAGCGGCGCGCCATCGACGATGCGCTCGCCGGCAATCTCTGTCGTTGCACCGGCTACGGTCCGATTGTCGCCGCCGCCCGCCGCATGGCCGGCGAACCGGCCGGCGCGGCCTGGGAAAAGGCGCTCCTGGCCGCCGAGGCGCAGTTGAAGGCCTGGGCCGCCGATGACAGCGCGCTGATTTGCGAGAGCGCCAGCGGTTTCTTCGCTGCCCCGCGCAGCCGTGCTGATCTCGCCGCCTTGATGGCCGAGCACCCCGACGCGACGCTGATCGCCGGCGCGACCGATGCCGGCCTGTGGGTGACCAAGCAGGGGCGCAAACTCAACAAGCAGATCCATGTCGGATCGGTCACCGAGCTCCACGCCATCACCGATACCGCCGACCAGCTCGAAATCGGCGCTGCCGCGACATATGCGGAAGCCGAAGCCGTTCTCGTCGAAGCGATCCCCGGGCTCGCCGGCGTACTGCGCCGCATCGGCTCGACCCAGGTGCGCAACTCCGGCACCATCGGCGGCAATATTGCCAACGGCTCGCCGATCGGCGACACGCCGCCCGCGCTGATCGCGCTCGGCGCGACGCTGGTGCTGCAAAGCGCTGCCGGCACCCGCGAAATCCCGCTGCAATCCTTCTTCATCGAATATGGCCGACAGGACCGCCAGCCGGGCGAGTTCGTCGCGTCGGTGCGGATCCCGAAGCCGATCCCGGAAAGCTTCCGCTGCTACAAGATCTCCAAGCGCTTCGATCAGGATATCAGTGCCGTGCTCGGCGCCTTCGCCGTCGAAATCGTGGGCGGCACGGTCAAGAGCGCCCGCATCGCCTTCGGCGGCATGGCCGGAACGCCGATGCGCACGACGCACGCAGAGGACGTGCTAACCGGCGCGCCGTGGTCTGCGGCGAGCATCGAGGCCACGATGGCGGCTCTGGCCGAGGATTTCACGCCGATGACCGACATGCGCGCGAGCGCCGCTTACCGCATGGCCGTCGCCCGCAATCTGTTGAAACGCTACTATCTCGATATCAGCGGGGAGGGGCCGGTCGCCGACCTTTCAGAGCGCATGGATGGGGAGGTGGCCCATGTCTGAGACCGGCATTACCAAGGCGCCGAGCGTGCCCGAAAAGATCGTTGGCGGCGTCGCCGAGGCGATGCTGCACGACAGCGCCGTCAAGCACGTCACCGGCCAGGCGATCTATATCGACGATATCCCGGTTCCGGCCGGCAGCCTGCATCTGGTCACCGGCGAGGCGGAGATCGCCCGCGGGCGCGTCGTCTCGATGGACCTCGATGCGGTACGCGCCGCCCCTGGCGTTGTTCTTGTCCTGACGGCGGCCGATATCCCCGGCCACAACGATGTCAGCCCGACCCATTCCGACGACGATCCGGTCCTGTCGGAAGGGGAGATCACCTTTCACGGCCAGCCGTTGTTCGCCGTTGCCGCGACCAGCGAAGCGGCGGCTCGTGCCGCGACGAAGCTCGCCCGGATCACGGTTGAGGAAGAGTCGCCGGTGATCACCATCGCCGATGCTCGCAAGGCCGGCGAGAAGGTCAGCCCGGACTATGCTTTCGGCACAGGCGATGTCGATGCCGCGCTCGCTGCCGCGCCGCGCCGCCTGTCCGGCTCGATGGAAATCGGCGGGCAGGAGCATTTCTATCTCGAAGGCCACATCTCGCTCGTCGTGCCGATGGAGGATGGCGACGTCGTGGTCCATTGCTCGACCCAGCACCCGTCCGAGGTTCAGCACAATGTCGCCAACGTGCTCGGCCGCCCGGCGAGCGCCGTCACGGTCGAGGTGCGCCGCATGGGTGGCGGCTTCGGCGGCAAGGAAAGCCAGGCGACGCAATGGGCCGCGCTTGCCGCGATCGCCGCGATCCGCACCGGAAAGCCGGTGAAATGCCGCCTCGACCGCGATGACGACATGCGATTGACAGGCAAGCGGCACGACTTCGTTGCCGACTGGGAGGTCGGCTTCGACGACAGCGGCCGCATCCTTGCGCTCGACGCGATGCTCGCCGCCCGCTGCGGCGTGTCGAAGGACCTGTCGGACGCCATCGTCGACCGCGCGATGTTCCACATCGACAACACCTATCACCTGCCGGCGTCGCGCATCCGCACCGAACGGCTGCGCACCAACACGGTGTCGGCGACGGCGTTTCGCGGATTTGGCGGTCCGCAGGGCATGCTGGTCGGCGAGCGCATCGTCGAGGCGGTGGCACGCGCCTGCGGCCTCGATCCGCTTGACGTGCGGCAGAAGAATTTCTACGGCGCCGGGACCGGCGCGGAAACGCCTTACGGCCAGAAGGTCGAGGATTTCGTCGCCGACCAGCTTGTCACCGAACTGGCCGAAAGCGCCAGATACCGCGAGCGCCGCGCCGAAATCGAGCGCTTCAACGCGTCGAGCCCGGTGCTCAAGCGCGGCATCGCGCTGACCCCGATCAAGTTCGGCATTTCCTTCACCACGAGCTTCCTCAATCAGGCCGGCGCGCTGGTGCACGTCTATCGCGATGGCAGCATCATGCTGAACCACGGCGGCACCGAGATGGGGCAGGGCCTGTTCATGAAGGTCGCCCAGGTGGTCGCCAACGTGTTCCAGGTCGACGTGGGTACGGTCAAGATCACCGCCACCTCGACCGCCAAGGTGCCGAACACCTCGGCGACCGCGGCCTCGTCGGGCTCCGACCTAAACGGCATGGCGGCGTTCAATGCGGCGACCGCGATCAGGGAACGCCTCGTCGCCTTCCTCGCCGAGACATACAAGGTCGGCGCCGACGACATCGAGTCCCTTCCGAACCACGTCCGCGTCGGCAATACGGTGAAGACCTTCGCCGAAGCCGTCAACGAGGCCTATCTCGGCCGCATCCACCTGTCGTCGGCCGGCTATTATCGCACGCCGAAGATCGGCTTCGACCGCGCCAGCGGCAAGGGCCATCCCTTCTACTATTTCGCCTATGGCGCGGCGCTGTCCGAGGTCGCCATCGACACGCTGACCGGCGAAAGCCGGGTACTCGCCGTCGACATCCTTCACGACGTCGGCGCCTCGCTCAATCCGGCGCTCGATATCGGTCAGATTGAGGGCGGTTTCATCCAGGGCATGGGCTGGCTGACGGCGGAAGAACTGTGGTGGGACGACAAGGGCCGGCTGCGCACCCACGCGCCGTCGACCTACAAGGTGCCGACCTGCGGCGACCGGCCGGAGCATCTCTCCGTGCGCCTGTGGGAGAAGGGGCGCAATGTCGAGCCGACCATCTACCGTTCGAAAGCCGTCGGCGAACCGCCGCTGATGCTGGCGATCTCGGTGCATGCGGCGATCACCGATGCGCTGGCGAGCCTCGCGCCGGACGGCGAGTTACCCGCGCTCGATGCACCGGCGACGCCCGAACGCATCCTGATGATGGCTGAAAAACTGAAGGCGAACGCGGGCTGATGGCCCCGTCGGCCGCCAATGCTGCAACCGGCTCGGCCGGGCTCGGTCCGGTCGACTGGATCGGGCTTGCGCGTGATGCTGCCGCCAACGGCCGGCGCGCGGTGCTGGCGCTGATCGTCGATGCGGCGGGGTCCGCCCCGCGCGGCGAGGGGACATGGCTGCTGGTTGACGCCGATACCACTTACGGCACGCTCGGCGGTGGCGAACTGGAGCGCATCGCGACGCTCGAGGCCCGCGCCATGATCGCTGGTGAGCGTCCATGGACACGCGGCCTGTCCCGCCGTGCGCTCGGTCCCGATCTTGGCCAGTGCTGCGGCGGTGCGGTCGTCTATCTCGCCGAGCCGATCGATTCCACGTCAATGACGTGGCTCGATCCGTTGATGCACAGCATGGCCGACGCCGGCGACGCAGCGATCCGCTTCGCTCTCTCGGACGCGGGCGTTCCGCCGACAATTCTGGATACGGCGGCTCCAGCCCAAACCCGCATCAAGAAGGGCCAGACGCCGGACGAGATCACGCTCGCGCTGCACGATCCGCGCCCGCATCTGGTGATCTGCGGTGCCGGCCATGTCGGACGTACACTCGCAGCCTTCGCGACCTCGTTGCCGCTCAGAACCCACGTCGTTGATGACCGGCCCGAGGCGCTGGCGCTGATCGAGCCCAGTGCCAATTTGACCCCCGTTCTGGCAGACGACCCTGCTGCCTATGTCGCCGGGCTCGCCACGGTCGATGCGGCATTCGTCATGAGCTACAGCCACGACCTCGATTTCGCGCTGGTGCGCGCGCTGATCGCCCGTGCCGATACCCGCTATGTCGGCATGATAGGGTCGGCCTCGAAGGCGGCGCGGGCGTTGAAGCAACTGGATGCCGCCGGTCTCGGCGAACGGGCGCGAGGGCGCTTCGTTTCGCCGATCGGCGCGGAGGGCCCGCCCGGCAAG
Source organism: Hyphomicrobiales bacterium (assembly GCA_002869065.1). Lineage (NCBI taxonomy): Bacteria > Pseudomonadati > Pseudomonadota > Alphaproteobacteria > Hyphomicrobiales > Hyphomicrobiales bacterium. Next base: position 12,000 of record PKTR01000001.1, read on the forward strand.
GAGCCGGGTATCATCGCGCTCGGCGCGCTGTCGGAAGTATTGAGGATCTTGCGGCCTGACGGTTGAAGCCCGCACCCCTGGATCGGAAAAGGACGGAACGGACATGACGAGCGACCAAGACAAGAATCGTTTCATGCAGGAAGCCGTGCGCCTGTCGCAGGAGATGATGGAAGACGGCAAGGGTGGTCCCTTTGGCGCCATCATCGTCAAGGACGGCAAGATCATCGGCCGCGGTTCGAATCAGGTCACCTCGACCAACGATCCGACCGCGCATGCCGAAGTCGTCGCCATCCGAGAAGCCTGCCGGCACGAGAGCTCTTTCAGTCTTGAGGGCGCGGAAATCTATACGAGCTGCGAACCCTGTCCGATGTGCCTGTCGGCGATTTACTGGGCGCGGCTCGACGCGGTCTATTTCGCCAACAACCGCCACGAGGCGGCGGCCATCGGCTTCGACGACGCGCACATCTACAGCGAGATCGCCAAGGAACTCGACCGCCGAGAAATTCCGATGGTCAATCTCGACCTGCCGGAAGCCAAAGAGGCCTTCCAGGCGTGGGCCGAGAAAGACGACAAGACGCCGTACTGATCAGTCAGTCGGTAGGTCGACCGGATTACGGGCAGACGCCGCCGAAACGGCCGAGATAGCGCCCGGACACCCAGCCTTGCGGTGAGGGCTGCCCCCAATAGGGATCCTGGCAGACGCCGCTCATGCAGGTGACATGGTACCAGTTGCCGCGCCGGTCGAAGACCGAAACCAGATCGCCGTTGTAGAGCTCGCCGATCTGACGATACTTGGAACTCGGGCCATTGCGCACGGCAAGGAAGCCCGTTCCCGCATAGTGATCGTAGAAATCGAGCGAGCGCACCCCGACGACCCGCGCCTCGCAGTCGCCGGCGGTGGCGGGCGTGAGCATGGCAGCGCTGGCGGCAGCGGCTGCCGCGGCAATTGAAATGATCGTTTTCCAGGACATGGTCGCCTCCTTGAAAAGGCGTTGCGTATCACGGAGGCAATCATATCCGGTTCGCCGGAGCGGGCCATGACGTGCGTCACACAATGGTGTGATGCGGTTCATCGAGGGACTGTCGGGGGTGTTGGCGTCTATTCGTGGCGCAGCGCGTCGATCGGGTTCATGCGCGCCGCCCGCCGTGCCGGGAAATAGCCGAACACGACGCCGATGAAGGCGGAAAATCCGAACGAGGCGACGACGATCGAATAGTCGACCACATAGGGGATCTTGAGCACTAGCGAGGCGACATAGGCAAGCCCAAGCCCCAGACTGATGCCGATCAGGCCGCCGAGCAGCGACAGCACAACGGCCTCGATGAGGAACTGGAACAGCACCTGGTTTTCCAGTGCGCCGATGGCGAGCCGAATGCCGATTTCGCGGGTCCGCTCCGTCACTGAAACGAGCATGATGTTCATGATGCCGATGCCGCCGACCAGGAGGCTGACGGCGGCGACCGCGCCGAGCAGCCCCGTCATCAGCGATGTGGTGCCGGTCATCGTCTCGGCGAGCTGCTTGGTGTCGCGGACGGTGAAATTGTCGTCCATGCCCGTGCCGATCTTGCGTCGTTCGCGCAACAGCCGTTCGGTGTCGGCCTGCAGCGCCGCGGTCTCGGTATCGTCTTCGGCGGAAATGAGAATGCGCGCGACGTCGCTGTTGCCGGTGATGCGCCGCTGCAGGGTGCGGAGCGGCATCAACACGATGTCGTCCTGGTCGGTGCCGAAGCTCGATTGGCCCTTGGCTTCCAGGAGGCCGATGATCTCGCACGAGACGTTGCCGACGCGGAAACGCTCGCCGATCGGATCGATGCCGCCGAACAGCTCCTCGCGGATCGTGTCGCCGATGATGCAGACGGCGCGCCCGCTACGCAGTTCGCCATCGAGGAATTGCCGGCCGGCAGTCAGCGACCAGGCCTGTGTGATCAGATAGTCGTTGTCGGTCCCCGACACGGTGGTCTTGTGGCTCTCCGAGCCGAAGACGACGGTCGATGAGGATTGGGCAAGGCCCGTCACCGCTTTCACGCCGGTCAACTGCTCGCGCATGATATCGACATCGCGCGAGTTGAACGACGGTGCGCTGGTTGCCGCGCGTCCCGGACCGCCCTGACCGGGATGTACGAACAACAGGTTCGAGCCGAGCCGGCCGATCTGGTCCTGGACCTTCACCGTGGTGCCGTTGCCGATGGTGACCATCGCAATGACCGCGCCGACGCCGATGACGATGCCGAGGATGGTCAGGAATGAGCGCAGCGCGTTGCGCCGGATCGCCTGCAGGGCGAGCTTCAGCGTTTCATACAGCATCGGCGTGCCTCGCATTCTGCTCGTCGCTGGCGATCTTGCCGTCGACGAAGCGAATGATCCGCTTGGCGTGTTCGGCAATGTCCATTTCGTGGGTCACCATGGCGATGGTGATGCCCTGATCGCGGTTGAGGCTCGTCAGCAACTCAATGATTTCGCTGCTGGTGCGTGTGTCGAGGTTGCCGGTCGGTTCGTCGGCGAGAAGAACGGCCGGTTCGGTGACGATGGCGCGCGCGATCGCGACCCGTTGCTGCTGACCGCCCGAGAGCTCGGCGGAGGTGTGGTGCTCGCGGCCCTCAAGGTCGACCTTGGCAAGCGCCTGCATGGCCAGTTGGCGGCGCTCGCGGCCACCCATGCCGCGATAGATGAGGGGTAATTCGACATTCTCCACCGCCGAGGTGCGTGACAGGAGGTTGAAGCCCTGGAACACGAAGCCGAGGAAGTGCCGCCGCAGCAGGGCCCGTTCGTCATGGCCGAGCGCTCCGGCCGAAATGCCGGAAAAAAGGTATTCCCCGGACGTCGGCACGTCGAGGCAGCCGATGATGTTCATAGCCGTCGACTTGCCGGAGCCTGACGGCCCCATGATGGCGACGAACTCGCCCTGTTCGATGATCAGATCGACGCCGGCGAGCGCGTGCACGGCAGCCTCGCCCGAGCCATAGGTCTTTCTGACATCCTTCAGCTGGATCAGCGGTGCGGAACCGCCTCCGTCGCTGGATATGTCGGCGTCGTTCGACATGACGGTCACTTCTTGGCGGTTCGCTGGCTGGTGATGACGCGGTCGCCTTCGGTCAGTTCGCCGCCGACGATTTCGGTGCGCCGTCCGTCGGATGCGCCGACCTCGACCGGCACTGATTCCGGCGCCCCATCACGCAGCACCCAGACTTTGCGCCCGGTTCCATCCGGTTCGGTCTCCTGCTTGCTGGCGCGGCGGAAGCGCGGTGGCCCGGGAAGCATGCGTTCTAGGAAACTGCGGGTGTCCTTCTCCTCGGCAACGGGCGGCGCGTAGCGCAATGCCGTGTTGGGAACGAGAAGGGCGTTCTCGACTTCCTTGACCCGGATTTCGGCCGTTGCCGTCATGCCCGGGCGCAGCAGCAGTGCGGAATTGTCGATGTCGAGGATCGCCTTGTAGGTGACGACGCTCTGCACGACCTCGGAGGCGAAGTAGATCTCGCGGATCTCTGCCGGGAAACGCTGGTCGGGATAGGCATCGACATAAAAGGTGGCCTTCTGGCCGACGGACACCCGGCCGACATCGGCCTCGTCCACGTCGACCTGCAGTTCCATCTTGGTCAGGTCTTCGGCGATCGAGAACAGCACCGGGGCCGACAGCGACGCGGCGATGGTCTGGCCCGGGTCGACGCTGCGTTCGAGGATCACGCCCTTGATCGGCGAATAGATCTTCGACTTGGCCAGATTGGTCTCGTCGAGTTCGAGGCTGGCTTTTGCGATCCCGACATCGGCTTCAGCACTTTTAACCGCGACCACGGCGCGCTCATAGGCGGCCTTGGCGGTGTCGAGATCCTGCTCCGTTCCGACCTTGCGTTCGCTCAATCCCCGTTTACGCGCGTATTCCCGTTCTTTCTCGATGAGCGTGACCTTGGCGTCCGCGACTTTTGCTTCGGCGGCGGCGAGCTTCGCGCGTGAACTGTCGACGGAGGCCTGCAGCTTTTCCGTCGTCAGTTCAGCGAGCAGTTCACCCTGGGCGACGACCGAGTTGTAGTCGACATGCACCGCCTTCACCGTGCCCGACAATTCGCTTGAGACGTCCACCTGGTTGGTCGGTTCGACCGAGCCGGTCGCGGTCACCAACACCGTCATGTTTCCGCTTGTCACCGGGCTGGTGACATAAGTGACCGCACTTTCCTTGCCGCTGTACATCCAGTAGGCGGCGCCGGCGCCGCCCAGGACGATCAGGATCAGCAGCCAGCGCAGGATCCGGCGGAATATCCCGCGACCGGGCTTGCCGCCGCTCGGCAGCACCGCTTCGATCTCGGATTTCAAAGCGTCAGTGTTTTCTGCAGTCATCGTGGTTGCCGATCTGTGCACGGACCGAATGGTCATCTGGCGGGCGCGGACCTGGCTGGCGGATCGTCCACCAAGCTGAAAATGGGCAATGGAAGTTTGCCACATTCACAACCCGTCTGGTGGACCGATTCATTTCCTCGGCCCTTACATAGAGATAGGCGTGGGAGGACGCCTTCACCAGCGACATATTATCCCGCCAAAGCGCCCAGCCGAATTAAATTTATGTAATGCTTTCAAATGTATTCACGTGTTTCTGGCGTTCGCGGAAACCCGCGACGCCGTCGGGCGGCTAACGTGCCGCACCGTTCGATGGCTCGCCGTCACGAATTTCGACTTCCTTGCCCGATGCGATCTGGTCGTTCGGGTGCAGGATCACCGTGTCGCCTTCGGCAAGCCCGTCGACGACTTGCGCGACGGTCAGGTTCCGCTCGCCAAGTGTCACCGTACGCTGAACCGCCTTGCCATCCTCGACCCGGAACACCGCCCAGTCCGTTCCGTCCCGGAACAGCGCCGCAAGCGGTACCGTCACGGCGTCCGGCTGTTCCCAGACGACAATGTGCACGACCACCCGATAGCTGTGGCCGAGCGTGCCCCATTCCTCACGCGGGGTGACGATGTCGAGCACGGTCTTGACCCGCTGTTCCTCGATACCGAGTGCCGAAACCTTGGTGAAGCCGGCCGGCTCGATCCGCTTCACGCGTGCCTCGATATCGCTGTCGCCGCCCCAGCCGTCGATGCGGGCCACGGCGCCGACCTTCACCCGCACCGCGTCTCGCGACAGCAGGTCGACGACGACTTCCAGATTGCCCGGGTCCCCGATCTCGAGAAGCTGTGTGCCGGCCTGCACGACCTGCTCGCTTTCGACGTTGATCGACAGCACTCGCCCGTCGACCGGCGCCGAGACCTGAACGCAGCAGGCCGCCGAGCGCGTGTTGGTATCGCCCGGCTGGATCAGCTTGGCCTTGGCGCTCTCCAGCTCGCTCTTGCGCACATCGAGTGTCGCGCGGGCACTTGCCAGTGTCGCCTCGGCGGTCTCCACGTCGAGCCGGGCCTTTTCCAGCGCGCGTGCCGAAATCGTTTCGCGGGAAGCAAGCTCGCGGGCGCGGATCAGGTCGGAACGGGCGAATGCGAGATTGGCCTGCGCCTGCTGCACATTGGCGTCGGCGAGCTTGACCGCGGCATCGGCGGCGTTGATCGCGGCCTGTGCCATGCGCTCGGAGCGGGCGTCGAGGAAGGTCGGGTCGGTTGGTTCGAGCACCGCGACCAGCGTCTCATTCGCCTTGACCGTATCGCCGACCGTGCGCGGCGAGCGCATCACCTTGCCGGTGATCGGCGCGGAGACCGAATAGACGTCGCGGATGCGGGTCACGCCCTCGTCCTCGACCACCACCGTCATCGCCGCGCGCGAAATGGTGGCCACGTCGACGGCGACCGGACGCGGCCATAGTGCCCACGTCGTGGCAGCGGCGATGGCCGCGAACAGGAGCAGCGTCAGAAGTCTGCGCCACAGGGTTTTCATGCCGGTTACTCCCGTGTCTTCAGCACTTCGATCAGGTCGAGCCGGTCGATGCGCCGGCGCACCACCAGCGCCGAGATGACGCCGGTCGCCAGTACCACCAGGCTGGAGAGCGCATAGGTGGGTGCGTCGAGGACGAATGGAATGCGGTACAGCTCGCTCTCGAAACTGGTCACCATCGCATAGGCAAACAGGTAGCCAAGCAACCAGCCGAGAGGTTGTGCAACCACCACCAGAATCGCCAGTTCGGTGAGAAGGATGGCCGAAACCTCCGCCCGGGTGAAGCCGAGCACCCTGAGGCTGGCCAGTTCGCGCCCGCGCTCCGACAGCGAAATGCGGGCCGAATTGTAGACGACGCCGAATGCGATGATCGCGGCGAGCATCACATAGACCGAGACCATGATGTGGATGTTCTCGCCGATGATGTCGCGGAACTTCTGCGTCGAGACCTTCAACAGCGCGATGAAATTCGCGGCCGGGATCTCCTTGATCTCGCGGAAGAGGGCGTCTTCCTCGGCGCTGTCGTAACTCAGATGAACGCCGGAGATCAGTGCGCCCTCACGCATCATGCGGTTGAGCGTCTCGATCGAGGCATAGGCGTTGAGACCGAAATAGCTCTGGATGATCGCCGTCACCGGCGCTTCGACCGTGCGGCGGGCGCCTTCCATCAGCTCGATCTCGACGATGTCGCCGACCTGCACCTCGAGCAATTTCGCCAGCATGTCGGATACGGTGATCCCGGTTTCCGGCATCGCGACCGGACGCAACTCGGTATCGAGCACGCGGCTGAGCTGTGCGTCAGGCGCCTTGCCGAGAATGCCGACACGGCGCTCGTGGTGGCGGTGGCGGATCTTCACCGAGACCGAGCGATAGGGCTCCGCCGTCAGCACGCCGGGCAGTCGCACCACCTCGTTGAGCGCCGAGATCCGCTTGGCCTCGCCGAAGTTGATCGAGGCGTCCTGCCGCTCGGCGCGATAGAAGGAGACGTCGATCATGAATTCGACCGACGGCAGCGACCAAAGCGAAGCAACGAGCACCGAGGTGCCAAGCGCGATGCCGAGCGTCGCCGAGGCCGTGCGCACCGGGTTGTGCCGCAAGTGACGCAGGATCATGATCGTGACATTGGACGGTGACAACGCGCCCGCGAGCCGACCGCCAAAGAACTGCCGGTAGCGCATCGGGGCAGGGGGCTGCATGGCAACCGCTGGCGGCAGCTTGACAACACCCCACACCGCCTTCACTGCGCCCAGCGTCGCCGCGGCCAGCGTAACACCGGCTGCCAGCACATAATTGGCGGGATCCTTGATGAAAATGAGGAACGGGAAGCGGTAGAAGTCGCCATAGAGCTTGGTCAGGCCGATGCCCAGCCAGGTGCCGCCGATCGCGCCGATGATAATGCCGACGATGGTGATCGCCGTGACGAATTGCAGATAGTGGAGGGCGACGGTCCAGTCGGAATAGCCGAGCGCCTTCAAGAGGCCAATCTGCTCGCGTTCGAGCGCGACGAGCCGGCTCAACGTCATGTTGACCAGAAACGCGGCGACCAGCAGGAAAATCGGCGGCAGGGTCTGCGCCATTGCCTTCAACTGGGTCAGTTCGGCGTCGAGAAAGGCGTGGCTGATCTGGTCCTTGCGACCATAGGCGCCGCTGCCGCCATAGCGCACCAGCAGACTGTCGAGTCGGTCGATGACATCCTGTTCCGACGCGTTGCGCAACAGCTTGACCGAGACGCTGGAAAACGCGCCGTCAAGATCGTAGGCGGCCGCGAGCGCCTTTTCCGACATCCAGATGATCGCGTAGCGGCTGTCGTCGGGCACCAGATCGCCGGGGCCGAGCGCGTAGATGAATTCCGGCGACAGCGCGATGCCGACCACCCGCAACTCGCGCTTGGCACCGTTCAGGATTGCGTGGAAGCGCGAGCCGAGCACGAACTTCTGGGCGTCGGCGAACGCCTCGTTGACGACCACTTCGTGGTCGTCGCCGGCGATCGGCAGCCGTCCCTTGCGCATGAACGCCGTGTTGAGTTTCTGCGGCCCGATGTCGGGCAGTGAAACGAACATGCCCGACGCGGGTTCGCGCATGCCCTCGATGTCGAGGAGGGCGATCTTCTTGATGCGGGTCTCGACGGTCGCCACCCCCGGCAGATCGGCGATAGTCGGCTCAAGCAGTTTCGGCGCCCGGGTCACCGAGGCGAAGACGTCGGCAAAGCGGTTCTGATCGTAATAGGCCGCGCGGGTTTCCATCAACGACTGCTGCGCGCCGAGTGCCAGGATCAATGTCGCGACGCCAGCCGCGATCACGAGCGCAATCGCCAGCGCCTGCGGCCACAGCCGCACCAGATCCCGCAACACCTTTGTCGTCAGCGCACCCATGTCGCTACCACTGAATTTCGAGCGGATCGACCCGCGTTTCGTTTTCCTCGCTTGCCAGAATGCGCCCGTCGCCGAACCGCACCACGCGGTGTGCGATGTCGCGGATCGCCGCGTTATGGGTAATGACGAGCGTCGTCGCGCCGGTCTCGGCGTTGACCTCGGTCAGCGCCTTCAGGATCAGCACGCCGGTCTTGGAATCGAGCGAGCCGGTCGGCTCGTCGCACAACAGAACTTCGGGCTTCTTGGCGATGGCGCGGGCAATCGCCACGCGCTGCTGTTCGCCGCCGGACAATTGCGCGGGAAAGTGATCGAGCCGCTCTTCGAGCCCGACAAGAGCGAGCGCGTCCTCGGCCTTCATCGGCGTGCGGGCGATTTCGGTCACCAGCGCCACGTTCTCGCGCGCCGTCAGGCTCGGCACCAGATTGAAGAACTGGAACACGAAGCCGACATGGTCGCGCCGATAGAGCGTCATCTCCCGCTCGCCGTAGGACGTCAGATCGTGGTCCTTGAACCACGCAGACCCGGCGGTCGGCCGATCAAGCCCGCCGATGATGTTCAGGAAGGTCGACTTGCCCGAGCCCGACGGGCCGAGAAGAACCACGAACTCGGCCGCATCGGCGGTAAAATCCACGCCGCGCAGGGCATGAACCTCGACCTCGCCGGTCTTGTAGACCTTCGTCAGTCCTTCGGTGAGGAATACGGGCGACGGCATGTGACACCTCGTCTGGCGGGTGTTCATTGCGGGACGCGGCCGACGGTACGCGGGAAAAGGCTGAAGAGGAAGTGTCCGGTCAAAAAACCACCGGCATGTGTTAAATGCCGGCCGATTGCCCCGCCCTTGGCTCGGCTTTGTTTCTTCAGATATAATTACGCACCGCGTCCAATGAAAGAACTGCGGACCGGAAACCGGGCACGACACGGCCGAAAATGACGAGAATCAAAAGCACGATCCGGCGCCTTTCCGTTGCAGCGCTCATTGTTTTTGGAATGCTGGTGCCGACAGCGGCGCTTGCTGGCGTTCGCGCTGTCATCGATCTTTCCGAGCAGGAAATGACGGTCTATGTGAACGGTTGGCCCCGCCACACCTGGCCGGTTTCGACCGGGCGGCCCGGCTATCCGACGCCGACGGGATCGTTCCAGCCGATTCGCCTCGAGCGCAAATGGTTCTCGCGTAAGTACGACTGGGCGCCGATGCCCCATTCGGTGTTCTTCCGCGGCGGTTACGCCATTCACGGAACGACCGAAATCCGCCGACTCGGTCACCGCGCCTCACATGGCTGCGTGCGCCTGCATCCCGACAATGCGGCTACGCTTTTCGGTCTGATCGAGCGTTATGGCAAAGCGAATTCGCGCATTGTAATAAGCCGTTAGCCGTCGCGCGCAAATTTGATTTGCAGCGCTGGAGCGGCTGCATAGCATTCGGATTATCCCGTGTGCAAAGGGCTGGGATTCGTCGTCGAAAGCTCGGTTCGGGAGGGTTGGCCAACCGGCCCGTACGTGTTTTTGCGGCGCACAATACATTCGTATTTCAGGAAATGATGGTCTATACTTTCGTATCACCGTCAAACGGCGCGGACCAAGACGCGCCTCATCGCAAACAAGACCGAAGTCGAGAGCCGGGCAAACGGCCCGACGCTGTGGGCAAGGGGGCATCATGACGGATTCTGCTGCGACCGGCGCAGGGCGCCCGTTGCAAGAACGTCCTGCCGGGTCCGGCAAGGACGGCTTTTCCTTTCAGCGATTTGTATTGACCTGGGGCGGTCTCTTCATTGTCTGGATGATGCTGGTTGCCAGCTTCGACGCCGTCGAGATCGCGACCGGCATCGTCGTCGCCGGTTTCGTCGCGGCGCTGTCTGTCGGACATCTCGCGCTGCTTGACGACATCATCCTGACGCCGCTGCTGCCGTTCCATCTGGCACGTTACTTCCTGCTGTTCTTCCGCGAGCTGATCCGGGCAAACCTCGATGTCGCCGCCCGCGTCGTGGCGCCCAGCGTCGACATCACGCCGGAGATCGTCGAGGTGCACACCGAGCTGCACTCCGATCTCGGCAAGTTGTGGCTCGCCAACAGCATCACGCTGACGCCGGGCACGCTGACCATCGACATCGAGGACCAGACCCTCAAGGTGCACTGGATCGACGTCAGCGCCGGTACGGATACGGCCGTGGCGACGCGCGAAATCGCCGCCAGGTTCGAAGCCGCTCTGAAGGAGTTCCTGAAATGAGCGCCGACGTCAGTTTCCTTCAGGTCATTGCCTTCGTGCTGGTCGCCGCCGGCGTGCTGCTCGGCATGCTGCGGCTCGTGCTCGGCCCCACACTGCCTGACCGGGTGGTCGCCGCCGACACGATGGCCGTCATCACAACCGCCGCGCTCGCCTGGGTCGCATTGTGGACCGGCAGCAGCCTTTATCTCGATATCGCTCTAGTCTATGGCGCGCTCGCCTTCATCGGCGTTGTCGCAATCGCCCGGGCGATCGAACGCAAGGAGGGCGAATGATGGAAGCCCTTGGCTCAATCGCCGCCATCGTCGGCGACATCTTTTTGGTCATCGGCGCGGTATTTCTGTTCCTCAGCGCGCTTGGCCTCGTGCGCATGCCTGACGTCTTCAACCGCATCCAGGCCGGCACCAAGGCCGCGACGCTCGGCACCGTCGCGCTGCTTGTCGGTATCGGCTTCCACCATCCCGAATGGTGGTCGAAGCTGGTTCTGATCGCGATGTTCGTGCTGGTGACCTCGCCGGTCGGTTCCTCGACCATCGCCCGCGCAGCCCTCACCGTTCACGTGCCCTTCTGGCACCGCAAGGACAGCGGAAAGGAGACGTCACAGTGATCGTCGCCGTTCATATCGCCGTCATCGTCATGCTGATCGCCGCCGTCGCGGTGGTCGTATTGCGTTCCTATCTCGCCGCCGTCGTCGCCCTGTCGGTCGTCTCGCTTGCCCTGTCGGTGATCTTCGCGCTGTTGCGCGCGCCCGATGTTGCGCTGGCCGAAGCCGCCGTCGGCGCCGGCCTCACCGGCCTTTTGATGGCGCTTGCCGCCCGTCGCGTCGGCCTGTGGCCGAAAGACGACGAAAGCAAGGAGGGCTGAGCCATGCACGGACACGCCCGCGCCGTCACCACGGTCATCTTCCTCGTAGGTATCGGTATCCTTCTCTACGCCATCATGCAGGCGGTTCCGCTCGGCCAGGCGCCGATGCAGGTCGGCCAGGCGATCGCCGCGCGCGCCGCGGAAGAAACCGGCGCCGCCAACATCGTCGCCGCCATCCTGCTCGGCTATCGCGGCTTCGACACGCTCGGCGAAGTGACGATCTTGTTCGTCGCCGCAACCGCCGCCGGTCTTGTGCTCTCGGGCGCCGGTGCCGGTGAGGCGCAGACGCGGCCCTCGGGCTACATCCTGCGCGTCGCCGCCTACATGCTGTTTCCCTTCCTGCTGATGCTTGGCGCCTACATCATCCTGCACGGCCATCTGACGCCGGGCGGTGGTTTCCAGGGCGGCGCGATCCTAGCCGCGGCCTTCTTCGTGCCGTTGCTCGCCAATCCGGCAAGCCCGCTGAACCACACCGTCGCGATGGTGGTCGAAGGTTTCGCCGGCGCGGCCTTCGTCCTCATCGGCATCGTCAGCCTCGGCTGGGGCGAGGCGTTCCTGACGCCGTTCCTCGGTCACGGCACGCTCGGCTCGCTGGCCTCCGCCGGCAGCCTGCCGCTTCTCTACCTCGCAATCGGCCTCAAGGTCGGGTCGGAACTTGCCGGCCTGATCGACCGGGTCGCCGGAAATGGAGCGGTGCAATGACCGGTCTTTTCCCCTCTGACGGCGAACTGCTGCAAATCGCGCTCTATGGCGGCGCGGTCGGCCTGCTGCTGGTCGGCCTCTACGGCATGGTCGCCGAACGCAACCTGATGCGCATCCTGCTCGGGCTGGCGCTGGTCGAAGCCGGCGTCAACATGTTCCTCGTCGCGGTCGGTTTCCGCGCCGAAGCCGTCGCGCCGATCCTGACCGGCGAAACCTCCGGTCCGATGGTCGACCCGCTGCCGCAGGCGCTGGTGCTCACCGCCATCGTCATCGGCGTCGGCGTGCTCGCCTTCGGCCTCGCGCTCGCCATCAAGGCCAAGGCCGTCTGCAACACGCTCGATGTGCAGGAAATGGCTGCAATCATCGCCAAGGACACAGACGACGTGCCGGTGCCGCCGGACTTGTCGCCGGCCAAGCACCCGGTCGAGCCGACCGCACCGGTTCCGGTCGCGGGCCGCACCGTCGCATCCGAGGGAGGCGCGTCATGAGCTTCGGTCCAAACGGCATCGCGCTGGCGATCGCCATCCCGCTTCTCGCTGCCTTCCTGCTGCCGATCGTTGCCCGCCTCGGCGAGGCTGCCGGCCGCATCTGGGGTCTTGCCGCGACCCTCGTCGCGCTCATCATCGCGCTCGGCATTTACGGCGATGCAAGCACTGCGCCGCAGGTCACCGCGCTCGGCGGTTTCGCACCGCCGCTCGGCATCGTGCTTTATGCCGACACGCTGGCGTCCATCTTCCTCGTCGCGCTTGTCATCGGCGTGCTGATGTTCTGGCCGCGCGGTGCGGCCGCCGGAACCCGCGCCTATACGCTGATGCTCGTCCTGCTCGCCGGTGGCAGCGGTCTGGTGCTGTCCGGCGATCTGTTCAACATCTACGTCTTCTACGAGATCGTCGCGGTTGCCTCCTACGGCCTCGTCGCCAGCGGCAATTCGCGGGCCAGCATCGCTGCGGCCGCCCGCTACGTGATCCTCAGCGCAGCCGGTTCGGCGATGGCGCTGCTTGGCATTGCGCTTGTCTATGCCGCAGCCGGCACGCTCAACCTTGCCGACCTTGCGACGCTGTCGAGCGAACGCCTGAGCGGTCCGCTCGGTTTGTCGGCCTTCCTGCTGATCGTCATCGGCTTTGGCGTCAAGGCGGAGCTGTTCCCGGTCAACTCCTGGGTGCCGGAGGTCTACGCGTCCGCCCCGGTGCCGGTGACCGCGCTGCTTGCCGGCGTCGTCTCCAAGCTCGCGATGATCGTCATTCTGCGCCTGCTGGTGCTCGTCTTCAACACGCCCGAGGCGCTCAGCCTCTTGCTGGTGCTCGGTGTGCTCGGCGTCATCGCCGGCGAACTCGCCGCCTATCGCAGCGGCGACCTGAAGCGGGTGTTCGCCTATTCCTCGATCGCCCAGCTCGGGCTGGTCGCGATCGCCTTCTCGATCCCCGGAGAGGCCGGCGTTGTGGCCGGACTTGCGCTTGCTCTTCATCACCTCGTGGTCAAGCCGGCCTTTTTCGCGCTCACGGTGCGCTGGGCGGGACCGATTGCCGGTCTTGCCGGTGCCATCAAGGCCTCGCCGCTCGCCGCCGCCATCTTCTTCCTGATGGCGCTGTCGATCATCGGCGTGCCGCCGCTGCCCGGCTTCTGGGCCAAGTACCTGCTGATCGGCGGCGCCATTGCCACCGGTAGCGCGGCCTACGGTCTGGCTATCGCGGTGGTGCTGATCGCCACCGTGATCGAGGCGGCCTATCTGTTCCGCATCGCGCTGGTTCTCTATCGCAAGCCGGCCGAGACGGTCGCGCCGCGCTTCAAATTCGCCGAACTGGCGCCCGGTCTTCTGCTCGGCGCCGTGGTGATCATCGCGGCTGTCGCCGTGATCCCGCTCGGCGATGGTCTGATGGCCGCGGCGAATGAGGCGGCCGATGCCAGCCTCTACGTCACGCGCACTCTCGGCGGAGGACAATGACGCCATGAGCCTTCTCGACATCCTCCTCGTATTCATGGCGATTTCGACGGTCGTCCTCTATCTCGGCGGCAATCGACGCGGCATGGGCGTGCTCGCGACCGCGGTTTACGCCGCGGCGGTCGTCCTGGTGGCGATGATCGGCACGCAGATCTCAGGCGCCGATGTGAGCGTGCCGTCCGCGCTTGCCTTCACCGTCTTCGGCGCGCCGCTTGGCTGGGCAATCGATGGCCTTGGCTGGTTCTTTGCGCTGCTGACCACCGGTGCGGCCTTCTTCTCCGCCTTCTACATGACCGGTCCGTGGGGCGCGGCACAGAAGCATCCCGGCTTCCAGCGTGGCACGCTGGCGCTCAACGTGCTGGTCATGCTGCTGCTCGTTTCCAGCGCCGACCTCCTCAGCCTCTTCATCGGCTGGGAATTCGTCAGCTGGTCGGCCTATCTGATGATGACGCAGCTCGGCGGCGCGGCCGCCCGCGCGGCGCTGCGCTACCTGCTCTATGCAATGGCCGGCGCGATGGCGCTGTTCGCCGCGATCATGATCGTCCACGCCGAGACCGGCAGCTTCGCCTATGCCGACCTGCAGGCGGCGGTTATGGCCATGCCGACTGCGACGCTGTGGTTGCTCGCGGCGCTCTTTGCCTTCGGCTTCGGCGTCAAGATGGCGCTCGTTCCGACCCATCTGTGGCAGGCGCCGGCCTATTCCGAGACGCCGGGCGCTTCGTCTGCCTTCCTCAACGCGGTGTCGGCTCGCATGGGCCTGTTCGCGCTGATCGTTACCCTGGTCAAGCTGCTCGGCTTTGCCGCACTGTCGAGCCTCGTCGTGCCGGTCGCCGGCTTCGACATGCGCGACATCCTGTTGTGGATCGCCGCCATCACCATGGTGGTGCCGACCTATATCGCCCTGCAGCAGACCGATGCGCGCATGCTGTTGACCTGGCACGGCATCGGCCAGGGCGGCTACATGTTGCTCGGCATTCTCGTCGCGACCCCGCTTGGTGTCTCCGGCGGTCTCTTGCATGTCTTCAACTACGCCACCTATCAGGCGGCGCTGTTCCTGACCGTGACGGCGGTGATCTACCGCACCGGCACGTCGGACCTCGACCGTCTCGGCGGCCTTATCAATCGCATGCCGTTCTCCTACGTCACGCTGCTGATGGGCATCATCGGCCTTGCCGGCCTGCCGCCGATGAACGGCTTCGTGTCGAAATGGATGATCTACAAGTCGCTGATCGTCGAACAGCAGCCGCTCCTGTCGATCGCCGCCTTCGTCGCCACGCTCGGCACCATCCTCAGCGTCTACAAGCTGATCCACAACATCTTCCTCGGCCAGCTGCGCAAGGAGCACTGGGAGGTCAAGGAAGCGCCGTGGCAGATGGTGGTTCCCATGCTGGCGCTCGGCGGTATCGGGTTCATCACCGGCTGGATGCCGGGACTGGCGCTCGACCTTGTCGACAAGGCCCAGGCCGCGATTGGCGTCGCCCCGCTCGCCCACCATCTCGGCGGGGTCGAGCTTGCCAACGGCTCGCTCAACATGCTGTGGGTGGTTAGCGTCCTGCTCGGCGCCATCGGCGTCGGCGCGGTGATCTTCTACTTCCTCGGCAATCGCCACATTGGCGTGCACCAGTACGACAACTACGCCGGCGGCCACTTCCTGTCGTCGGATATCCGCTACCACTACAGCCATGAATTCTATCCCGGCCTCAACCGGGTGATCGGCCCGTGGTATCGCGGCACGGTGGTCAAGGCCGAACGCAGCCTCGAGACGTTGCTGCAGTTCCTCGCCTCGGCCTGGCGCGGTTTCTACCAGACCGCCTACACGCCGCTTTATCTCGTCATCGTCGTGGCGCTCGGCCTTGCATGGGCCAGCTTCACCGGAATTCAGGGCTGAGGAGGGCAGGACTCATGGAACTCGTTGCAGATCTCGTCCTGATGCCGCTGGTGGCCTTCGTGGTCGGCCTCGGGCTCGTGCTGATGGCCCGCCGCGTGCGCGCCAAGATCGAACGCCGCGTCGGCCCGCCGGTGCTGCAGCCGATCTACGACATCGTCAAGCTCTACGCCAAGAAGACGCAGATCAGTCACGGCGTGATGCACGATCTCGCCATCGTGCTCCTGCTCGGCGGCTTCATCACCGCGGAAATCTTCCTGCCGGTGCCGGGCATGGATGGCCTTGCCGCGCAGGGCGATCTCATCACGCTCGTCTATCTGATGATGGTGCCGATGCTCGGCATGGCACTCGGCGTCGGTGCCTGCGCCAACCCGAACGGTTCGATCGGCATTTCCCGCGCGCTGACCGCCATGCTGGCCTATGACGTGCCCTACGTGGTCGCTGTCGTCGGCGCGTGCATTCTCTACCGCTCGACCAATCTCGCCGATATCGTCGCCATCCAGCAGGCCGGCGGCGTCGCGACCTGGGGCCTGTTCACGATGCCGCTTCTGGCCGTCGCCGGACTGCTCGCCATGCACGCCATGCTCGGCAAGGAGCCGTTCGAGATCTACGTCGCGCCGGCTGAAATCGCCACCGGCCCGATGGTCGAGATGAGCGGCAAATACATGGGCGCGCTGTTCGTCATGCAGTGCTTCCAGTTTTACACGGTGGGCGTGCTCTACACGACGCTGTTCCTCGGCGGCGGTGAGAACTGGCTCACCTTCCTCGCCAAGGTGTTCGGCGTGATCTTCATCTCGGTTGCCGTGACCAACGTTTATGGCCGCTACAAGACCGAGGACATGATCCGCTGGCAGTGGAAATGGCCGACCGGCATCGCCCTTGTCGGGCTGGCGCTGGTCATGACCAGCATCAATTAGGGAGAGACAGGAATGACCGAACGGCTTCCCACGCTTGCCCCCGGTTCGGATGGCTGTCCGACCATCGACGCCGAGGAGAAATCCGTCTGGCGCACGGTCATGGATCGCTTCGCCGACCATTGCCGCTCACGCTCCCTGTTCGTGCTGCACTACTGCACCGGCTGCGGCGCAATCGAACTGCCGCCGACGATCACCTCGCGCTTCGACATGGAGCGGGTCGGCGTGTCGCCGATGGTCACGCCGCGTCAGGCCGACATCCTGCTGATCACCGGCTATCTGTCGATCAAGACGCTGAAGCGCGTGATCCTGTCCTACGAGCAGATGCAATCGCCGAAATACGTGCTCGGCTTCGGTTCGTGCACCATCAATGGCGGCATGTACTGGAACTCCTATGCGACCGTGAAGCAGCTCAACCAGTACATCCCGGTTGACGGCTTCATCGCCGGCTGCATGCCGCGCCCGGAAGCTGTGCAGCAGGTCTTTTTCGACCTGATGAAGCGGATCGACGCCGGCGAGGCCAATGCCTGGCAGGATTACTACCGCAACTACGACCACTATCTCGGCAACCAGATGGCGCTGTTCGGCGAGGACTGGCACACCCCGACCGACGTGCTCGGCGAGGCCGAACACTACGGCTATCTCGGCGAGAACTCGCGCGGCCAGCACACCGCGATCCTCGAAAAACGCGCCGACTGGGCGGTCGACAGCGTGCCCGAGATCTATCCCGAGCATGGCGACAACGAGAAGAAGCTGATCCGATGAATAGCGCCGCATCCAGCATGCCGGCCCATCTGGCCGACGTAATCCGCGAGACCCCCGGCGTCACCATGAAGCCGCAGGGCCCGCGCCGTAGCCGCGTCGACGTCAAGCCCGAGGCGCTGTCGAGCGTCCTCAATCTGCTCAAAGGGCAGGGCGGTTTCCTGCACCTGTCGTCGATCTCCTGCGTCGACTGGCCCCAGACCGAGGAATTCGAGCTCGTCTATCACCTGTGGTCCTACGAGCTGAAGACGCTGGTTTCGGCCCATGTCTTCATCCCGAAAGAACCCGGCCGCTTCATTTCGGTCTACGATATCCACGCGCCGGCCGGCTTCTTCGAGCGCGACATCCACGAGATGTTCGGCATCCATTTCGAAGGCGCGCCGAACCTCAACAAGTTCATTCTGACGAGCTGGGGCGGTCCGCCGCCGATGCTGAAATCCTTCGATACGCGTGGCTATGTCGAGGAGACCTACACCTGGGTCGACTACCGGCCCGACTGGCTGAAGGACGTCGAGGCCAAGGGAGGCGGAGTGGAATAATGCGCCCCGAAAACTACCGCCCGGTCGAACACCCCGCGAGCCATGAATACGAGCTCTATTTCGGGCCGAATCATCCCGGTATCGAAGGCAACTACGCTATTCGCGTGCGCCTGATGGGTGACGTGATCCAGGAGGCCGTCGCCGACGGCGGCTATCTGCACCGCGGCTTCGAGAAAATCATGGAAGAGCGGCTGTGGATCCAGAACGTCGCGCTGGTGCCGCGCATCTGCGTGCCGGATCCGGTGCCGATGGAAGAGACCTATTCGCGCGCCGTTGAAATGCTCGGCGGGCTTGAAGTGCCCATCCGCGCCCAGTGGATCCGCGTCATGATGCTGGAGATGTCGCGCATCTGCGCTCACCTCTTCACCTTTGGCGGCAACGCGGCGACCATCGGCCTCTACACCAATATGTTCTGGGGCATCTCGACCCGTGACCTGTTCCTCGACCTGTTCGAGGAAATCACCGGCGCGCGCGTCTACCACATGTACATCACTCCGGGCGGTGTGCGCCGCGATCTGCCCGATGGCATCCTTGATAAATTGTCCGACCTGCTCGATCTGGTCGAAGGTCGCGCGCCGGAATTCGACGACCTGTTCTTCGATTCCTCCGTCGTCATCAACCGCGCCACAAATTGCGGCTATATCAGCCAGGAAAACGCGCTGGCGTGGGGCGTTACGGGACCGAACCTGCGTGCCTCCGGCCTGCCGTTCGACGTGCGCCGCGATGACCCGTACCTGACCTACGACGAGATCGAGTTCGACGTGCCGACCGAGACCGGCGGCGACGCGCTCGCCCGCATGCAGGTGCGCCGGGCGGAGATGTTCCAGTCGATCCGTATCCTTCGACAGGTGATCGAGAAATTGCGTTCGGTGAGGGGCCCGATCCGGTGTCCGCTGCCCAATCCGCTCGCCTGGAACGTGCCGACGGGCGACGCCTATGCCCGCGTCGAATCCTCGAAGGGCGAACTGGGCTTTTTCGTTGTGTCCAATGGCGGCGACAAGCCGTGGCGGGTGCATGTGCGCGGCCCCTCGCAGATGCATGCGGTCCAGGTTTTGGAACGCACGCTTCAGGGGGCCCGGCTGGAAGACATCGCGCAGATCATGTTCTCGCTCGATGCCTGTCCGCCGGAAGTGGATCGCTGAGGAGGGTTAGCGATGGGTGATATCAATCCAAAGCCGAAGGGCAGCTTCCTGAAGCCGCTCAAGTCGCTGTCTTTCCTGTTCAAGCCGCCGATCACGCTGCCGATGGAGCCGCGTCCGGCCGCCGAGAACTATCGCGGCTTTCATTTGAACGATTGGGAGAAATGCATCGGTTGCGGCACGTGCCAGGAAATCTGCGACAACGCCGCCATCCGCATGATCTCGATCCCCGACCTGCCGTCGGATCCGGTAAAGGGCGTCAAGCCGCGCCGTCCGGCGATCGATTACGGTCGCTGCTGCTGGTGCGCGCTGTGCGTCGACATCTGTCCGACCGGCTCTCTGTCACTGTCGCGCGAATACATCCATGTCAGCGCCGATCTCGACACCTTCTTCATCCTGCCGGACGAGAAGGGGATGCACGGCCTCGGCTTCCCGAAAGGCTGGGCAAAGAGCGACCACTCCGACCTGCTTGACCTCGAGCGCCAGGAAATGCCGGAACTGCCGGCTGAAAGCCGCTCCGACAATTTCGACGAGATCGCCGGTGGATACGACGAACAGACGGCGCTGTTCGAGGCCTCGCGCTGCATCCAGTGCGGCATGTGCCACGATGCCTGCCCGGCCAACATGCATGCGCCGGAATACATCCGCGCCATCTGGAAGGGCGACAAGACCGAAGCCGTCGAACAGATCTACCGCACCAACCCGTTCCCGAGCGTGTGCGGCCGCATCTGTACCCACCGCTGCGAAACGGCCTGCTCGATCGGCCGCCGCGGCGATCCGGTCGCGATCCAATGGCTGAAGCGCTACGTCATGGATGCGGTTGACCACGAGATGGTCAAGAAGATCGCGACGAAGGACGTGGCAAAGAACAAGACCGGCAAGAAGGTCGCCATTATCGGCTCCGGCCCGGCCGGGCTGACCGCAGCCTTCGATCTCGCCAAGCTCGGTCACGAGGTGACGGTTTACGAGTCGAAGCCGGAAGCCGGCGGCATGATGCGCTACGGCATCCCGGAATATCGGCTGCCCTATGACCGGCTCGACGACGACATCAACGTCATCAAGGCGGCTGGTGTTGAGATCAAATGCAACGCGGGCATTGGCGACAAGCTGCCGATGACCAAGCTGCGCTCCGACAACGACGCGGTGCTCGTTGCGACCGGCCTCGGTATGGGCCGCTCAACCCGGGTGCCCGGCACCGACCATGAAAAGGTCGCGTCCGCCGTCGATCTCTTGGAAAAGATCACCCGCAACCAGCGCTTCGCCGTGCCGAAAAAGGCCGTCGTCATCGGTGGCGGCAACGTCGCCTTCGACATCGCCCGTTCGCTTGCCCGCCTGCAGGCGCAGAAGAAGGACGGCGTCATCGACGTCACCCTCGTTGCGCTCGAAGCCCGCGATGGCATGCTGGCCGACGAGGTCGAGGTGATCGAGTCCGCTGAAGAAGGACTGACCCTTTACAACAGCCGCGGTCCGAAGCAGGTCGTCGTCGAGAACGGCAAGCTGAAGGGGCTCGAAACGGTCAAATGCCTGTCGATCTTCGACGACGAAGGCCGCTTCCACCCGCAATATGACGAAGACGATCTCGTGCTGCACGAGGCGGATTTGGTCGTCGAGGCCATCGGTCAGGCGTCGGACACGGCGTTCCTCGGTGAGGAGCTGGTCGAAAAGCTCGAATGGCAGCGCGGCCGGTTGAAGATCGACGAAGTCGGCAGGACGTCGGAACCGGGCCTGTGGGCCGCCGGCGACATGGTTCAGGGACCGGACGTTATCCACGCAATCGCAGCCGGTCATCGCACGGCGGCGAGCATCCACGCCTTCGTGATGGGCGAGGCAGAGGCGGAGAAGGCGTAATGAGCGAACACGGCGAAGGCCATATCAGCGGCCGCGAAAAACTGCAGCGCGCGAAGACGGTCGAAGAGATCCTCGACACTGCAATGGGCTTCGAGAAGACCGCCGAGACCTTCTATGCGGGTCTGAAGGATCGGGTGAACAAGCCGATCCGCGAACTGGTCGTCGAACTTGCCGAGGAAGAGGCCGAACACTACGAGCTGTTCGCGCGGGTGCGCGATCACGCTGATACCGTCGCACATCTGAAGGACCTGATCGCGACACCGCCGAACGACCACAAGTTCGCCGACTACGTCATGATGCCCGATCTCGGCGAGAACCCGGACGATCAGGCGATCCTGCAATATGCGCTGGCCCGCGAACACGCGGCCTACGAGCAGTATTCGGCGCTGGCCGAAACGGCGCCCGAGGGCGCCTTGCGCGATCTGTTCCAGTTCCTCGCCGACGAGGAATTGCGCCACAAGGGCGAGCTGGAAAAGCGCTACTACGAGATCGTCCATTCCGGCGGTGTCTGAACCGCCCGCACCGCCGTTTTCTTTGACGTGATGCGCATGACGCAGGCGTACTCCTGCGGCTTGGCGTTGCGCCGTGCGCGATCCTTTTCGGTTGACGCACATTTCGCGCTCTGTATACAGTCCCCTCAACAAACAAATGCCGACCGGCGTCAATCGTGCTTCTGATGGCAAACTCCAGGCACGGTGAAAATGACGAAACGGGGCGGCAAGGGGACGTGAGGGCGAACTTTTGGCTGCTGCATACGGGCAGAAAAGTCCAATAGAATTAGGATTTTCTCACGCCTTCGCCGGCTCTCGGCGAAACGGCGTCCGTATGTTGTTCATTTCTGGATGGCCGGTGGAGCGCCTCCGCCCGGCAATCTCCGCGATTTGGCGCTGTTTCGGCGCGTTTCAGACTTTCATGTATACACAGATGCGACATTCCTTCACTCGCGGCCTTCGTGCCGGCCACCACACGGGGGCCGCGCTCAATGCTTAAGGGCAACGGCGATCCGGTTCTGTCCTCGCAATCTCTGAAGGCGCTGCTCGGCATTCGCGAGCTCGTCTACAACGGTACCATGCGCCCCGGCGAGCGCATGTCGGAACTCGCGCTGGTCGATCGCCTCGGCCTGTCGCGCACGCCGGTGCGTGCCGCGCTTGCCCGTCTTGAACTCGAAGGTCTGCTCGAAGCGCTGCCGTCCGGCGGCTATGCCGTGCGCGCGTTTTCCGATGCCGATGTCAGCGATGCGATCGAACTGCGCGGCGTGCTGGAGGGGACGGCCGCGCGCCTCGCCGCCGAACGCGGTGTGGCCCCGAGCGTGATGCGCGAGGCCCAGGATCTGCTGGCGCAGCTCGCGAACACCCTCGACGGCAAGGGCGGCCTGCAGCAGTTCGAGACCTACATGCGGCTCAACGAAGATTTCCACGAATTGCTGGCCAAGATGTCAGGCAGCGTGATGCTGCAGCGCGAGCTGGAACGCCTCGCCGTTCTGCCCTTTGCTTCGCCGAGTGCGTTTGTCGATGCCCACGCCGCGATGCCCGGCTTCGAGGACGTGCTGGCCGTTGCGCACAATCATCACCGTGCGCTCATCGAGGCAATCGAAAATCGTGAAGGCGCCCGCGCCGAAGCCCTGGGACGGGAACATGCCCGGCTGGCGCGCCGTACCCTGGATCGTGTGCTCGAAAGCGCAGAACTGCGCAGCCGCGTACCGGGTCTTGCCCTGTTGGCCGATGATGGACAGCGGGACAATGAGGGAACTGAGGACTGAACTGGAATAGGGACGCAATTGCGTCCCCGAAACTGCAACTGGGAGGAGCAGGAATATGAAAAGAAGGACCTTCATGCTGGGGTCGCTTATGGCGGCCACCCTCATGACCGTGACCCCGGCCGCGGCACAGGAAGTCACCATGCGGCTGCATCAGCTGCTGCCGCCGCAGGCGTCGGTGCCGAAAATGGCCATCACGCCGTGGATCGAGACGATCGAGAAGGCCTCCAACGGCCGCATCAAGATCGAGCACTATCCGGCCATGCAGCTCGGCGGCAAGCCGCCCTCGCTGTTCGACCAGGCCAAGGATGGTGTCGTCGACATCATCTGGACCGTTCTCGGCTACACCCCGGGCCGTTTCCCGCGCACCGAGGCTTTCGAACTGCCGTTCATGGTCACCAACGCGACCGCGACCTCGCTGGCGTTCCAGGAATACGTCGAAAAGAACGCCATGGACGAGTTCAAGGACGTTCATCCGATCGTCTTCCACACTCATGGTCCGGGCCTCATCCATGCCAAGGGCAGCGGCGTCACCAAGCTTGAGGACATGCAGGGCCTGAAGCTGCGCGGTCCGACCCGCATCGTCACCAAGATGCTTGAGAAGCTCGGCGCCACCGCCGTCGGCATGCCGGTCCCGGCTGTGCCGGAATCGCTGTCGAAGGGCGTCATCGACGGCGCGGTCATTCCCTGGGAAGTCACCCCGGCGCTCAAGATCACCGAGCTGACCAACACCCACACCGGCTTCAGCGGTGACCATGGCCTCTACACCGCGACCTTCGCGATGGTGATGAACAAGGACACCTACAACAATCTGCCGGACGATCTGAAGAAGATCATCGACGACAATTCCGGCATGGCTGCTGCCAAGCTGTTCGGTGGCGCCATGGACAAGGGTGACGTCATCGGCCTCGGCATCGCCGAGAAGTCCGGCAACACCATCCTGACCCTCGACGATGCCGAAACGGCGCGCTGGAAAGAAGTCGCCGCGTCGGTCGAAGCCGAGTGGATCGAGGAAATGAAGGGCAAGGGTATCGACGCGGCCAGCCTCGTTGCTCAGGCCAAGGAACTGGTCGCGAAGTACACCGCCCAGTAACGAACATGGAGCCGGCCGCCTCGTGGCCGGCTCCCTCTCACGCGGCCGGATACAGCGAAAGCCGTATCCGGCTCACTCTTGCGGCGCATATGCGCGGCCAGTCCAGATCATGAAGTCGAAATTTCTGGGGCGGAGTTTACGGTGATCGAACGGATCGACAGGGCAGTCCACAAGATTGCTTACCTGACGGCATTGCTCGGCGGGCTGGTGCTCTCCGCGCTCATGCTGATGACGACAATAAGCATCATTGGCCGCGAACTCGGCGCCATGGGGCATCGTCTCTTGCGGACGGAAAGCGGTTTCCTGCATTCCCTCGGCGAGGCGATCAATTCCGTGGGCTTCGCGCCGCTGCCCGGCGACTTCGAGCTTGTCAGCGTCGGAATGGCGTTCTGCATCTTCGCCTTTCTGCCCTGGTGCCAGATCCGGCGCGGCCATGTCACTGTCGATATCTTTCTCTCCAAGGTCGGCACGCGCACCAACTATCTGATCGACGTTATCGCCAATGCGCTGATGACTGCCGCCATCGCCGTCGTGTCCTGGGGCATATACGCCGGCATGCTCGACAAGATGGCTTACAACGAGACGTCGTTCATTCTGCAGTTTCCGATCTGGTGGGCTTTCGCGGCTTGCCTGGTTGGTTCCATCATCTTCACTCTGATCTGCCTGTACACGGTCTGGCGGAGCCTGCGCGAGTATCGCTCCGGCCGTCATGTCGTGCTCTCCGGGGGGCGTTAATCGTGACCAATCTCGAACTGGGCATCTGGTCGTTCCCCGTCCTGATGGCATTGATCTTTCTGCGCGTGCCGATCGGCCTCGCAATGCTTCTGGCCGGTTTCGTCGGCTCGGGCCTCGTGCTCGGCCGCTGGTCGCCGGTGCTGGCGCAGATGAAGGGCCTGACCTACGACACCTTCTCGAATTACTCGCTGTCGATCGTGCCGCTGTTCCTCTTGATGGGGCAGTTCGCGACGCTGGGCGGCATGTCGAAATCGCTGTTCAACGCGGCCGAAACCTGGCTCGGGCACCGCAAGGGCGGCGTCGCCATGGCAGCCGTCGGCGCCTGCGGCGGCTTTGGCGCGATCTGCGGCTCCTCGCTCGCGACCGCCGCCACCATGGGGCAGGTCGCGCTGCCGGAACTGCGCCGCTTCGGCTATTCCAATGCGCTTGCGACCGGATGTCTCGCCGCCGGCGGAACGCTCGGTATTCTGATCCCGCCCTCGGTGGTGCTGGTCATCTATGCCATCCTGACCGAGCAGAACATCGCCAAGCTGTTCGTCGCCGCCTTCATTCCGGGCTTCCTGGCCGCGCTCGGCTACATCATCACCATCTCGATCTATGTCCGCCTCAATCCCGGCTCGGCCGGCATGCGCGAGCGCGCGCCCTATAGCGAGCGATTCAAGGCGCTGGCAGAGGTCTGGCCGGTTCTGGTGATCTTCCTCGTCGTCATTGGCGGCATCTATGGCGGCTTCTTCACGCCGACCGAGGCCGCCGCCGTCGGTGCGGCCGGTACCGGCCTCGTTGCGTTCGTCAATGGCGGTTTGTCCCGCAAGACCTTCATCGATGCGATCCTGTCGACCGCGGTCTCGACCGGCATGATCTTCCTGATCGTGCTTGGCGCCAGCTCCTACAACAGCTTCCTCGCCTTCTCGCGCCTGCCGCAGGAAGCCGCGCTCTTCGTCACCGAGCAGGGCTTCAACCCCTGGCTCGTGATGGCGATCATCCTGCTGTGCTACCTGGTCTTCGGCTGCATCATGGACTCGCTGTCGATGATCCTTTTGACGATCCCGATCTTCTTCCCGGTCGTCATGGCGCTCGATTACGGCCTGCAGCCGGAAGAACTTGCACTGTGGTTCGGTATCATCGTCCTGATCGTCGTGGAGGTGGGGCTGATAACGCCACCAGTGGGCATGAATCTGTTCGTCATCAACTCGATGTCGAATGGCGCGCCGATATCACAGACCTTCCGCGGTGCCATGCCGTTCGTCGCAAGCGATCTCGTCCGCGTTGTCATCCTGACCGCGTTCCCCGGCATCACGCTGCTCCTGGTCCGTCTGCTGTACTGATTTGTACTGATCGGCTTGGCAGTCCACAGAGAGCCAAAAGAAACGGGGCGTGGATCGTTGTGATCCACGCCCCGCTTTTTTCGCAGGTTCCCGTCGACCGGCGGCTTACATCCGGCGCAGCCGGGCGAGGAAATCGCCGGTCGGGAAAGCGTCCTGCGGCAGCCCCATCTGCGCCTGTACGGCCTTCACCGCCGCGCGGCTCTTTTCGCCGAGCGTTCCGTCGACGCCGCCGACGTCATAGCCCTTCTTGGTCAACAACCGCTGCATCTCCTTGATCTGGTTGAAAGAGAGCGCGTCGATCGACTTGACGCCATTGCGGTTGAGCGGCGGTGCGCCCGCCAGACGGGTTGCGAAATAGGCCGCCGTCAGCGAATAGGTCAGTGAGTTGTTCCAGTTGATGTAGGCGTTGCGGAAATTGTTGTAGGCGAGGAAGGCGGGTCCTTTGTGGCCCATCGGCAGCAGCAGCGACGCCGGAAGCTGGCTGTTCGACAGTGCCGACCCATCGGCCCGGCGCACGCCCCATTGCGCCCATTGTGCCTGCGGGTGGGTGATCGCGAGATCGGCTTCCTGCCAGGCGAGGTTATTGGGAACACGAACCTCGACGATCCAGGGTTCGCCGGCGCGCCAGCCATATTTCTGCAAAAGCCGGGCGCCCGAGGCGAGTGCATCGGGAACGCTTTTGACCAGATTGCGGTGCCCGTCGCCGTCGTAGTCGACCGCCGTCTCGAAATAGTCGGTCATCAGGAATTGCGTATGGCCGAGCTCACCGGCCCAGGCGCCGACCATCTCGGATGCCTTCAGGTCGCCATTGTCGATCAGCTTCAGGCCGGCGACGAGTTCTTCTGTGAACATCTCCGGGCGTCGACAGTCATAGGCAAGCGTCGCCAGCGAGCGCAGCGTCTGGAAATCGCCCATGAAGCCGCCGAAATCGGTCTCAAGGCCCCAGAAGGCGGCCAGCACCGGACCGGGTACGCCGTAATCGCGCTCGATGCGGGCGAACAGCTTGGCGTGCTGTTTCAGCTTCTTGCGGCCGCCGTTGATGCGGCCCTTCGAAACCAGGCGATCGACGAATTCGACATAGGTGAGCGAGAACAGGCTCTGCGCCCGGTCGCGTTTGATGACGCGCGGATCGAGCGTGATGCCACGCAATGCGCTGTCGACGGTGCGCTGCGATACCCCCTCGGCGACGGCGTGTTTCTTGAAGCCGGCCATCCAGGCGTCGAAGCTTCCCGTGTTCTTGCAAGCCGCGGCGGCAGGCCCGGCAAGGATGGCGGTGACGGCGACCGCGCCGGCGATACGTACAATTTCCCTGCGCAACATCGTGTGCGAATCCTCCCTTGTGCCCCGGCGCGATTTGAGCGGTTGCCGTTGGGTCGCGTCAAGCGCCGACTGTGGAGCGCGCGAATAGATCATGCGAATTTGACAAGTGTGCGGTGGCGGGCTCTACCGGGAGGAGGCGGTTCGCTATGTGGCCGTCGCCGGACCGAAACACCCACGCAGAGGGAGCCGATCATGCGAATGATGAGTGCCGAAGAAACCCGCGCCGCCCTTGCCTGGCGTCCGCTCGTCGAAGCACTGCGCGCGATGTTCGCGTCCGGCTGCGACATGCCGGTGCGCCATCACCATGATTTCACCGTGCCTGGCGAGCCGGATGGCACCCTGCTCTTGATGCCGGCCTGGCAGGTCGGCGAGCATCTCGGCGTCAAGATCGTCAATGTTGTGCCGGGCAACGCCGATCGCGGCATGGCGGCGATTTCCGCCGTCTATTTGCTGAGCGACGCAAAGACCGGCGTCATGCAGGCGATGGTCGATGGCGGCGAACTGACGGCGCGGCGCACGGCGGCGGCCTCGGCGCTTGCCGCCGATTACCTCGCCCGCAAGGACGCCAAACGCCTGCTCGTGGTCGGCACCGGCCGCCTCTCGGTCAATCTGGTGGAGGCGCACGCCTCGGTGCGCGACATTGACGAGGTCGTCATCTGGGGCCGCAACGCCGACAAGGCCGCGGCGATAGCCGAGAGCGTCGCCAAGCTCGGCTTCCGGGCCGAAGCCGCAAGCGATCTCGCCGAGGCGGTGGCGGGCGCCGATATCGTCAGCGCGGCGACGCTGTCGACCGAGCCGCTGGTCATGGGCGAATGGCTGACGCCGGGCACACACGTCGATCTGGTCGGTGGTTTCAAGCCGACAATGCGCGAGGCCGATGACGAGGCGGTCCGCCGCGCCCGCGTGTTCGTCGACACCCGCGCCGGCGCCACCAAGGAGGCCGGCGATATCGTCGTGCCGCTTCAGACCGGCGCGCTCGCGATGGAGGACATCGCCGCCGACCTCTACGATTTGACGCGCGGGAAACATGCGGGCCGCGCGAGCGACGACGAGATCACGCTCTTCAAGTCGGTCGGTGCCGCGCTGGAGGATCTCGCCGGCGCCGTGCTCGCCTACAGGACCGCAACGGGCGAAGCCGAATAGGGACAACGACCATGCCGCGTTTTGCCGCCAATCTATCGATGATGTTTACCGAGCGCCCGTTCATGGAGCGCTTCGCCGCCGCAGCCGAGGCAGGCTTCGAGGCGGTCGAGTATCTCTTTCCCTACGAGCACGATGCCGCCGCGATCCGCGCCGAGCTGGACAGCAACGGGCTCACCCAGGCGCTGTTCAACCTGCCGCCGGGCAATTGGGATGAAGGTGAGCGGGGGCTCGCCGCACTGCCGGGTCGGGAAGGGCAGTTCGCAGCCTCGCTCGATACCGCGCTTGCCTATGCCGAGGTGATCGGCGTGCCGCGCCTGCACGCGATGGCGGGCATTGCCTCGGGCGAAGACGCCCGCGCGGCCTACATCGCCAATCTCAAACTCGCTGCCGAGAAAGCCGCCGAGCGCGGTCTGACGCTGCTGATCGAGCCGATCAACACCCGTGACATGCCGGGCTATCATCTCTCGCGGACCGACGACGCACTTGCGGTCATCGACGCGGTCGGCGCGGCCAATCTGCGGCTCCAGCTCGACCTCTATCACTGCCAGATCATGGAGGGCGACCTCGCCCGCCATATCGAGCGGCTGCTGCCCTTCGTCGATCATATCCAGATCGCCGGCGTGCCGGATCGCCATGAGCCGGATCTCGGCGAGGTGAACTATCCGTACCTTTTCGACCGGCTTGATGAGCTCGGCTATGACGGCTGGATCGGCTGCGAATATCGCCCGCGCGACCGCACGGAAAACGGCCTCGGCTGGTTCGGCTCCTATCGGGCGCGCTGACCCTTAGACCAGCGGTGTCGGCAGGTCCTTGCCGGCGAAATGAGCGACGAGATTCTCGACCACCAGTTCGGCCATCGCCTGGCGGGTCTTTTCCGTCGCGCTGCCCTGATGCGGCGACAGCACCACATTGTCCATCGCGAACAGGGCCTCCGGCACGTTCGGCTCATCGGCAAAGACGTCGAGCGCTGCGCCACCGAGGCGGCCCTCTTTCAGCGCGGCGACGAGGGCGTCTTCATCGACCAGCGTGCCGCGCGCCACATTGACCAGCATGCCCTCAGGCCCGAGCGCGTCGATCACCTCGGCCGAGATCAGCTTTGCTGTCGACGCAGTGCCCGGCGCGATCACCACCAGCCAGTCGACGTCGCGCGCCATCTCGACGAGATCGCCATAGTAGCGGTAAGGCTGGTCCGGCTGTTCGCTACGGCCGTGATAGGCGATCTCCATCTTCAACGCAGCGCAGCGCGTGGCGATCTCCTTGCCGATCCGCCCGAGCCCGACAATGCCGGCCCTGGCGCCGGCGATCTGGCCGGTGAGGGGATAGCCGCCGTTGAGCCAGCCACCAGCCCGCACGAACTGGTCGGCCCGCACCACGTCGCGCGCCAACGCCATCATCAGTGCGATGGCCAGCTCCGCCGTCGCGTCGTTGAGCACATCCGGCGTCGTCGTCACGCGCAGCCCGCGTTTCCTCGCTTCCTCGACATCGATGCTGTCGTAGCCGACGCCGCAACTGCCGACGATCTCGAGATTGGGCAGGCGGTCCATCAGCGCGGCCGAGCAGCCGTGCAGGGCATCGGTGCCGATCGCCCGGATCGCCGCGCCATGCTCGGCAAAGAAGGCGTCCTTGTCGGCAATGTCCTCATAGCGGTGCACGGTGAAATTCTCCCGCAGATTATCCATCACCCGCAGCAGCATTTTGCCCATGACGAGAATGTCGGCGCTCATGGCGTCTCCCTGACTTGAAAGTGTTCTGATTTCTGGCCGCTATTCGCCCTGCGGGGTGATGCCGAACTTGGCCAGCACCTCGGCTTCGGTCAGCCGCGGTGCGTCGTCAGCAAAGGCGTAACGCGACGGCTGCTGATCGACATAGATGTGCTGCTTCAGTTCGAGGTCGTCCTTGTCGTCAAAGGCTTCCGCCGAGACAGCCAGCATCCCTTCCGGCGAATTGGACAGACGGTAGAACAGGCTCGTGCCGCAGCGGCTGCAAAAACCGCGCTCCGCCCAGGCCGAGCTCTCATACCAGCCGACCGGCTCGGGATCGGCGAACTCGAGGTCCGTCTTGCAGTGCACGGCCATGAACGGCCCGGCGCTCCAGCGCCGGCACATGCTGCAATGACAGATCGAGAATTTCGCCCGCGGCACACTGACCGAAAACGAAACGGCGCCACACAGGCACCGTCCCGAACGGCGGGTTGCGGAATCGCTCATGGAGTTACCTCTCGCCGAATGCGTTTCGGCGAGTGTGCGTCGAATGAGCCGGTTGGTGCAAGGCTGTCGAGATTGACCGCCGCGCCCCGTCAGAGCGACGCGGCGACGTTACGGTGAAGCTTGATCGGCGCCGGCCGGGTCGGCTGCGGTTGCGAGCTCTTGCCCGAAGCCGCATGAGGCCGGTCGTCGAGCGCATCCATGCCGGCGCTCTGCGCAAAGCGGGTCAGCCTGTGTCCCGCATCCATCAGCTTGGGAGAGTCCTTGATGCGCTTTTTCGCCCGTACCTTGGCCGTCTCCACGGATGCCGCCAACCAGCCGCGCCCGGTCATCGCCTTGGCGCTATAGGTCAACTCCGTCTTGCGGTCGCAGATTTCGAGCTTGTAGCCCTCATCGCCGAGCGAGAAGTCGAACACCTTGAGCCCCAGGCCGATCGCCTCAGCCATCATCCGGTGGACGAGGATGCGGCCGGGCGAGTAGCGGGAATATTCGTTGTTGGCATAGGCGGTCTGGTAGACGGTGAAGGCGTCGTTATCGACGAGCACGATACCGCCGGCGAGCAGCTCGCAATCCAGTTCGAGCGCATAGATGCGCAGAAGTTCCGGCGCTTCGCTCAGCAGACGTCCGAAGAACGGTTCGAGCGGCGCGCCGCGGAATGGATTGAACCGGCCCCGCGCCCGCACTTGGTCGATCTTCCATGCGACGAGCTTGTCGATCGCCGCACAGGCCTGGTCGAAATCTTCCAGCTGACGGAAGACGAGATCGCCGCACTGGCCGAGCTTGCGCTCCTTCTCGTTCATGCGCCGCCGTGTCTTGGAGCTGCGCAACTGGCCGTAGAAGGTTTCCCAGTCGTCGCCGAGACCGAGCGCATAGGCGTGCGTCGCCGCTTCCTCGCTTTCGAAGGTCGCGAACGGGTTTTCGCGCTCGCCGAGCGTCTCGGGCTGCTTTTCAAAATGCACATAGTCGACGGAGCCAACCGCTTCGGCCGCCGCGCCACGAATGCGGGCAATGTCGCCCGGTTCCAGCTTTGCATAGAGTTCGGGTGCGATCAGCGGGCCGCCATAATCCGACCAGTCGATGCCGAGCCAGGAGAGGGTGGAGGCGCCGAGCGTACGGCTCAAGGCGAGCGGCAACAGGACCTGCGGTTTGCCGCCGACCGTGCCAACGACGATGCGCGGTTCGACCGAAGCCGGATCTTCCAGCATCTCGTATTCGGCCTTCAGCCACTCGTAGCGCTGGAAAACCGTTCTGACGGCTGTGCTCTGGAAGTCGCGCCAAAGGTCGGCGCAGCTTTCCAGGTCGTCATGGACGGTCCAGACGAGATCGAGAGTGTTGCGGCTCTCAGTGCGCATCGTTTATCCGCTCCGGCATGGCAGAAAAGGTGGCCGGATCGCTCCGGCAATTCGACCCCCAGTAAAGCAGAGCGGCGTTACGGTGGCCTTTATGCTCACGCTTTTCGGGGCTTAGCTCGATTTATCGTAAAGTTTTCGTTGAATGGCCGGGCCCGATAGCGGGTGCTTTCGAACGAAAACCATTTGCCGGATCGGTCCAACAGCGACTAGCTTTACGCGCTGGTCATGTAAAGGCAGAGGAATTCGCAAGTGGGCATCAATCCCGTCCTGGTCGACGTCATTCGCGGGGAAACCGTCGAAAGCCGCCATCGCGGTGCTATCGCCTTTGCCGGGCATGGCCTGAAGGAAGGTGCGGCGCTCGGCGATGTCGACAGGCCGGTTTTCCCCCGCTCGGCGATCAAGGCACTGCAGGCGCTTGCGCTTGTCGAGACCGGCGCGGCCGACGCCGCCGCCGTGACCGATGCCGAACTGGCGCTCGCCTGCGCTTCGCACAATGGCGAAGAAGCCCATGTGGCCGGTGCCCGCGCCATGCTGGAAAAGGCGGGTCTCGGTGAAACCGCGCTCGAATGCGGTTCGCACTGGCCGCGTCTCGATGCCGACATCGCCCGCCTGCACAAGGCCGGCGAGGAACCGACCGCGATCCACAACAACTGTTCGGGAAAGCACGCCGGATTTCTGGTGCT
Organism: Hyphomicrobiales bacterium; assembly: GCA_002869065.1. Classification (NCBI taxonomy): domain Bacteria; kingdom Pseudomonadati; phylum Pseudomonadota; class Alphaproteobacteria; order Hyphomicrobiales; species Hyphomicrobiales bacterium. Next base: position 44,642 of record PKTR01000001.1, read on the forward strand.
CGCAAATCATCTCGGCATCGACCCGAAGGGCTACGTCAACGCCGACCATCCGCTGCAGCAGAAGATCCGCGGCATTCTCGAGGAGATGATGGGGGCGGCACACGCGGTCGATGCCTGCGGGATCGATGGCTGCTCAATCCCCACCTACGCGGTGCCGCTGACGGTAATCGCCAAGGGCTTCGCTCACATCGCCGACCCGGAGGGCCTTGCGCTGGAACGGGCCGACGCCTGTCGTCGTCTCTACACGGCCTGTGTCAGCCATCCGCACATGGTGGCTGGTACCAAGCGTTTCTGCACCGACGTAATGGAGCTGTTCAAGGGCAGGGTCTTCGTTAAGGTCGGTGCCGAAGGGGTCTATACCGCGGCAATCCCCGAACTGAGCCTTGGCGTCGCGTTGAAATGCGACGATGGCGCCATTCGCGGTGCGGAAGTGATGATGGCCGCCGTGATCAATGCGCTGGTGCCGATGTCGCGCGAGGAGCGCGATGCGTTCGGCGCGTTCCTGCAGCCGAAACTGACCAACTGGAACGGCATCGAGGTCGGCTCGCTGCGTCCGAGCGAGGATTTCGCCCGCCTGCTGCGCGCGGTGCTCATCACCAATGGCTGGGAAGGCGACATCGTCACCTGATCGCGCCGCGACCTGTATCAAAGACCGCTCTACAGCGCGCTGTTTCCCGTCAGCGTCAGATGCGGGAAGACGGATGCGTCGCCGTCCGCCAGATCGTCGCTCGCGCGCTCGGCCCAGCGGAAACCGACAATCGCGCCATCCCGACTCTCGGTGATCACATTGTTGGAGATCACCGTCTTGCCCGCGCCTTCGACCACCGAGACCGCGATGCCGACGCCGCAGGCGCGGATCACATTGCCGGTCGCGGCCACATTGCGCAGATAGGGCCCCCAGCCGATGCCGATGCCATAGGTCGGCGCGCCTTCGATCGTGTTGCCGGTGACAACCGTATCTGCCTCGACCGCGATCCCCCAGCCGAAACCCGGCGGGTTGGATTCGTATGGGCCGGTGGTGACGAGATTACGCACGATATTGCCTGAGCACACCGCAAGCCGGCCGCCCTCGCGGAAATTGGCAATCGAGATACCCTTCGCCGCTCCGTCGACCAGATTGTTGGCGATCACCGCACCCTGGAAAGCGAATTCGGAATAGACCGCGGTCTCGCCCGAGCGCAGGCAGGTGTTACCGACCATCTGCACGTTCGAGCCGCCATTGGCGCGGATCGCCGAGAACGAGCAGTCGGCAATGTGGTTGTTAGCGATCATCACGTCGTGGGCGCGGAAGACGTTGATCCCGTTGCCATTCTGGCCCGTGCCGCCATCGCGCGCCGAAATCGAGCGGATGCGGTTGCCGAGGATCTGCGTGCCGTCGGAACCCTCGCTCCAGCGGTGCACGAGGATGCCGCCATTGCCACAGTTCTCGACGATGTTGTTGCGGATCGCGAGGTCGGTGGCTTCCATCGAGCGCAGCGCCGCGTCGCCGGCGCCGGCCAGCGTGCTGCGTTCGACCCGGCCGCCGCAGCGGTCGAGCGCCAGCCCGTTCTTGCTGCTGCCGAGGATCTCGCATTCGTCGACGATGACGGTCTTGACCTCGGCAAGATGGATGAGGCCGGGCGCGTAATCGGCGAGATGCCGGTTGGCACCGTCGATGATCAGGCCGGACAGCGTGATGCGTTCGGCCTTTTCCGCGATCATGCAATGGCCGCCGCCACGATATTCGATGCGCGTCTCGCCGGCGATACCGACGATCTGGCAGCGGTCGGGCAGCGCCAGATTGCTGACAAGATAGCGGCCCGGCGGCAGGAACAGCGGACGGCCTTCGATGGTTGCCTTGTCGATCGCCTTCTGCAGGACGTCGCTCTGGTCGTCGCCGGCACCCGGCCGCGCGCCGAGCTTCGTCGCGTCGATCGAGCCGCGCAGATCGGCAACCTTGAACGGCCGGTTCGCGGCAAGAGCCGGACCGGTGCTGGCAGCAAGCGCTGCGGAAGCCATGAGAAAATCGCGCCGGGTGACGATGATGGAACACTCCTGCTGTTGTCACAGCAGGAGAGCAAGAGGCGTGCCGCCCAGAATTGTGCCGTTTCGGGACGTTGTCGGGCGAAGGAGCGGCCGCCTCAGTCGAGGCCGATCAGCTTGGCGATCTTTTCCACCGCAAACGAGGCGCTGAGCTGTCCGGAGCGGACATCGCCCTCGATCGTCGGCAGTTGGCCGGCAAGCGACGGGTTTTCCTTCAGCGAGGTCATTAGCCGGTCCGTCAGCATCGCCCACATCCAGTTGACCTGCTGGCGCCGCCGCTTTTCTTCGTATTCGCCGGATGCCGTGAGCGCTTCACGGTGGTTCAGGATCTCCTGCCACAGCCGGTCGAGCCCCTCATTGGCGCGGCCGGAAATGGTTATCACCGGCGGCGACCAGGTCAGGCTGCGCGGCGCGAGGATGTTGAGCGCGCCGCGGTATTCCGAGGCCGCGGCCTGCGCGCGGGTAAGCCCGTCGCCATCGGCCTTGTTGACCGCAATCATGTCCGCGATCTCGAGCACGCCCTTCTTGATGCCCTGCAATTCGTCGCCGGCGCCCGGCAGCATCAGAACGAGGAAGAAGTCGACCATCTCCGCGACCGTCGTTTCCGACTGGCCGATGCCGACCGTCTCGACGAGGATGACGTCGAAGCCGGCGGCTTCGCACAGGAGCATCGTCTCGCGGGTCTTCGCCGCGACGCCGCCGAGCGTGCCGGCCGACGGGGAGGGACGAATGAAGGCGTTGGGGTCGGTGGCAAGCTGGGCCATCCGCGTCTTGTCGCCGAGGATCGAGCCGCCGGTCACCGTCGACGACGGATCGACCGCGAGCACCGCGACCTTGTGGCCGGCAGCGGTCAGATTGGCGCCGAGCATGTCGATGGTGGTCGATTTGCCGACGCCCGGCACGCCGGTAATGCCGATACGGTGGGCATGCCCCGTTTCCGGTAGGAGAAGCTGCAGCAGCTCGCGCGCCTTGGCGCGGTGGTCGGGCTTCTTCGATTCAACCAGCGTGATGGCGCGGGCCAGCGTGGCGCGGTCGCCGCTGCGGATCTTTTCCGCCATTTCGCTGATAGTTGGCTGCTGGGGTCGGCGTGTCTCGGTCGTCATGTTCCCTCGCATAGCCCAACGCGCCGGGAAATTCATCCGCGACCAATGGTCAAAATGCCGGAAATGCCGGTTTTGCGCTTAGCCCGCGGTCAGCATCGCTCAGCGCGGCTTCCAGACCATGCGCTGCAGTGTAGCGTCGCCGATCATCTTTTCGCTCGGCATCTGCGTGAACGGTCCGCGATAGCCGGGAAGGGCGAACACGAGCTGAACGTTCGAGGCCTTGCGCGACGGGCACACCGCCATGCCGCGCCACAGATTGCGGCCGACCCGGCAATCGGAGCGTTTCATGCCGGCGCGCCGGAAGGTCATGCCGACCTGCTCGCCCGCCGGTCCGCCGACGATGCCGCTGACTGCGTGCACCTCGCGGGCGCGGCCGTCGGAGCCCTTGAAGAGCTGCAGCACCTGCTGCCCATCCTTCAGCACCGCAAGCGTCGGATAGACCTTGTCTTCAAGTGCCGTTTCCGCCGTCACGGTCTCATAGCCAGGCATGCGGCTTTTCACTTCCGCCGACGAATAGGCCGGCGTCGACCCGAGCGGCCCGGCGGCTTCGGCGCTCATCACGAACGCGATTTCCGGCAGCGGCAATTCGTAGTCGGCGCCGGTGTAGGGCGAATCGGGCGAGAACGGATTGCCGGAGATGGTGTTGTCGATACCGGAGAATTTGTCACCCGTGCCGCTGCTGCAAGCCGTTGCAGCAGAAAGCAGAAAGGCTATGGCAAATCCGCGGGCAGTCTTGATGCGCATGTTTGGCCACCGTTGGTGTTGGCTCTGTTGGTTGGCTTTCGGATAGTCGACTTTACCGCTGGCGGCAAGGTTGCCGGCTCAATCGACGATGACGGCGGTTCCCGACGCCGACACCATCAGCATCGAACCGTTGGCGCCGATGGTCTCGTAGTCGATGTCGATGCCGATGACCGCGTTGGCGCCAAGCGCCTGCGCCTTGGCACACATCTCGTCGATCGCGATCTCGCGCGCCCGAGACAGCTCCTTCTCGTAGGCCGCCGAACGGCCGCCGACGATATCGCGGATGCTGGCGAAGAAATCCTTGAAGATGTTCGCGCCGAGAATGGCTTCGCCCATGACGAGGCCACGATAGTCGCGCACCGGGTGTCCTTCGAGCGTATTGGTCGTGGTCGTAAGAATGGCTTCTCTCCGTAAAGGCTGGTGGGGGGAGTGATCCTTGAATGGATGACTGCGTCAGCGGCCAAAGCGCCAGCATCTTGGTGAATGTAGTGGAACCAGGATCGTGTCAATTTTACGAAAACGCGAGAGGTTTCCTTAGCTGGGTGGTGAAATGTCTTGGGTATTGTTCTCGTGAGAGAAACTCTGTCACAAGAGGACAATGCCATGGTTGATCAGGTCGCCGGCTCCGCCGGACAAACCAACGTTCGCCCGCCGGGTGTAGAGGCCGACAAGGCGGCGCTCGAGCGGCGTCAGGCTGCGCAGGAACAGGCCGAGAAAGGTCCGGAACCGCAAACGGCCGAGGTCGGATCGCCGGCTGCGATCGTCCAGAACGCCAGCAGCGTTGCGAACCGACCCGAAGCAGCTGGCGATGCTGACCCGGTGACACGTCTCGTCAGCACCATCGCCAAGGGGGCCGAGGAACTCGGTATCGACCCCGCTGTGCTGATCGGAACGCTCGCCAGCGAGTCGATCGACACCGGCCGCGCGTTGCTCACCGCAATCGAGGAAGGCAACGGGGAAGGGGCGACAAAGATCCTCAATTCGGCGTCCCCGCGTCCGACCCGCGAATATGGCAATCTGATTGATATGCGGGTCTGATCCCGGTTCCGCGTTATTGCGAGAGACAAAAAAGGGCGGCTCCCGGAGCCGCCCTTTTGTTTGTTCTCGATCTCTTGCCGCTGCGGTCAGGCGCGGTAGGCGAGGCGCACGCCGCCCCAATGGCGCCCATTGACGAGGATCGGTGCGGAAACGTCCTTCATCAGCGCGAAGGTGCCGCCGCCCATATCGCGGCGATAGGTCTGCAGCAGGAAGCGCTTGGTATTCTGCCCGGCGGCGAGCCCGACGCGGTCGTCGAAGATGCGCCGGTTACGGCAATTGCCGGCATTCCAGACCGGGTCGCTCGACTGCGGCTTGGAGAATTTCAGATTGTGGGTCGGCAGATAGCCCTTGGTGTCGACGCAGGCGCAGAACACGATACGCTCGTCGGACGCCGCGACCGCTTCCTGATACTCCGGCAGCAGACGGTCAGTCAGTTCGGTATACTTCGCCATCACCTGCTCGGGGTTGCTGCCCGGGATCGGCGTGTAGGTGGTGTCGAACAGGTCGGCCATCGTGATGTCACCGCGTGCGACGGCTTCGGTGAACACCGCGCTGACCTTTTCGGCGGTTTCGACAACCTTTTCGATCAAATTGGTGTCTTCGGTGACGATGCCACTGGTCGCGACCGTGCCGACCATCTCGTCGGTGCTCGAAACCGCGTCCATCATCGTGTCGCGGCAGCCGATCAGATCGTCGACCGTCTCGCCGATGCCGTTCTGAACGCTCGAAAGATGTTCCGCGAAGGTGCTGAGATGTTGGTCGTTTTCCTGCACCCGCCCGTCGATGACGGTGCTCGAATCCTGGATGCGGCGGATCGCGTCGGTCAGAAGCGAGATCGCCTCGCCGAGCGAGGTCGCGCTATCGCGCACATCGCCGGTGTGGCCGACGGCTTCGGTGCCGAGATGCACCAGCTTGTCGGCTTCGGAGTCGAGGTCCGACAGGGTGCGGCCGATCTTTTCCGTCGCGTCGCTGGTTTCCTTGGCGAGCATCTTCACTTCGCTCGCCACCACGGCAAAGCCCTTGCCGCTTTCGCCGGCGCGCGCCGCTTCGATGGTCGCGTTGAGGGCGAGGAGATTGGTCTGGCGGGCGATGGAATCGATCGAACCGGCGACTTCGCGCACACTGTTGAGCGCGGTCTGCAACTCCTGAAGCTGTTCGCTGATCTCGGACACGGCCGAAATCAGCCCGCCGATATGGCCGACCGCGTCGTCGAGCGTACGTTGGGATTCGTTGACCGCTTCGCCGGCGGCTTCCGTGACCGTGATGGTTTCTTCCGCCGATTCCGCGATCGCCCGGTTGGCGTGGTGGATTGCGTCGACGGACTGGACAAGTTCGCCGAAGGTCTGTGCAAACGCCAGCGAGCGTCCGGCGCTCTGCTCGACCTTGCCGGACGTTTCCGCGATGACGTTGCCGAGGGTCCCAAGGTTGCCGGCCAGCGACTGAAGGACATCGCCACCGGCGACGGCACTGGCGGTCTCGGTTTCGGGGCTTTCGCCGTGGTCGCCTTCCTTTGCGTCAGGCGTGGGAGCCACAAGATGGTCCCGCACCGGCGCGGAAGCTTTTCTCAGGCGCATCAGCATATTCCAAAAGCCCTGTTCTGTTCGGGAGTTTTTGTTTGTTCCCTAAAGCTGTACCAGAGTCCTTAAGAAACCGTTTTGCGTAATGTAGAAGTTCCGCCATTTAGAGAATTCGAATAGAAACGGCCGAGGTAAAACTATTCAGATTCCGTAAGGTCGCAAAAGGCGCCGAGTGTCCCGCAAATAACGCCGGGCTTGAAGGCGCGCAGGAGGGGCCTTGCGGGCACGGCTGGCCGGATACGAAAACGGCCCCGCCGAAGCCGGGGCCGCTGATGCTCAAAACGGTGCGCGAAAGCCTATTCGGCAGCCTGCTGCGGCTCGTAGCCCAGCGCCGCGTTCAGCTTCTGTAAGAGATCCACCGCCGCTTCGGCAATGACCGTGCCCGGCGGGAAGATCGCCGTCGCGCCGGCCTCGTAGAGTGCGTCGTAGTCCTGCGGCGGCACAACACCACCGACGACGATCATGATGTCGGGCCGGCCCTGTTCGGCGAGCGCCGCTTTCAGCGCGGGAACCAGAGTCAGGTGACCTGCGGCGAGCGACGATACGCCGACGATATGGACGTCGTTCTCAATGGCCTGGCGCGCCGCTTCGTCGGGTGTGGCAAACAGCGGGCCGATATCGACGTCGAAGCCGAGATCGGCGAAGGCCGACGCGATCACCTTCTGACCACGGTCGTGGCCGTCCTGGCCCATCTTGGCGACCAGCAGACGCGGCCGGCGGCCGTCATTGTCCTCAAATTCGGAAACCAGCTTTTGAACCCTTTCGACCGCCGCATTCATGGTTCCGACCTCCCGCTTGTAGACGCCCGAGATCGATTTGATTTCGGCGGTGTGGCGCCCGAACACCTTCTCCATGGCGAGCGTGATCTCGCCGACGGTTGCCTTGGCGCGGGCCGCCTTGACCGACAGGTCGAGCAGATTGCCCGTGCCGTTGGCCGCCGCCTCCGTCAGCGCGTCGAGCGCGGCTTCGACATCGGCGTCGTTGCGTTCCGCCTTCAGCCGCTGCAGCTTGTCGATCTGCGCTGCACGCACCGCCGAATTGTCGACCTTCAGAACGTCGATCTCTTCTTCGCGGTCCGGGCGGAACTTGTTGACGCCGACGACCGTCTGGCGGCCGGAGTCGATGCGCGCCTGGGTCTTGGCGGCTGCTTCCTCGATGCGCAGCTTCGGGATGCCCTTTTCAATGGCTTTTGCCATACCGCCGAGGCTTTCGACTTCCTCGATATGGGCGAGCGCCTTGGCGGCCAGGTCATGCGTCAGCCGCTCGACGTAGAACGAACCGCCCCATGGATCGATGACCTTGGTGGTTCCCGATTCCTGCTGCAGGAAGAGCTGGGTGTTGCGCGCGATGCGGGCAGAGAAGTCGGTCGGCAGCGCCAGCGCCTCGTCGAGCGCGTTGGTGTGCAGCGACTGGGTGTGGCCCTGCGTGGCGGCCATTGCCTCGACAGCGGTGCGGATCGCGTTGTTGAACACGTCCTGCGCCGTCAGCGACCAGCCCGAGGTCTGCGAATGGGTGCGCAGCGACAGCGACTTCGGGTTCTTTGGTTGGAAATTCGCCTGCATCAGCTTCGCCCAAAGGAGGCGCGCCGCGCGCATCTTGGCGACTTCCATGAAGAAGTTCATGCCGATCGCCCAGAAGAAGGAGAGGCGAGGGGCAAAGGCATCGATATCGAGCCCGGCGGCGACGCCCGCGCGGGCATACTCGATGCCGTCGGCGAGCGTGTAGGCGAGTTCGAGATCCGCCGTCGCACCCGCTTCCTGCATGTGATAGCCGGAAATCGAGATCGAATTGAACTTCGGCATGTGCTCCGACGTATAGGCGAAGATGTCTGAGATGATCCGCATCGACGGCGTCGGCGGGTAGATATAGGTGTTGCGGACCATGAACTCCTTCAGAATGTCGTTCTGAATGGTCCCCGACAGCTTGTCGTGGGCAACACCCTGTTCTTCCGCCGCCACGATGTAGAGCGCCATGACCGGCAGCACCGCGCCGTTCATGGTCATCGACACGCTCATCTTGTCGAGCGGGATCCCCGAGAACAGCGTGCGCATGTCGTAGATCGAGTCGATCGCAACACCGGCCATACCGACGTCACCCGACACGCGCGGATGATCGGAATCGTAACCGCGGTGGGTTGCAAGGTCGAAGGCGACCGACAGGCCCTTCTGGCCGGCGGCGAGATTGCGCCGGTAAAAGGCGTTGGAATCTTCCGCCGTCGAGAAGCCCGCATATTGCCGGACGGTCCAGGGCTGCTGGACATACATCGTCGGGTAGGGGCCGCGCACGAAGGGCGCGAGACCCGGGAAGCCGGTGGTCGAGGCGAGCCCCTCGGCGTCCTTCGCCGTGTAGAGCGGCTGGACCGGGATGTCCTCGGGCGTCAGCCAGGGCTCGGCGGCAGCGCCGGCCTCGGACGCCTGCGGCGCGCTGGCGAAGGGGATGGTGGAAAAATTCGGGATGCGGGTCATGTCCGGTATCCGTCTGTCTTGAGCAGCGGCGATCAGCGCTGAAGCGCGATCGCCTGCACCTCGGTCAGGAAGTCTAGCACATTGCAGCCAACGTAAAGGAAGCCGTCGACGCCGGCGGCTTTGAGCGCGGCTTCGAGATCGCCCGGCCGGCCCGCGAGCGAGATATGAGCGGCGCCCGCGTCCTTGACGGCTTTTGCCGCCGTTTCGGCAAGATCGGCGTAGACCGCATCCGACGAGCACAGGCAGCAGATCCGCGCACCGCTGTCGGCGAAGGCTTTCGCGGCGGTGTCCGCATCGGCGGCACCCTCGCCGATGATTGCCTCGATACCGGCGGCCTCGAAGAAGTTCTTGGCGAACGTCGCCCGCGCCGTGAAGTCGGCGATGCGGCCGAGCGTGGCAAGGAACACCGCCGGACGCTTGCCGGTCTCGGCGAGAAAGGCGTCCGCCTGATCGCGCAACGCTTCATACACGGCGCCGAGCCGGATCGGAGCGAGCGCACCGTCTCCGGAGACCGGTGCATCGAACGCGGTCACCTCAAGCGCCTTGACCGGTGCTTCGTGGATGTTCGGGAACTCGCTGGTGCCGGTGATCGCAACCTTGCGCTTGGCGATGTCGCGGTCGCGCGCGGCACGTACGGTGGTGATCTTTTCCTGCAGATCGCCGGAGGCGAGGGCGGCCGAAAGCCCGCCGGCAGCCTCGATTTCCTGGAACAGCGCCCAGGCCGCCTGCGCGAGCTGGTCGGTCATGGTCTCGACATAGCCGGAACCGGCCGCCGGGTCGGCGACGCGGTAGAGGTTCGATTCTTCCAGCAGCACCGACTGGGTGTTGCGGGCAACGCGGCGGGCAAAGCCGTCGGCAAGCCCCAGCGCGGCTGTAAACGGCAGCACCGTCAGCGACGTCGCGCCGCCAACGCCGGCGGCAAATCCGGCAATGGTCGTGCGCAGCATGTTCACCCACGGGTCGCGGCGCGTCATCATCCGCCAGGCGGTTTCGGTGTGAACGGTGAGGGTGGTCGGGGCAACGCCGCAGGCCTCGCAGACCTGCCGCCAGAGGCGGCGCAGGGCGCGGATCTTGGCGATGCCGAGGAACTGCTCGGCGTCGACCGACACGACGGCTTCGATCGCCGCAACCGCATCTTCCAGCGCCATGCCGGTGGCTTCGAGCGCGCGCAGATAGCCGACCGCAGCGGCGAGCACGGCCGCAATCTCCTGCGCTTCCGACGCGCCGGCGGCGTGGAACGGACGGCCATCGGCGGCAAGGAACGGACCGGCGAAGCCGTTAGCCTTCAGCGCGACGGCAGCAGCAGCAGCCTTGGCCACCGCATCGGCATCAGCAGTGCCTGAGGCGGCCTGTGCGCCGAGCGGATCGATGCCGAAGGAAACCGACACGGAGGCGGGTGCCGTGCCGGAGGCCTTGATATGCGCGGCAAGCGCTGCAGCGGCGGCAACCCCGTCGGCGCCGGCATTGAGCCGGATACGGATCGCATCGAGCAGCACGTCGTCGAGAAGTGTTACGAAAGTGGCGGCGTCAGTGAGGCCGTCGATGCCAAACCCGAACGCATTCGGCGCGCCACGACCGACAATGTCGAGGCCTGCGGCGCCGCCTGCGAGATCGTCAAGCGCAATGGCGTTCGCCGCCTTCGCATCCGGATGATCGGCGCGCTGCAGCGCGGCCCAGGGGGCGGCATCGGCCCGCCCCGGCTCGGCCACCGCGTTGGCGGCCTGCGGGTAGAGCGGCTCGATCGCAAGCCCGTCATCGGTCTTGCTGCGCAGCTTGTCGAAAGCGGCACCCTTCAGCGCCTTTTCAACGGCGGCGAGCCAGGTTGTTTCGTTGGCGCCGGCAAAATCGTCCGACAGCAGGGAAATGGAAGCCATGGCGCGTTCCCGAATTGGTTCGGCCCGGCGCAATCACATGCCGGGCAGGCCTTCAAAGTTTGCCCGTCCTTATACGGATTTCACAAGGGCCGGGGCAAGTTAGGCAAAGGGCGAGGGCGACGCTCACCCGCGATCTCGATCGGCATGTCGTGTTCGCAGCAGAATGCCGTCCGGAAGCGTAACGCGCAAAGAAAAAGGGAGCACCGTCGATGCCCCCTTTCCAAATCGCACAAACCACCGTGGCGCGACCGGGCGGTGCGCCGCGCGCCGGTGTGAACCGGCCTGCCGATGGGATCGGCTCTTAGTAGGTCATCATCGGCGGCAGCGACTTGGCCTGCTCAACCCATTTGGCGACGGCCTTTTCGCTCGGCAGCAGCCGGACGAGTTTCTTCTCGGCGTTGACCTCGGCCATCTTGGCTGTGAGGTTGTCGGCGCGACGGTGCTTCAGTTCCTTCACCGTGTCGACGCCGGCCGCTTCCAGAAGCTCTGAATACTCTTCCGCAACGCCCTTGATCCGCATCAGGTCGGCCATGTTGGCCCACTTGAGGATGCGGGCATCGTCGATGCCGCTTTCCTCAGCGACCGCCTTGCGGCCCTTCGGATCCTTGGCGCGCTCAAGCAGCTTGCCCGTGGTGCGAATACCGATGGCCTTCAGCTTTTCGGCATAGGTGGGGCCGATGCCTTCAATGTCGATAATGGAATAGGATGACATGCCCGTGTGCTCCTCCTGTGTGCAGGTGTTCCGTCTCTAACATCCGGGACTTTGTCCCGGCTCGCGGCCCCTTGCTGTTCCCCGGTGTCAGGAAATGAACTGCCCCAGACCCGGAATTGAACCGATCACCTCGTCGACGACATCCGGACCGGCCTTTTCGCGCGCCATGCCGACGACTTCGTCGGTCACGCCCTTGACCTGATCCATGTCGAGACCGGCGTCTGTGAGCTGATTGAGGGCGCCCATGGCACCAAGACCGCCGCCCAGCGAACCGAGAGCGCCGAGCAGTCCGCCGCTCTTCTTTTCGCCCGCCTGCGCGTCTATCAGTTCCTGCGCGCCGGGAATGGCCTTGATCATTTCAGCCACGGTCCCTTCCGAACCTTCCTTGGTCAGGAAGTTCAGGATGATGCCGACGGCTTTTTTTGCCAGCTCCTCGTCGATGCCGACATTGGCGACAATGCGGCTGATCAACTCCTCCATCGGATGCCTCCAGATTGATACATTTGCCGCAGATGTGACAACAGGCGTGCCGCAAAGACAAGTGATTCCTTGTGATTTCGGCAATTTTCCGGGGATATTTGCCGCTTTGTCGCAACCCCTGGCAGATGAGGCCAGGCCGCCGCTACGGCATGTTTCGCGCGCTTGTCGGCGCACGGACCGGATTCTATAACCGACGACGAGTCATATGGGGGAAACAGCGATGCTCATCGACGGCAAGGTCTATCTCGGCACCAGCGACAAGCCGGAATATCTCGATCTTGCCTATGCCAACCGGCACGGGCTGATCACGGGCGCGACCGGCACAGGCAAGACCGTGTCGCTGCAGATTTTGGCAGAGGGCTTTTCCGCCGCCGGAGTTCCGGTCTTCTGCGCCGACATCAAGGGCGACCTGTCGGGCATCGCGACGGCGGGCGAGACGAAGGACTTCCTCGAGAAGCGCGCAAAGACGATCGGCTTCGACGACTACCGTTACGAAGCCTTTCCGACCGTGTTCTGGGACCTGTTCGGCGAGCAGGGCCACCCGATCCGCACCACGATCAGCGAGATGGGCCCGCTTCTGCTGTCGCGCTTGCTCGGCCTGACCGATGTGCAGGAAGGTGTGCTTAACGTCGCCTTCCGCCTGGCCGACGACGAGGGCCTGTTGCTGCTCGATCTGAAGGACCTGCGCGCGCTGCTCGTCAACGTCGACGGTCGCCGCGACGAGATCTCGGCCAGCTACGGCCGCGTTTCGACCGCTTCGATCGGTGCGATCCAGCGCCGCCTGCTGGTGCTGGAAGAGCAGGGCGGCGACAATTTCTTTGGCGAGCCGGCTCTGCGCATCGCCGATATCATGCGCACCGATGTCGACGGGCGCGGCATCGTCAATGTGCTCGCCGCCGACAAGTTGATGCCGAACCCACATCTCTACGCCACCTTCCTCTTGTGGCTGATGTCGGAGCTGTTCGAGGAACTGCCGGAAGTCGGCGATCCCGACAAGCCGCGCCTCGTCTTCTTCTTCGACGAAGCGCACCTGCTGTTCGACGAGGCGCCGAAGGTGCTGCTCGACAAGGTCGAGCAGGTGGTCCGGCTGATCCGCTCCAAGGGCGTCGGTGTCTTCTTCGTCACCCAGAACCCGCTCGACGTGCCCGACGAGGTGCTCGGCCAGCTCGGAAACAGGGTGCAGCATGCGCTGCGCGCCTTTACCCCGCGCGATCAACGTGCCGTGCGTGCTGCCGCCCAGACTTTCCGTCAGAACCCGGACCTCGACACCGAAGAGGTGATCATGGAACTCGGGGTCGGCGAGGCGCTGGTTTCGACGCTGGAGAAGAAGGGCATTCCCTCCATCGTCCAGCGCACGCTGATCCGTCCGCCGTCATCCCGGCTTGGTCCGCTGACGCCGGCCGAGCGCCGCCAGATCGTCGCGACAAGCTCCATGGCTGGCTACTATGACCGCGAGATCGACCGCGAGTCCGCCTACGAAGTGCTGCAGGAGCGGGCCGAGGCCGAAGCCCGCCGCGAGGAAGAACAGCGCCTGGCCGAAGAGCGCGAGAAGGAACGCGAGCGCATCGAAAAGGCGCGGGAACGCGACGCGCGGTCGAGCCGGTCCTCGTCGCGCTCATCGAGCCGCTCGCGCAACGATACGGTCACCGAAGCCGCGATCAAATCCGTTGTCCGCAGCGTTTCGACGACGCTTGGCCGCGAAATCGTGCGCGGCATCCTTGGTAGCCTGAAACGCGGCTTCTGACCTCCGCGCACTCCCGGCGCGGCCGTCATCTTTCGTCGTCCATCCGTGGTCCCGCATCGGGCGGAACCCGAACCGGAGTCATGCCATGTCGTTGGAAAAGGTGCTGGCACGCATTGATGCCGATCTCGATCAGAGCCTCGAACGGCTGTTCGATCTGATGCGCGTGAAGTCGATTTCCGCAGACCCTGCCTACAAGGCCGACTGCCAGGCCGCGGCCGAATGGTGCTCGAACGAGCTGACCGGCCTCGGTTTCGAGTCTTCCGTGCGTCCGACGCCGGGTCACCCCATGGTCGTCGCCCATCGCCGCGACGACGGCGCGACGGGGCCGAATGTCTTGTTCTACGGCCACTATGACGTGCAGCCGGTCGATCCGATCGAGCTGTGGGAGATGGACCCGTTCGACCCGCGCATCGTGACGCGTGACGACGGTTCTAAAATGATCGTTGGACGCGGCAGTGACGATGATAAGGGGCAGTTGCTGACCTTCGTGGAGGCGGCGCGCGCCTGGATCGCCGAAACCGGTAGTTTGCCGGTTCCCGTCTCGATCCTGTTCGAGGGTGAGGAGGAATCCGGCAGCCCGTCACTCGCCGGCTTCCTCGCCGAAAATGCCGAGGAGCTGAGCCTCGATCTCGCGCTCGTTTGCGACACCGGTATGTGGGATCGCAACACGCCGGCCATCACCACCATGCTGCGGGGGTTGATGGAAGATGAAATCGTCATCACTGCCGCCGACCGGGACCTGCATTCCGGCAGCTTCGGCAGCGCGGCCCGCAATCCGATCCACCTTCTGGCAAGCATCATCGCCGATCTGCACGATGAGAACGGAAGTGTGGCCGTGCCCGGCTTCTATGATGACGTTGCCGACCTGCCGGCCGAGATCAAGGCGATGTGGGATGGCCTGGGCTTCGACGAGGCCGCCTTCCTCGGGCAGATCGGCCTGTCGGTTCCGGCTGGCGAAGCTGATCGCTCGGTGCTCGAACAGATCTGGTCGCGGCCGACCTGCGAGATCAACGGCATCATCGGCGGCTATACGGGCGAGGGCTTCAAGACCGTGATCCCGTCGAAGGCGTCGGCGAAGATTTCCTGCCGGCTGGTCGGCGGTCAGGATCCCGAAAAGGTGCGCACCGCATTCCGCGACTTCGTTCGCGCGCGCATGCCGGCCGATTGCACCGTCGAGTTCCTCTCGCATGGCGGAAGCCCCGGCTTTACCGTGCCGATCGACAGCCCGGCGCTCAATCAGGGGCGCGCCGCGCTCGACGCCGAATGGGAGAACCCAGCCGTACTGATGGCCATGGGGGGATCGATCCCCATCGTCGGCGATTTCAAGCACAAGCTCGGCATGGAGACGCTGATGATCGGTTTCGGCCTCGACGATGACCGCATCCACTCGCCGAACGAGAAGTACGAGCTCAAGAGCTTCCACAAAGGTATCCGCTCCTGGGCGCGGGTGCTGGCCGAACTCGCCGGCTGATCAAGGCGAGTGCTCAAAAAGAAAACGCCCGGGGGAAGACCCGGGCGTTTTGCGTTCAGTACAGCTGGCGCGAAGGAGCGTTAGCGCGTCCAGGTCTCGGAATCGCACATCGACTTGCCGATGGCGCAGCCCTTAACCGACAGCTGGTTGCCGCTCAGCTTCACGGTGCCGTTGAAAGTCATCCAGCTGCCCATCTTCGGGTGCCACATGTCGCCGGCCCAGGTGTTTGCACCGGTCTTCGGGATGCCCTTGAACATCTTGAAGCCGGATTTCTTGCCGCTGGTCACGACGCCGCACATCTTGCCGCCGCAATCGCTCACCTTGGCGGTCGAGCCGTCCGGGCGCTTCCAGGTGCCGAACGGCGAAGCCGCGCTGGCGGTGACGGTGAAGGCGAGCAGGCCGGCAATGGCCACGCTGCTGCGAAGCAGAGAAATCTTCATTCGATTGGTCCCTCCCAGAAGACCCGTTTTCGGGTCTTTTCTTTCCGTTTTGGTTCCACGCCTCAATTTCGAATGCGCGGAAAGCTGTCTTATGCCAAACCAGCCCAGGCTGGTGCGGCCCGCTGCAGCTTCTTGTTTTTATGTCGAAATTCGACGCGAGCGCCGTTCCCCTCGGAACATCCGACGCGACACGTTATCACATGCGAATATGAATACCTATGGGATTGCACGCCGGGACAGGTGAAAATTCCTGGCGTCGAAAGCCGCCGCGACGAGATGGCCAGGCGTGCCTGTCCGTAGCGGTCAAGCGAGGGTTTCGAGCCCGCTCAGCGACGACAGGATCGCGCTCGGCGGCAGGTCGGAATACTCGTCCGGCTGGCCTGTGCGGTTGATCCAGACCGGGCGGAAGCCGAAGGCGGCAGCCCCCGCGATATCCCAGCGGTTGGACGACTGGAAGGAAACGGCCTCCGGGAACACCCGGAAATGGGTCGTCACCATCTCGTAGACCCGCTCGTCGGTCTTGTAGGTCCGCAACTCGTCGACGGAGATGGACGCATCGACGACATTGTCGATCCCGGCGGAGGACACCGCGCTCGCGAGCATCTCCGGCGAACCGTTCGACAGGATCGCCACCCGCGCGCCGCTATCCTTCAATGCCCGCAAGACGCCGGGCACCTCCGGGTAGGCATCGAGATGGCGGTAGGCATCGAGCAGCATCGGACGCACCGAGGTGTCGGCTGACGGCACCATGCGAAACGCATAATCGAGCGCCTGTTCGGTCAAGAGCCAGAAATCCTGATAGCGGCCCATCAGGGCGCGCACCCACGAGTATTCAAGCTGCTTGGCGCGCCAGATCTCCGACAGCCTCTGCCCGTCCGGACCAACCGCTTCGGCATGCCGGCGTACCGCGGCATGAACGTCGAACAAGGTGCCGTAGGCGTCGAAAACATAGACCGAAGGTGCCATTGCGCCTGCCTCTTTCCTTGAATCTCGAGCGCGCCGCCGGGCTCCATTGACTGACTGCCGTTCGCCGCTTTGCGGTCTGTTCTGCGGTCGCTTCCTCGCCGGCGCCGCGCGCCGCCGCGTTTCCCGCTGCAAGACAATCGCGTTCATCCCTTCCGGTCAAGCCGCAAAGACCGCGTCGGCTTTCCTTCGCCTGTCCACGCGCGCTACGCCCCAGCCGGTGGCGGCAGCACCATCTTGCCGCTTTCATCCAGCAGGAAGATCGGGTTGAAGGCGATTTCCAGAAGGTGTCCGCCGGGGATGCGGACATAGCCGGAATAGCCGCCCCAGAACACCTCCTGCGGCGTCTTCACCGGCTCGCCGCCGGCTGCAACCGCACGGGCGAATGCTTCGTCGACGGCCTCCTTGCTGACGCCGTTCCAGGCAATCGAGACAGCGTGGTAGCTGCCGCCGTCGTCTTCGACCTCGGCATCCTCTGCCAGTGCCTTGCGCCCGAACAGCCCGAGTGACGTGGTTCCGGTGTCATAGAATGCGACCTGATCGCTCTCGAACGCGGCCGGTTTCCACCCCAGACCGTCTTCTAAGAACCGCCGCGCGGCAGCAAGATCGTCTAAGCCGAGTGTCACCATGGTGAGTCGCTGGTCCATCGTTCTCTCCCTTTCGACGCCAATCCCTTCGAGTTTTTCCGAAATGCGGAGTTTTGTCCAGAACAAAAACAGAACATGCGTGCGCGAATGAAAAGACCCGGTTTTTTTGCCCCAAGGAGTTGACGGCGGCCCGTGTGGTGCGTTCGATTTGCCAAACGGAGGACGCGTTATGGCGGAATGGTCGAAAACCTGGACCTGGATCGACGGCGAGTGGCTGGAAGGCAATCCGCCGATTATGGGACCGCGAACCCATTCGAGCTGGCTGGGCTCGAGCGTCTTCGACGGTGCGCGCGGATTTGAGGGCGTAATGCCTGACCTCGACCGGCACTGTCAGCGGGTCAATCATTCGGCCCGCGCCCTCGGCCTCGATCCGACCATGGAGGCCGGCGCCATCGAGGAACTCGCCAGGGAAGGCTACGCCAAATTCGGCGATGACGCGGCCGTCTATATCCGGCCGATGTACTGGGCGGAGGAGGGCGGCTTCATGGCCGTCGCTCCCGATCCGGACAGCACCAAATTTTGCTTGTGCATCTACGAGACGCCGATGCCGCAGCCGACCGGCTTCTCCGTCGGGCTGTCGCCGTTCCGCCGGCCGACCATCGAGTGCATGCCGACCAACGCCAAGGCCGGCTGCCTCTATCCCAACAACGCCCGTGCCCTGCAGCGCGCACGCGATACCGGCTTCGACAACACGCTCGTCCTCGACATGCTCGGCAATGTCGCGGAACTGGCAACCGCGAACGTGTTCCTGGTGCGCGACGACCGTGTCTTCACGCCGGTGCCGAATGGGACCTTCCTCAATGGCATAACCCGCCAGCGCATCATCGCGCTGCTGCGCGAGGCCGGCTACGGCGTGTTCGAGACCTCGCTGCGCTACGAGGATTTCTACGCGGCGGACGAAATCTTCTCGACCGGCAACTATTCCAAGGTCAGCCCGGTCAACCGGATCGGCGATCGCGCGATCGAACCGGGGCCGGTGGCTGCCAAGGCGCGCGAGCTCTACTGGGAGTGGGCGCACGCCTGATATTGTCACACCAGTCGGCAGGCGGCGAAAATCCGGACAGCCGGCAAATTTCCGTTGATTTTCGACCGCGGGAATTTTTCGTTTTTTCGCATGTTTTCCCACGCCGCCGATTGCCGACGCGCGGGTCGCGACCTATGTTCCGAAACATAAGTTCCCACCGCGGCAAAATGCCCCCAATTGCTCCGGTCGGTCGGCCTCGACCTGCACCGGGCGACAAACTCATGAGGAGATCGCAATGGCTTTCGAATTGACGGTTCTGCCCTATGCCGCCGATGCGCTGCAGCCGTATATGTCGGCCGAGACGCTCGAATTCCACCACGGCAAGCACCACGCCACCTATGTCACCAACGCCAACAAGCTGATCGAAGGCTCGGGCCTCGAAGGCAAGTCGCTGGAAGACGTGATCATCGGCTCGCGCGGCTCCAATGTCGGCCTGTTCAACAACGCCGCCCAGACCTTTAACCACGACTTCTACTGGCGTGGCATGAAGCCGAATGGCGGCGGCAGCCTGCCGGGCGCCATTGCTTCCAAGATCGACTCTGATCTCGGCGGCCTTGCGAAGTTCAAGGAAGACTTCCTCAACGCTGGCGTCACCCAGTTCGGTTCCGGCTGGGCCTGGCTCGTCCTGCGCGACGGCAAGCTCGCCATCGAGAAGACGGCGAATGCGGAAAACCCGCTCGGCACCGGCGCGACCCCGCTGCTCGTCTGCGACGTGTGGGAGCACGCCTATTACATCGACTACCGCAACGCGCGTCCGAAGTTCCTCGAAGCCTGGTTCGACAATCTCGTCAACTGGGACTTCGTGCTCGAGCAGTTCGAAGCGGCGAAGTAAGGGCTTTCCGGCGTAGAACGCCGGTCGAAAACCTGAACGCGAGTTCGAAACGGCGGGGCATGTCCCCGCCGTTTTGCTTTCGAAATCCTGAATGCGCGTGCATCGTTCGCAACGTTCCGATGAAGGGAATATTTACGCCCACCCTCTATGCTTGTCGAAAATCGAGTATCAGGGTTCCCCGGGGCGCGTTATGCATAATCAGGTGGCCGACGAATTGGCATCGAAGCGACTGCTCATCGTCGATGACAGCCGAACCTTTGTCAGCCTGCTGCGTTCGATTATCCGCGATATGGGCATTCGCGAGATCGCGGACGCGCTCGATCCGTTCGTCGGTCTCGAATTTCTTGAAACCAATCCGGTCGATTGCATCACCTTGGACTACGTCATGCCGGGATTGGATGGCGTCGCTTTCGTCGAGAAGTTGCGCGCAAGCACAACCTCGGTGAATCGCCTGACGCCGGTGATCCTGATCACCGGTCACGCCGACCGGCGCCTGATCCAGAACGCGGTGAGTGCCGGCATCGACGAGGTGCTCGTCAAACCGCTTCGCCCCAACGTATTCATGCAGCGCCTGCGGACCACATTGATGCGCCCGCGCGATTGCGTGGCCACCGCGTCGGGTTATGTCGGTCCCGACCGGCGGCGCAATCCCCGTCCGGATTTCCCCGGCGAAGACCGTCGACATAGCGAGGCTCACGCCGTCATTGCCCGCACAAGGCCCGGCGCGACCGGTGAAATTCGGGTGTTGAAGCCAGTCGAAAACGCACCGCCGCCCGCACCTTCCAAAGCACCGGCGCGTGCCAAGCCGGCAGCAGCGCCGGATCCCGACAACGAGATCATCCTTCTCGAGTAGCGTTCGGAGTATCTGCCGGGGACGTCTGGCGGATCAGCGTACGCCGCGTTTGCAGCTGAACTGAATGATATGGCCATGCACCTTGCTGTCCCAATAGGAGAGCCAGGTGTTGCATTCCGTCTTGGTCGGGAAGCAGGCAACCCGCGAAACCTGCCGTACCCGCGGACCATCGCCGAGGATGATCCGGCCTGAAAACCGCCCCTGCCAGAGTCGGTCGGGATCGTGGGTCTTCGTTGCGATGCTGCAGTCATATTGCGAGCCGTAGACGCTCGGAAGCGGGTCGTCGGTGGTGAACGGCAGGTTCGGGTCGGCAGCAAAAAGCCCGTAGGCAATGCCGAAGCCGGCGCGCAGAACTTCCATCATGATTGGACCCTCCGAAAGGTCGGGCATGTGCGCATCGCACGGGCCGCAGTACAAATATCTTCAATGGCGGCGGGCAGGGCCGGGTGGCCATGCCGCCTGATGCCGCCGGGCAACGTCATTACCCACCATAGCCTTTGTCGCAGCGATTGATCCACCACCGTTCGGGGTAGTCGGTCCGCATCCAGTAAAGCCAGTCGTTGCATTCACGCTCGGTTAGGAAGCAGGCCCATTCGGAACGGTTTTCCGTTCGGTCGAAAAAGCCGATCTTGCGCCCTGAAAAGCGTCCCCACCAGAGCGTTTCCGCGCCATGCTGCAGGGCCATTTTCTCGCAGTCGCCCGGCGCCGGGCGCGGCTTGACCGTCTGCGCTTCTGCCGCAAACCCGGTCGCGGCAAGGAGCGCTGAAGCGACCAAGAGGGTGGCAATAGCTGCGGTAAAACGGGAAGGATGTCGCATCGCTCGACTCCGGTGTTTGCTTCAACGCAGAGCCCACCATAACAATATGGCCGAATTACCGGTTTCCTGAATGAGTCGTCATGTCGCCAGCCAGCACTCCGCAAACTTCCTGGATCGACGCCTTCGAAGGTCTCTCCGGCCTTGAAGACGGCGCGCGTCAGGAATTGCTGGCCCGCGCGGTTCGCATGCGCCTGCCGGCTGGCGCGCGGGTCTTTTCGCCAGGCGAGAGCTGCGCCAACTGGCTGCTCGTCGTATCCGGATCGGTGCGCGTGCAGATGATCGCCGATACGGGGCGCGAAGTTGTGCTCTACAGGGTCCGCAACGGCGAGGCCTGCCTGCTGACGACCGCCTGCCTGCTAGGCGAGGAGGCCTATGGCGCGGAAGGTGTCGTCTAGATCGAAACCGACGGCGTCGCTGTTCCGTATCCCGTGTTCCGCCGCTTGCTCGACATCTCGCCGCGTTTCCGCGCGCTGGTCTTTGCAGGCTTCGGACAGCGGATCACCGACATTTTGACCAAACTCGAGGACGTCGCGTTCCATCGCCTTGATGCGAGGCTTGCCCGGTTGCTGTTACGCCGCGCGCAAGGAGGCATCGTGGATGCGACCCATCAGGACATCGCCGCCGATCTTGGCTCGGCCCGTGAGGTCGTCAGCCGGCAACTCAAGACCTTCGAAAAGCAGGGCATGGTCTCGCTGGAACGCGGCCGCATCACTCTTGCCGACCGGGACGCGCTGAACCGCCTCGCCGAGCTTTCCGGCGGCAGCGGCGAGGGGACTGCCTGACGTTTATGTCGATGAAGTCAAAATCCGGTCGCTGAAATGTGACTTTGTCACGGACGACGCATCCCCTAGTGGATTAGGAATGACCCGAAGGCGCCTCGAGGAGGAGGGGCCGGTGTCGTTTTTCAAGGAGACTGACCATGGGTTCGCTCGTTAACGTCGGTGGCGTCGATCGCATTCTTCGTATCGTTGTCGGTATCGCTCTTATCGCTTTCGCGCTGTTCGGCCCGGCCGAAATCGCCTGGAAGTGGGTTGGCTGGATCGGCGTTGTGCCGCTGGTGACCGGTGCGCTGGCCTGGTGCCCGGCTTACACGCTGTTCGGCATCAAGACCTGCCCGATGAAGTAAGCCGTATTTCCCGTTGCGGGTCTAAGCCGGTCTGATGCCGGCGGGCCCGATGGGTAGACAGAAAGCGGGCAGGGATCGGCATCGAGCCGGTCTCTGCCCGTTTTCTTTCAGGCGGCGCTGCCACCTTCATCGGATGGCGCCTTGCCAGCACCGGCGAAGGCCTCATCCGCTTTCTTCAGACGCATCGCGGCCCGTGTCGCGGCATCCGCTGCTGCCGTTTCCTCGTCGGTCGCAGTCTCGGCCGGCATTGCGGCCTTTGCCGCAGCGGCTCGCCGCTCGCGCCTGCGTTCCATCATCCCGCGGATGGCCTTGCGCCGCCGCCAGGCTTCGATCCTGGCCCGCCGATAGCCGCGTCCGAGCGGCTCGACCTCGGCATAATAGGTCTCGGCAAGGGCGGCGCGGAAGTCGGTAAGGCCTTCCTCGGCGATATCGTGGAACTGACGGATCACCGACATCCACAATGGGCTGACAAGCAGCGACAGCGCGATCACGGCGACCGCGAGCCGGTAGCCGTCGCCGCCGATGGCGCCGTTGGCAATGCCGACTGCGGCAAGCACGAAGGAAAACTCGCCGATCTGCGCCATGATGAGGCCGCTCGGGAAAGCGCGTTCCCACGGTTCGCCAACCGCGCGCAGCAGCGCCACATTGACGATGGATTTCGCCGTCAGCACCACGAAAACGAACAGCAGCACCGTGCCGATATTTGCGAGGATGTAGTTGAGGTCAATCAGCAGCCCGATCGACAGGAAGAAGATCACCACTAGCACACTCTGGATCGGATGGGTGACGGAGATGGCTTCCTGGCGCAGTGTCGAATTCGCGATGACGAGACCGGCGACAAAGGCACCGAAAGCGGCCGACAGCCCTGCAAGGGCGGACAGCGCGCCAGCCGCAAAGCAGTAGGCGATGGCCGCGACCGCGACGAGATCCTCGCGGCCCGACAGAGCCTCCGTAAACGGCAGGTTCAGCTTGTTCGAGCGCGCCAGGAAACGGAACAGAAGGGTCAGGAACAGCCCGGCGCCGACCATCTTCAGGACCAGCAGGACAGGGTGGTTGATCTCGCCCGACAGCGAATCGACCAGAATGATCATCGGAACGATGGCGATGTCCTGAGCAATCAGAACGCCGACCGTCATCCGGCCCGTCGCGGTTCGCAACTCGCCGATGGCATCGAGCATGGTCATGGCAACGGCGGTCGACGACACAGCCATGATGAAACCGATCAACAGCGATTGTTGCGGTGGCCAGCCGAGAAACGTGCCGATAGCAAAGCTGACCAGAAGTGCGAAGCTGGTCTGTCCAGCCATGGTGATCACGGCGGGTTTGAGCACCCGCGCAAAGGCCTTCAGACTGATCTCCATGCCGATCAGGAAGAGCAGCAACACCACGCCGAGCTCGGCCAGAAGCGAAATCGACTCGGTTGCGGTAACGAGCCCGACGCCGGTCGGGCCGAGCACCACGCCGCCGAGGATATAGCCGACTACGGGAGGCTGTTTCAGGCGAAGAAACAGGATACCGACGAGCGCCGAAACCGACAGGACAACAGCAATACCGACAAGATCACCTGTGTGGCCTTCCAACGCGCTCTCCTCAGAAGTCGGGAATCGATCTCCACTTTAACGTCTTGAAACGAAAAGAGCGATTGGCGGAACGGCGCATCCGGGCGAGAGGCGCCCAGCCGGCGAAAATGGGCCGCCGGCCGGGCAGCTTGGGTCAGCTCGCCGGCCTGTTCGCCGGGCGGCAACGCTGCAGGTCTTCGAGCACCTGCGCCATCATCGCGAAATAGAGGTCAATGCCCGCCGTCTGGCCGAACGCCTCTATCTTCGCTGCCGCGGCTGGGCAGTTGGGAGCTTCGAGATTGAACCGCCAGGCGAGATAGAGAATGTCGGATTCCGGCACATGCACCGGTGCGCCGTGTGGGGCATCGAGCGCGTCGCGCATCGACTTCTCAAGTGCCGCGAGCCGCTTCTTCAGCACGATCTCATTGTCGAGGATGCGGTCGCCGCCATCGGGATAGACCCGCACCAGATTGGACGCGATGCGGCTGACAGCGAGCTTGGCGAGCCGCGGGTCGAGCCAGAACCGCATATCGTGCCGCCCGCTCGGACGGTCGGCATTGCCGGCCTCGGACATGCTGATCAGCGGCGTGGTCGCCGACAGCGTCAGGCTCTTGAAGCCGATCGAGGCATCGAGCGTGCGGATGCCAGCAAGCGCCTGCTCGTATTCCGGCCCGGCCCAGATCACCATTTCGGCGGCTTCGATCGCGGCAAGCGCGTCGGCATCGGGGACGGGATCCGACAGGGCATCCTTGTTGGAGAACAGGAGGGCAGGGGTACCGACGCCCTCGAGCAGGGTCGCGACGAGGGAGTGCAACGCCGGAGTGCTGACGACGACCTTGTCGCCGGCGGCTGCCGGGCTTTGCGTGGAAAAGAGCGTGACAAGCGCGGCGAACAGCGCCCCGCAAACGGAAAAGACGGATTTCGACATGGAATGGTCCTCATGTGACACAGGCCGCGCGCACTGCTGGCGGGACGGGTTTCATTCTTGGTTCTTGGGCTGTGTCAGGCCGAGGGTGGTCCGCGCGTCGTGCCGGCGCGGCGATGCTGTTCGGCGAGTTCGAAATCCGCCGAGGGCGGTACGAGAACCGTCAGGCAGGTCGGAGCGGGGTCCGCGAGGGCCGGCGCATTGCCGGCATCGAGAGCGCCCGAGACGGCGGCGCTGGCGCACAACACGCAAGGCGCATTGTCATCGTCGGGCGCATGTCGATCGTTGTCCCCGTCAAGCGAAACGATGCCGTCGGCGGTACAGATCTGCAGGAAACCGATAGGGGTGCCGGTCGGTCCGCCGATACCGGCGGCGACGGCCATGGCGGATGCGTGCTCGGCGGCGAAAACCACCTGCAGCAGCATGGCCCAGAACGCAAGCCATGCGGTCAGTCCGCTCCGTCGGCCGTTTCGGCCGTTCCGTCGCATCAAAGGCCCCACCCCCGTGGCATCCGGTACGATGCAATTGGGGAAGGATACGGGCAAACGGCGTCGGGTCAATGGGAGCAGATTGACGCGGTGCCGCTTCGGAGTGGTTGGAAAGCTGCCCCCTGAGCCGCTCTAGCCGAGCTTGCCGGTGACTTTCAGTGCGAAAGCCCAGTTGAACGCGACTTCTTCGAGGCGGGCGAAACGGCCGCTCGCCCCGGCATGGCCGGCATCCATATTGGTCTTCAGCAAAAGCAGATTTTCGTCGGTCCGGGTCGCGCGCAGCTTCGCCACCCATTTCGCCGGTTCCCAGTAGGTGACGCGCGGATCGGTCAGCCCGCCCTCGGCGAGGATCGGCGGATAGGCCTTCGCCTCGACATTGTCATAGGGGCTGTAGCTGCGGATGAAGTCGAACGCCGTCTTGTCGGCGATCGGATTGCCCCATTCCGGCCATTCCGGCGGCGTCAGCGGCAGCGTGTCGTCGAGCATGGTGTTGAGCACGTCGACGAAGGGCACCTCGGCGATGATGCCGGCGAACAGCTCCGGCGCCATGTTGGCGACCGCGCCCATCAGCATGCCGCCCGCCGATCCGCCCTGCGCGACGATGTGGCCCTCGGCGGTGATGCCTTCGGCGATCAGATGCCGTCCGGCGGCGATGAAGTCGGAGAAGGTGTTGGTCTTGTGCTCGCGCCGGCCCTGCTTGTACCAGCGATAGCCCTTGTCCTTGCCGCCGCGGATGTGGGCGATGGCGTAGACGAAGCCGCGGTCGACCAGCGACAGTGCATTGGTCGAGAACGAGGCGGGGATCGAAATACCGTAGGAGCCGTAGCCATAGAGCAGGCACGGGGCGGAGCCGTCGAGCGGCGTGTCCTTGGCATAGAAAAGCGACACCGGCACCGTCTCGCCGTCCGCGGTCGGCGCCAGCAGCCGGCGGGTGACGTAGCGCTCGGGATCGTGGCCGCTCGGAACTTCCTGTTCCTTGCGCAACACGCGCTCGCGGCTCTCCATGTCGTAGTCGAAGACCCGCGCCGGCGTGGTCATCGACGAATAGGTGAAGCGCAGCGTCGTCGTGTCGAACTCGTAGCCGTCGGATACGCCGAGCGAATAGGCTTCTTCATCGAAGGCGATGGCGTGCTCGTCGCCGTCGGCAAGGCGGCGGATGACGATGCGCGGCAAACCGTCCTTGCGCTCCAGCCGGACGACATGGCCGGCATAGGTGGTGAGCGAAAGGATCAGCCGTCCCGCTTCATGGGGGACCAGATCGCTCCAATGTTCGCGGCCCGGCGTTGCAACGGGCGCGGTGACGATCTTGAAGTCCTCCGCGTCGTCGGCATTGGTCAGGATGTAGAGCCGGTCGCCATGATGCTCGACACCGTATTCGTGCGCGGTCTCGCGGGCCGCGACCAGAACTGCTCTGCTTTCCGGCGCATCCGCGTCGATGAGGCGGACCTCGGAGGTCTCGTGGTCATGGCAGTCGATGAGGATGTACTTGCCCGACTGCGTCTTGCCGACGCCGACGAAGAAACCGGAATCCGCTTCCTCGTAGACGAGCGCATCGTCTTTCGGGGACGTGCCGACAATATGGCGCATGACTTTGGTCGGCCGGTGATTGGCGTCGAGCACGACATAGAACAGCGTTTTTCCGTCATTCGCCCACACCGCGCCGCCCGATGTATCGGCGATCAAATCGTCGAGGTCGGCGCCGGTCGCCGCGTCGCGGACCCGCAGCGTGTAATACTCCGAGCCCTTGTCGTCGGCGGCCCAGGCGACCAGTCTGTGGTCCGGGCTGTGATCGACGCCGCCGAGGCGGAAATAGGCCTTGCCCTCGGCAAGCACATTGCCGTCGACCAGCACGGTGTCGTCGCCGCCGTCGCGCGGCGTGCGCACGAACATCGGGTGTTCCGCGCCTTCCGTATATTTCACCGCATAGGCGTAGTCGCCGTCAGCGGCGGGCACGCTCGAATCGTCCTGCTTGATGCGACCTTTCAACTCGGCGAACAGCGCCTCGCGCAAGGCGTCCGTGTCGGCCATTGCCTCGGTCATGTAGGCGTTCTCGGCCTCCAGATAGGCGCGGATATCGTCCGCCAGCACGCTCGGGTCGTGCATCACCTCCTGCCAGTTATCGGCGCGCAGCCAGGCATAGTCGTCGGTCAGCTCGACACCATGCTGGTTTGACGTAACGGGGCGTTTTTCGGCAATCGGCGGCTGCACGGCGAAGTCCTTGTGTCGGGTCCGGGAAAAAATGCCAACGCTGAAAACCGTGGTTGACGGTCATTGTGCGCCGGCTCGGCTGAACTATGTTTCCATCACCTAAGCATTCGTGTGCCAAGGTCAACGGGCGGACTATGGGGTTCTCCGAATTGACGGGATGTTAATCACATTATGCTGCCTTGTCCTCGACTTGGCAGAACGGTATGCCAAACTGATTTTGCGGGCGAATCACTCGTTTTCCGCGTGGTACGGGTGGACCTCCGGTTCTGGAGAATTGCATGGCGCTGACGGGATCTGACGGAACTTTCCTGGCCATTCTGGCGCCGTTTGTCGCCGCAGCCATTGCTCCTTTTGTTCACCGCATCGCCGGCCAGGCCGCCGGATGGCTTCTGGCGATTATTCCCGCCGCGGTTTTCGTTCACCTTTTCAGCTATGTCGGCGCCATCGGTCACGGCGAGCGCTTCGTCATCGGCGTCGACTGGGTGCCGAGCTTCGGCGTGCGCTATTCCTTCTTCATCGACGGCCTGTCGCTGCTCTTCGCGCTGCTGATTTCCGGCATCGGTACCTTCATCATCCTCTATTCGGGGGGGTATCTGAAGGGCCACAAGCAGCAGGGGCGGTTCTACTCGTTCATGTTCCTGTTCATGGGCGCGATGCTCGGCCTCGTGCTCGCCGACAATCTGATGACGCTGTTCATCTACTGGGAGCTGACCTCGATCACGTCGTTCCTGCTGATCGGCTTCGACAACACCCGCGAGGCCTCGCGCCGCGCCGCGCTGCAGGCGCTGCTGGTCACCGGCGGCGGCGGGCTGTCGCTGCTCGCCGGCTTCCTGCTGATCGCCTCGGCAACAGGGATCGGCGAAATGTCGGAGCTGCTGGCGATGCCTGGCGGGCTGCAGGGCAACGCGCTCTATCTGCCGATCTTCCTGCTGATCCTCGGCGGCGCCTTCACCAAGTCGGCGCAGTTCCCGATGCATTTCTGGTTGCCGAACGCAATGGAGGCGCCGACGCCGGTGTCGGCCTATCTGCACTCCGCCACCATGGTGAAGGCCGGCGTCTATCTGCTGATGCGCGTCAACCCGCTGCTTGGCGGCACCGAACTTTGGACGACCGTGCTGCCGCTGTTCGGCGGCGCCACGCTGCTGATCGGCACGCTGCTGGCCGTGCGCCAGACCGATTTGAAGCTGATGCTGGCCTATACGACCGTCGCTTCGCTCGGCCTGCTGGTCATGCTGACCGGCTTCGGCTCGGACAAGGCGATCGAGGGCGCGGTGCTCTATCTCTTCGCCCACTCCCTGTTCAAGGGCGGCCTCTTCATGGTCGCCGGCACCATCGATCACGAGGCCGGCACCCGCGACATCACCAGGCTCGGCGGGCTGCGTGGCGCGATGCCGATCACCTTCGCCGCCGCTGCTCTTGCCGCGCTATCGATGTCCGGCCTGCCACCCTTCATCGGCTTCATCGCAAAGGAAGTGCTCTACGAAGGCATCTGGGCGTCCTACGGCGCCGGTCTCGCGGTCACGATGACAGCGGTTGCCGGCAATGCGCTGATGCTGGTGATCGCGGCCGCTGTCGCGCTGCGCCCGTTCTTTGGCGAGAAGGTCGAGACCCCGAAACACGCTCATGAAGGCCCGGCGCTGCTCTGGCTCGGGCCCGTTACGCTGTCACTCGTCGGCCTTGGCTCGGCGCTGTTCGCGCACGCAACCGGCGAGTTCCTCATTGGTCCGATGGCGACCAGCGTACTCGGCAAGGCATCCGCCGTCGAGTTGCACCTCATACCCGCCCATATCGGCGCGCCGCTGATCCTCTCGGTCATCACGGTCGCGCTCGGCATTATCGTCTATCTCAATCTCGACCGCGCGCGCGCGGCCATCGCGCGTGTCCTGGAGATCATCGGCTGGGGTCCGGACAAGGGCTTCGACCAATTCGTCCGCCTGATCCTGACTATCGCCGTTCGCCTCGCCCGCGTGCTGCAGCCGGGCAAGATGAGCTACTACATGGGCGCGACGTTCCTGATCACCGCCGCGACCCTGCTGGTGCCGCCAATCGTCTTTGACCAGTTGCCGGCCTGGCCTGAAATGCCGGACGTCACACTCGGCACGTTCTACGAATGGTCGATCATCATCATCGCGCTGTTCGGCCTGGCGACGGTTCTGCTCGCCGAGACACGGCTCGTTGCCATCGTCTCGCTCGGTATCCAGGGCTTCGCCGTTGCCTTGCTTTTCATGCTGTTCGGCGCACCGGACCTGTCGTTCACCCAGTTCATGGTCGAGACGCTGTCGGTCGTCATCCTTGCCCTCGTCATGACGCGGCTCGATCTCGGACCCTCGAAGCACCGTCCGGTCGGCGCGATGGTCAAGGATGTGGCCCTGTCCGTTGCCGTCGGCGTCGGCTTCGGTCTGCTGCTGCTGTCCGTCGTCCAGATGCCGTTCGATGCGACGCTGTCCGAATTCTTCGCCGAAAACAGCCGCGTCATCGCGCACGGGCGCAACATCGTCAACGTCATCATCGTTGACTTCCGCGGCCTTGATACGCTGGGCGAAATCGGCGTGGTGATGGTGACCGGCCTCGCGGTTCTGGCGTTGATCCGAATCCGCACGCGGCCAAAAGCCGAGGACGATGGCGACCTGCCTGCGCAGGCGCTGTCGGCAACCGAAGCTGGGAGGATTGACCAGTGAGTACCGTCATCTTCCGCACCATCGCGCCCTATCTGAGCAGCATCATGGTGCTGTTCTCGATTTTCGTGCTGCTGCGCGGCCACAACGAACCGGGCGGCGGTTTCATCGGCGGGCTGATCGCGGCGTCGGCCTTTGCGATTTACGGCATTGCGTGCGGTGTCCAGCCGGTGCGGCGCGCGTTGTTCTTCCACCCGATGAGCCTGGCAGCCTTCGGCCTCGTGCTGGCAGCACTTGCCGGCATGCCCTCGCTGCTCGCCGGCGTGCCGTTCCTTACCGGTTTGTGGGCGACGCCGAACGTGCTCGGCATCGAGATCACCGTCTCGACGCCGATGGTTTTCGATATCGGGGTCTATTTCGTCGTCGTCGGCGCGATCACCACGATCGCGCTCGCGCTTGAAGAAAGGGAGCGGGACTGATGGAAGTAGCGCTTACCTTTCTCGTCACGATCTATTTCATCGCCAGCATCTACCTGATGCTGTCGACCCACATCATCCGCATTCTGCTCGGCGTTGCGCTGATCTCCAACGCGGTGAACATGTTGATCTTCACCGCCGGACGGCTTGCCCGCGAGGTGCCGCCGATCATCGCGCCGGATCGCATGGTGCCCGAAACCGTGACGGCCAATCCGCTGCCGCAGGCGCTGATCCTGACGGCGATCGTGATTTCGTTCTCGTTCTTCGCTTTCCTGCTCGTGCTCGCCTTCCGCGCCTACCAGGCGCTTGGTACCGATGACGTCGATGAAATGCGCGTCGCCGAGCCGGAGGTCGAGCCGCCGCTACCGATGGGATATTGACCATGGCCGCTGAAAGCCACGCCGTCGATGTATCGCACGCCATGGTCACCGAGGCCGTGGCGCTTGGCGATTGGCTGGTCATCCTGCCGATGGTGATCTGCATCCTCGGCGGCGCCGTAACGCTGATGCTGCGCAAGAAGACGTCGTTTCAGCCCTGGCTCGCGATTTTCCTGTTGACCCTGCTCGTTGCCGTTGATGTGGGGCTTCTCCTGCGCGTCCTCGAGAAGGGCCCGGTGACGATGGTGATGGGGCGCTGGCTGCCGCCATTCGGCATCGCGTTCACGGTCGATACGGTTGGCGCGCTGCTGGCGCTGACATCGGCCGTCATCGGCCTGGTTGCCGCCATCTATGCCCGCGCCGACATCGGCACATTGAGCCGCCGCTACGGGTTCTATCCGCTGCTGCTGTTGTTGCTCGCGGGCGTCTCGGGCTCGTTCCTGACCGGGGATATCTTCAATCTCTATGTCTGGTTCGAGCTGATGCTGATCTCGTCCTTCGGGCTGTTGATCCTCGGCAGCTCGCGCATGCAGCTCGACGGTGCGGTCAAATATGCGGTCCTGAATCTGATCGCCACCACCCTGTTCCTGATCGCGACCGGTTATCTCTATGGCTTGTTGGGTACCCTCAACATGGCCGATATCACGGTCAAGCTGCGGAGCCTTCCCGACGGCGCCCCGATCGGCACCATCGCAACGCTTTACTGCGTCGCCTTTGCCATGAAAGCTGCCGCGTTCCCAACGAATTTCTGGCTTCCGGCCTCCTATCACACGCCACGGATCGTGGTTTCGGCGATCTTCGGCGGTCTGCTGACCAAGGTCGGCGTCTACGCCCTGCTGCGCACACTCGTCATGCTGATGCCGGAAAGTCGCGTCGACCTTGCCGGCCTGCTGGTGTGGATCGCAGCGCTCACCATGTTGAGCGCGGTGCTCGCTGCGCTGGCCCAGTCGGATGTCCGCCGCACGCTCGGCTATCTGGTGATCTCGGGTATCGGCTCGATGCTGGTCGGCATTGCACTCGGAACTCCCGAGGCCATTGGCGGCACGATCTTTTATGCCATTCATTCCATGCTGGTCATGACCGGGCTCTACCTCGTCATCGGCATCGTGATCCGCGTCGGCGGCGCGCATGATCTGGCCGGCCTCGGCGGGCTCTATGGCAACCGGCCGTACCTCGCGGCCCTGTTCCTCATTCTCGCTTTCGCGATCGCTGGCCTTCCGCCGTTCTCCGGTTTCTGGCCGAAAGTCATCCTGGTGCGCGCGTCGCTCGACACGGGCCACACCTGGCTGGCAACCGCCATCCTCGTCACGGGCTTCCTGACCTCGCTTGCCGTCGGTCGCCTCTGGCTGCACGTATTCTGGCGCGGCGGACCGCTCGGCACGCCGGACGGCGCGCAGTCCACCATGACGATGTCTATGGCGGGAACGGGCACCAAGCTTTCGGTTTATGTCCCGGTGACAGTATTTGTCGCCGCTGCGGTCGTGATCGGCCTGATGCCTGAGCCGGTCATGAAAATGGCGATGGACGGGGCCGCCGTCTTCGTCGATCCCACGGCCTATATCGGTTCGGTCTTCCCGGGAGGCGCCCAATGACGACGCTCTATCTCGTCAATATCATTCTCGCGATCACCTGGGCGGCGATCACAGCGAATTTCTCGCTGCTCAACCTGGTCTTCGGCTTTCTCCTCGGCTCGTTCGCCCTCTACATCATCCGCGAGCAGGTGGGCACCAGCGGCTACTTCCGCCGTTCCTACCGCCTCGTCAGCCTTGGCGTGCTGTTCTTCTATGAACTCGTGCTCTCCGCGGTTCGCGTCGCCCGGATCGTGCTGACCCCGAAAATCGACCTGCATCCCGGTATCATTGCCTATCCGCTGACGGTCGACCGCGATTTCGAGATCACGTTGCTCGCCAACTTGATCACCCTGACGCCGGGGACGCTCAGCGTCGACGTCTCGGATGATCGCAAGACGCTTTACGTCCACTGCATCGACGTCCCCGACGTGGAGGCCGAAATCACCGGCATCCGCAACGGCTTCGAGCGCAAGATCCTGGAGGCCTTCCGATGACTGCCGCTGCGTTCCTCCAGGCCTGCGTGCTGTTTTCGCTCGCCGTTCTGGCACTGTCCTTCGTGCTGATCGTGGTACGGATCTTCCGTGGCCCAACCCTGCCGGATCGCATTCTCGCGCTCGATATGCTGGTTGCCGTCGGTATCGGCTTCATCGCGGTGATCGGTGTGAAGACCGGCTATTTCCTCTATCTCGATATCGCCATTGCCCTCGGTCTTGTCGGATTCCTGGCGACTGTCGCGTTTGCCCGTTTCGTCCTCAATCGCGGACGAGCCGGTGAGGACGGCACAGCGGATGCGGCGCCGGCCAAGGCGGAGGAAGCGTAATGGAAGCGTTCATCCAGATTATCGTCGGCGTCATGATCGTGGTCGGCGCGTTCTTCGCGCTCGTCGCATCCATCGGCCTGTTGCGGCTGGAAGACGTTTACATGCGCATGCACGCCGCCAGTAAGGCCGGAACCCTCGGCTCCGGTGTTATGCTTCTCGCACTTGCGCTCTATGCGCAGGAACTCGATGTCGTCTCCCGCGCCATTGCCGGCGTGGTGTTTTTCCTGCTGACGACACCGGTTTCGACGCATCTGCTGGCGCGCGCCGCCTACATGGTCGGCTACAAGCCTTCCGAGAACACGCGCATCGATGCGCTAAAAGACACCCTTGAGAAGACGAATTAGTCCGCTTGGCAGATCGCCTGTCGGCGGGTTGAATCGTCGCTGCACGCGGTGTTCGATGCCGGATGCCTCATGCAACCTTCCCAAAGGTGACAGTTCCCGACATATTGTCGCATAGAAAAAAGTCAAAACTGCTCGTTTTTTCCTCATCCCGATAGTTTTAACCTATTTGCTTGAAGAAAGCGGCATCTTCACTTGTGTTCTTTTATTTTTCGAATATACATTGACCCAAGCCGAGAGTGGGTCCTTGCAGAGCGTTTAGTTCGCGTTTCCATACTTGTGAGCTCGGCAGAATCCGACGGTCTGTCCGTCACATTCAACAATTGATATCTGCGTAGATAACGCAAAGAATGGAAGAAAGATGAGTGAAGAAGCTATTGGAGCCAACCTTATCGACCTGACGGCGGACATTATTTCTGCATATGTCAGCAACAATACGGTTGCAGCTTCCGAGGTGCCGGGCATGATTTCGGAAGTTTACTCGGCGCTCCAGAAAACGCGGGACGGGATGGCTGAGCCGGAGCCGGAACCGCTTCGTCCTGCTGTTGCGATCAAGAAGTCCGTTACGCCGGACTACATCATCTGCTTGGAAGACGGCAAGAAGTTCAAATCGCTGAAGCGTCACCTGCGGACCCATTACGATATGACGCCCGAGGAATACCGGGAAAAGTGGGGTTTGCCGGCCGATTATCCGATGGTGGCGCCGAGCTATGCGGCTGCCCGTTCCGACCTGGCCAAGAAAATGGGCCTCGGCCAGCAGCGTCGCCGCTCCAAGTAATAGTCCGCTAGAAACAGTAATCCTGTTTGATGCGCCGCGGGGGTCTCTTGGCCTCCGCGGCGCTTCTGTTTCCGGTTGCATATCATTGGAAACAGGTATTTAGAAGGTGGGAAAAGGGGGGCGGTTTCTCCCTCCTTATGGATCGCGCCGGTCCAAAGGGCGCTCACCCGCCTGCCAGCGTGTCGTACTCCGCGGCGTAGGCCTGCTGAAGCGCGATATGCCGGGTTAGGCTGTAGCTCCAGTGCCCTTCAGAGCCGCGCTTTCGCTCCGCCAGCAGTGCGGCCGCAATGCGTCGGACGATGGTTTCCGTCGTCTCCGCCGAAAAATCCCGCAATTCATAGTCGGTTACCTGAACGATGCCAGGCAGATGCCGGGCCCTGCGATAGGATGTGACCGTTTTGCCAGGCGCTAACGCACGCGCCGTAGCGGCCAGCTCTTCGAGGCGGGTTCCCATATTCTCCTACGTCATCTCGTCTCCTCCGCTCACGAGAATACCGCCGGTGGGACGCGCGGGGATTTGACCCGCCTTGCCACGCATCGCGATTCCGCTGGCGGCGCCGGGAACGGGGAGGGGCGACTCGCGTTCGGAAAATGCGCGCCGGGCTCAAAACGGCATCCAATTGAACCCTTTTTGAGTGGCCAACGGGCTGGTTGCGCGTCTCGCTGACGCCGGCGTGTCTCGGCGGGCGGCCCCACTGGCGACACGGATGGCGATGGTTTGAAAATCGGTTCGCTGGAGCCGCGCACAGCGAAGTTACCATCGATGCGTATTTCGTAATCCCCGCCAGACCGGCTGCGTTGGCACATTTCTAAGGCTGCGAATGGCCCGGTTCGCTGGAAAGTCGGGTGCCGGTTTCATTGTGACGCAGGGGCATTTTTATCCCCGCCATGGTTGTAACGCGTATTTCTGGAATAGGAAAGAAAACCTAAAACGGTGAATTTCGCGTTTGCAACGACAAAAAAAAGGGGCGTCCCACATGCAATGCCACAGCAGTTCGCCGGTCCCGCCGGGGCCGGTTTCAGACAAAGCAATCCGGATGGGGTTCGAGGCCGACGAACTTGATCGGGCAGCTGGGTGTCAGTTTCTCATCGCGACCATTGCCATGGTGTTTCATGTTTCGGTCGCAGAGTTGCAGGGACCGACGCGAGGGCGTGCTGCCGTCGCATTTGCCCGTCAGGTTGCGATGTATACGGCCCATGTGGCACTTGGGCTTTCGCTGACTGATGTCGGCCGCCAGTTCGGGCGCGATCGCACCACCGCCGCCCACGCGTGCCGCATCATCGAGGATTGCCGCGACGATCCGCGCGTCGACCGGGCGCTGTCGGCAATCGAGACATCCCTGTCGGTCTGGCGTGACGACACGATCCGCGAACTCGGGCGGTGCCTGGGATGAGCGGCCGGGAAACACACAAGGCGGATGCCGCGGAGGCTGCGAGGCTTCGCATTCGTGTCGGGCGCTTTCTCGCCTGCGGAGCAGCGCGTTGCGATGCCGGAGATACGCGGGACCTGAAGGTTCTTGTGCCTGAAGAGGGGATCTCGCGTCGATCGCTCCGCGTTGCGGCCGCCGCCATCAAACGCATGCAGGCGGACGGGATCGTTGCCGTATCCCGAATCGCCGAAGCCGGTCCGCATGACAAAGCGCCGACCGGCAGTGAGATTGTCTCGCTGACACGGGAAGGTCGCGCCTGGCTCCGCCGTACCCTTTCTGCCGGCGACGATGCCTTCCGCCGGCAGCACGGCTCCATTGCCGAAAGGCGTATTGAGCTTGGTGACGGCACGGCGGACACCTGTCTGGTCGATGATGCGGAAAGTCCGCTCGCCTGGCTTTACCGGCGGCGCAGCCGCGACGGCAGGAAATTGTTGGATGATGCGCAGTTCAATGCCGGTGAGCGTTTGCGGCATGACTTCACCCGCGGCCAGCTGATGCCGCGCATCACCGCGAACTGGAATGCCGACATCAATCAGGGGCGTCGGCGGTCGGGCGAGGCCGGCGGGTCGTCGGATCTCACCGATGCCGCGTTGGCCGCGCGTGTGCATGTGGAAAAGGCACTCGATGCGGTCGGGCCGGAACTGTCCGGTGTGTTGATCGATGTCTGCTGTTTTTTGAAAGGACTGGCCGAGGTCGAAAAGGAACGCCAGTGGCCGGCAAGGTCGGCCAAGGTCATTCTCGTCCTCGGGCTGACGCGCCTCGCCCGGCATTATGGTTATGGCGGCGACTTTGCGAACCGAAAAGGGTCGGTTCGTCATTGGGGCGCGACGGACTACCGTCCGACTCTTTAAGAGGGAGAGGAACAGCGCTCTAAGCAGCGCGCGCCCGCTCCGCATCTGCGCGAACCCGCTGGATCATCGCCTTCAGCCCGTTCGCGCGCTGCGGCGTGAGATGATCCTCAAGGCCGAGGGTGCGGAACGTGCCTTCCAGGTCGAGCGCGCGCAGCTCGGCTGCCGTCTTTCCCGAGCACATCGCGATGAGGATCGCCAGAAGTCCGCGCACGATATGCGCATCGCTGTCGCCAATGAAGGTCAGAGTGGCCGAGTCGCCGCTGCCGTCGATCGACGTCGAAAGCCAGACCTGACTGACGCAGCCAAGCACCTTGTTGGTGTCGGTGCGCTCGGTTTCCGGCAACGGTTCGATGTCCCGGCCCAGCTCGACGAGATAGCGGTAGCGGTCGTCCCATTCCTCGAGGAAAGAAAAATTGTCGAGAATCTCGTCGATATCCATCACGCGTCCCGCTTCATGCTCGTTGTTCACGGGCAGATATAGTTCGATCGGTGCACGAGGGAAACCGCAGGGACTGTGCGGCGAAAAGAAAAAACGCCGCGAACGAAAAGGGCAGTATTCGTTCGCGGCGCCGATGGATCAGTGTCCATCGAAAAGTGGTCAGGCTCTCGAAACCGCGTTCAGCGATTGTTGGCGACGCGTGGCATGAGCGTGGTGCTCATTGCTTCGCAGGGTGGCGATACGGACGCGTCGGGCAGACGTCCGTTCGCCGGAAACAGGGGTCAGACCGGCTGGGCCGGATTTGTCGGGGCGGGCGAGACTTTGCCAGCGGGTTCGGTGGATGCCGGCACCGGCGCCGGTGCGGCAGTTTCGTCGTCGTTCAGATACTCGTAGAGCGCCTTGGCGCTTGCCTTGGCCTTGTTGGAGAAGGCGTTCGCCGCGCTCTGGCCGGTTTCGCAGGTCGCCGGATTGCGCTCGCAGAAGCCGGAAATGTCAGAATAGATCGATTGCGCCGCGCCGATTGCTTCCCACGTCGAGATGTCGGTCTGGGCGGTGTTGTCGCTGGTATCCGGTTCGATCGGAAGTACCGCGATCAGAAGGCAAAGCCAAAAAGCCGTGCGAATAAGAGACATAGTTCTGCCCTTTCTCTTAGAAGATCGACTACTTGTTTTGTTTTTGCGTCGACTGGGGATGTTCTAACAAACAGGACTGAAAAAATATTTGGGAATACCGCCGTGATTTTCCGAAAATTCTGAGAAAGATCGAATTTAACTTGAAGAAAATTTGCCGAAAAAACGATTCAAATTTTCATCAAATTCTATCGGCCGGAGAGAAGTTGCGGCTTTCTATGCACTTCTCGGAATCTCGCGATTCGCCGCGCGCCGCCATTCGGTGCCGCCCGACGCCCTTTCGCGGGTTCATGTGGGTAAAAACGCAAGGTGCCATTAACCACGATTGGAAAAAGGCCCTATCGGGGACCCGAAAAGACCATTCCCAGGCCCCGATCGCGACAGTCGTACCCGCCGATTTTAGCGTTCCTTAAGTCCCCGGTGGGACGATCATCCAACTCATAAGGACAGGGGCGGCGTGCCGGGAGCACGTCGGATCGGTAAGTTGTCGCGTAACCCAATGTTTGGCCAGATCGGGCGCTTCGTGGATGGGCTGGTCCATCCCTCGGTGGCCGATGATGCTCTCGTTGCCGCTCGGCACCGGGCCTTTATCGCGGCCAATCTGCTTGGTGGGCTTTGCGCGCTGGCGATCCTCCCGCTCTATCTTGCCTGGATCGGTACGATCAACGGCCACGCGGTCGTTTCGTTCGCATTTCTCGCCGCGCAGGCGCCGATCGGACTTTTCCTCTCTCGCACAGGGCGATTTGAAGCCGCATCGCTCGCTGGTTCGGTTGCCTTCGCCGGGCTTATCGCCTGGGTGGCGATGCTGACTGGCGGTCTGACCTCTCCGGCACTGCTTTGGCTGGTTCTGGTTCCCGTCGAGGGGGCATTGTCGGGTTCGCGCCGCGTGATCTTCGGTTCGATGCTCGTCGCGGCGGCCGGGCTGACCGGCGTTGCGGTCTCACAAGCGAGTGGGTTGATGCCGGGCGCCTTCTGGCTGATGCAGCCGATCTGGGTCGCTCAGTTCTGCATCGTTCTTGCCGGACTTCTTTATGGCGGGCTCGTCGCGTTGCGTTCCGACAGCTTCTTTCAGACCTCGTTGAAGGCTCTCGAGGACAGGGAAGCGCGCTATCGAGTCGTCGGCGAGAACATGACCGACGTCGTCAGCCTGCACTCGGCCAATGGCGATACCGTGTTCATTTCGCCGGCCGTGACCAAACTGTTCGGCATCGAGCACGGCGATGCAATCGGCGCCGGGCTGTTCCATCGCGTTCACGTTGCCGACCGTCCTGCCTATCTCAAGACCCTGTCCGACGCGCTCGCCAACGGCGAACCCGGCTCGGTCGAGTTCCGCGGCCTGCGTTCGGTAGGGGGCGGGGTCCCTGCCAGCTATATCTGGCTGGAAATGCGCTGCCAGCCGCTCTCCATGCCCGATCCGGTCAACGGCAATGCCGAAGTGGTCGCCGTCATTCGCGATATCACCGCGCGCAAACAGCAGGAAGACGAGCTTCGCCACGCGCGGACCGCAGCCGAAGAAGCGAGCAACACCAAGACCCGTTTCCTTGCCAATGTCAGTCATGAGCTGCGCACGCCACTGAATGCGATCATCGGTTTCTCGGAAATCCTCAGCGAGGGTATCGCTTTCCCCGACCAGGCTGCGCGCACCAAGGAATACGCCAAGCTGATCCACGACTCCGGTCATCACCTGCTGCAGGTGGTCAACGACATTCTCGACATGTCGAAGATCGAGTCGGGCAATTTCGAGATCGTTGCCGAGCCGTTCGACCTGACCGCCTTGCTCGACAATTGCAGCCGGCTGATGGAACACCAGGCCGCGGAGCGCGGTGTGTCCATCGTCACCCAGTGCGATGGCAGCCTGCCCGAGATCGTAGCCGACCGCCGGGCCTGCAAGCAGATCCTGTTGAACCTGCTTTCGAACTCGGTGAAGTTCACCAATCCGGGCGGCCGTATCGTGCTCGGTTGCCGGCGCGAGGGAACGCGCGTTGCGATCATTGTTGCCGACGACGGCATCGGCATCGCAGAGCAGGATATCCCGAACCTCGGCAATCCCTTTTTCCAGGCGGATTCCGGCTACGACCGTCGCCACGACGGAACCGGGCTGGGCCTCTCCGTCGTCAACGGTCTCGTCAAGCTGCATGGTGGTTCGGTCAATATCTCGAGCCAGCTCGGCAAGGGGACCGACGTCACGATCTGGCTGCCGATCAACTGCGAAGCGGCCGCCGAACCGATCAATGCACGCGCCAAGCCGAAGATGGATCACGGCGTCACCGCCGAAGTGAAGCGACTTGCAGGGTAGGGGAATGAGAGACAAGGATCTCGACGATCTTATGGACGGGCCGCGCCCCGGTTCGGTGCCGATTCGTCTGCTGGGACGTTTGACCAGAGACCCGGTGACGTCCGGCGGCATGCTGGTCACAGCTGCCGTCATGATCGCAATCGTCACCAATGCAGCCTTCATGCAGAAGGAGCGGCACCCCGCGCCGCTGTTCGAGACCAGGCCTTTCGATCAGCCCGCACCGGGCAGTTCGCGGGCGGTGCGGACCCAGCGCCTGCTCAATGCACCTTCGGCCGCGCTGGTGCGCGATATTCAGACCGGACTTGCCGAACGTGGCTTTTATCAGGGTCCGATCGACGGCGTGGTCGGCCCGGTCACCGGTGATGCGATTCGCGGCTTCGAACGGGCTGCCGGACTGCTGACGACGGGCGAGCCGAGCGAGCGTCTGCTCGCGCAGATCCAGCTCTCGACCATTGCGCCGTCCGGATCCACGGCCACTGTGGCACCGACACCGATTCCCGCCGATCGCGACGCGCCCGCTGCGCCGATGGATGAGGCACGCCGCGAGATCGCCTCGATCCAGACGCTTCTCAACAAGCTCGGCTACGGCCCTCTGACAGTCGACGGATATATGGGATCGGCAACCTCGACCGCTATCAGCCGGTTCGAGAAGGATCAGGGCCTCCCGGTCACGGGCGCGCTGAGTGCCAAGGTGATCCGCGATCTGCAACTCTTCGCTGGAAACACCCGATAGCCTATAAGCTTCGGCTATGAGCATTCGAGTCACGTCCGATCTGTGGGTGTCGGCCCATGTCCGCCGCTGTTTTTCGGCCGGTGCGATGGCGCTTGTCGCCCGTCGCGGAGCAACCGAGGCCGGCGCGATCTTCCTCAAAATCAATCGTCTGTACGGGCGCTTCGACCTGTACGGTCCGGCGCCGCAGACCGACTTCGATGAAGACCGGCCACGCGACCGCCTGTTTGAGCGGGTGCTTGAGGAATGCCCGGAAAGCGAAATCGACGAGCGGTTGACGCGCGAGGCGCGCTTCGACAGCGACCTGTGGATCGTTGAAATTGAGGACCGTGAGGGTCGCGCTTTTCTCGACGGGCTTTGAGCGAAGCTCTACCGCTACGCTGCATCCACTTTTTTCGGGGATTTGCCGCGATCGTTGTCGGCGTCGCCGGTTGGCTGCGTGACCTGCGCCTTGAGCCGGCGCTGGCTCTCTGCTGCGGCCAGCTTGTGCACCGGCGATACCAGATGCGGCGGCACGCGCATGGCGGGCTGGTCGGAAATCCGCCACTGGTCGATCAGATAGAGCGCGGCTTTCACCGACAGGCGGTCGAAGAACCGGGTCAGAGACCGCACTTTG
Source organism: Hyphomicrobiales bacterium (assembly GCA_002869065.1). Taxonomy (NCBI): domain Bacteria; kingdom Pseudomonadati; phylum Pseudomonadota; class Alphaproteobacteria; order Hyphomicrobiales; species Hyphomicrobiales bacterium. The sequence goes on from PKTR01000001.1 coordinate 85,723, forward strand.
TCGCTCGACTGGGCCAGCGTCGGAATGATGTCCGAGAAGGCGGCAATCGCCCGATCGGTCGGAATCCCGGAGGCCTTCAGCAAGACCGCGATGGGTTCCCCGGTGGCATCGTCGAGAATACGCTCGACGAGTGTCCGCCGCAGGTCGAATTCCTGCGCGAGCAGTGAGAGCAGCAGCTCGCGGTCGCGCGAGTAGATTGCCTTGTAGAGCGGATAATGACCATTGCCGGAAACCTTCGTGGTCACCGGTATGGGCTTGCGGCCGACGGAGGCGCCGAGGAGCTTGTGCTCGACGGCCGCGACAACCCGTTCACGCCCCGCGCGCCCGAGATCGAGGAAAATCTCGACAAGGCGCTCGCCGGCAATGTCCGGGCGCAAGGCGAGTTGATCGCCGAGCCTGTGGTTGCGGGTAACCGCCTGCAGCAGTTTCTCGAACGGTACCGGCTCCAGCGACACCGAGCGATTGCCGATCAACGCTCCGATCGCGCCAAGGTCGTCGGCCATTACGATTGCCTGCAAGGCAAGCAGCGGCAGGTCCGGACGCTCGGCGAGCGTTTGCAGATGCGCGCCGCCGAGGTTGGCGATCCGCAACATCTCCAGCTCGTCGAGTTGCGGCGAGCGCAGGATCACCTGACGGGCGATGTCGATCGGTTCCCGATAGAGCAGGCGAAGCACCGGCTTCGGCGTTTCGGGATGAGCGGCCACCAGATCCGCCAGCACACGTTTTCCGTCACTGCCGCAGGTGCCGAATAGATCGTAGACGATGCTCTGGAACAGTCGCCGCTCGCGCTCTGTATGTTTGTCCTCGCTCGCATAGAGTTCCGCGCAGGCACGCAGCAATGCGGCGCTACGGTCGGGGCCGGCGTTGCGGGCGAGTTTCTCGAAATCTGCAATCGAAAACGACATGGCGGCGACCTCGGGTGCGGGCGCGACGCCTTTCGAAAATCGTGCGCGGGCGTCGCGGCAAGACCAGTCCTTGTGCAGGGCGCCGGAACGCACCGCGCCTTTGCCCCAACTCTCGCCCATTGTCGCCGAAAATTCGTTAGCAGACTGTTAACCTTGATAATGTCTTAATGCGCCCAGCATTTCCTCGGGGCTGTCTGCAGGGGGGCACCCGCTTAGCGCCACGGAAAGGCCAGGGAGAACGGTATGGGTACTGTTCTGGAATTCGCGCTGCCCGAAAATTCGCAACCGCGTCCGCGTCGATCCTCCGTGGACGCTGGTGAGCCCCGCATCGTAATATTTCCCGGGATTCGCATTGAACGCGTCCGGGATGCGGCCCGCGCGCCGGACGAGTCACCAGCCTTCGCCATGCCAGGCGAGGAAGGGCCGCTCAAACGGCGTTGAGGATAATGAGCACAGGGCAGGGCGACGGGTACGCAATCGATCGGGCATTGGCTCGCAAGCGCAAGGCGACGGTGGTGTTTGCCGCCGTTGCGCTGTGTGCGGCGGCGCTTGCCGGCTGTGGTCGTCCTGAAGGGGATTTCGGCCGCGCCAAGCCGTCCGTCGTCCATGACAATGTGATGCCGGCAATCGGCACACGGATGACCAATGTGCGCCGCGCGGCCCGCGGCAATGGCGTTTATGCGCCGGTTTCCAAGTTCAATCTCACCGACGGTGAGAAGGAATTGCGCAATCGCGCCTACGCAATCGTCCGCCCGCCCCACACGGCCGACTGGATCGCCGCGTCGCTGGTCGAAGGGCAGCGCACCGGCATTCTCGAGCCGATCGACACCAAACTCGATCCGACGAAATATTACGAGTTGCTGCGCAAGGACGCGTTCCGCTCCAGCGAAAGCCGTTACGACCGACTGATGTCGGACATGAATGCGGATGCCGAGCTGGTCGGTCCGTTCTACGAGCTGGCGCGCCAGGTCACCGCCGTCGACGAGGAACGGCTGCGGGTCGCGCAGGTGTCGCCGGATCTGACCGATGCGCAACGCCAGGACGCCAAGACGCGTGTTGCCGAAAACGTTGCGGTCATTCACTGGGTCTGGCGCGCGCTGCGCTTCCGTCTCGCCGCCTATCGCCACGCCATCGATCGGCTCGAGGTCGAGACCCCCTCACAGCGGCTTTACGAAGCGAACGTCGCCTGGCGGCGACTTGCCGCGGCAATCGCCGAGGCAGAGGCCGGTCAGCTCGATTCCGAGCGTCTTGAAGCCGGTCCCGTCCGCCCATCGCGTCTGATGCGGCCATGGGCGAGCGACGCCGACGCCGGCATTGTCAAATAGCAGGGCGGGTTCCGGCAGAACGCTTTCGCGCTGGCTGTTTTACAGGCCGGTCTGCAGTTCGCAGCGGGCCTCGTTCATGGCCACTGATATCGAGCCTTCCATCGACGGATCGGGCACGAAGGCCCTGAGCAGCACAAAACCTCTGTCATCCGCGGATTCGATGATCAGCATCTGATCGAGGTCGTCGGGAGGGTTTTCGCGCAACTGCGCCAGCTGGTCCACGGTGAGAACGAGCATGTCGAGGCTCGTTGAACCGACAGAGTCGTTGTTGATGCTGTAGACGTTCTCGCCGCCACTGTTGAACAACGCAACCGACCAGAAATCGCCGGGTATGGTTGCCCGCACACGGATCGGTGCAGCCTCGATCGAGAAACGGCACACCGCGTGGCGCATCAGCGGGTCGAGCATCGGAACCGCATCGCTTTCGCCGGTTTCGTAACGCAGCACGGTGAAGCGCTCGCGTTCGGTCAGGTCGTTGATGCGGGTCCACGCGTCGGCGGGCGCATAACCCGGCACCAGCAACACCACGACGATGTGAATGATACCGCCCAACACGAGGCCGCCAAGCGCAAACAGAAGAGTCCGGGTCATCGGCAGTCCTCCCGCTTGATCTCGGGAAGGGTCGGGCGTGCGAGGTTTTCCCCACTGGCCAGCGGCGTATCATAGAGACGCAGCACCAGCCGGAAGGCGCCAGGATCGCGCAGGCTAAGCCAGTTGCCGCTCCGTGCTGTCGTCGACACGGTGATGGTGACATCCCCGCCGCGGTCACGCAGCACTTCCTGGCTGTGCAGACCCCGGTGGAAGCCGTTCCCGGTCGCGACCAACCCGTTGGCATCAACGGCTGTCAGGGTCCACAGTCGGGCCGCCGGCATGCTTCCCGCTATCGCGTAGCTGCACGCACCGTTCAGCTCCCGTCCGCCACTGTCATTGACGGCGATAAAGGCGAGGCCTTCGCCGGGACCCAGCGCGATTTCGCCGGTGCGGGCAAAGGCGGCCGCCGAATAGGGGTCGGCATGGGGCGTTCCGGCGCGCGGCGAAGCAACCCATGGCCCGATGCGGGTGGCATCGACCCGGGCGCCATTCTCGACAGCGTATTTGGCCGATCCAAGGCCGACGACAAGACCTATCGCTGAGGCCAGCAGGAGATCGAATACGAAACGCACGACTACTGTTCCGCCGTGGTTGGGGTGCCGGTTGCAGCGCTGTCGGCTGCGACGGCGAGTTGGCCCGCGACCGGCAGGGCGGGAGCGCGCAGGGCGGCCTCGTTCCGTCCGCCGGCGAGCATACGCTCGATCTTGCCGAGAACCGCGCGCGACTTCGCCGAAAGCGCAAAGATTTGGGCCGGCTGCGTCGCGTCGCCGGTTCCTTCCGCGGCAACTTTCAAGGCGCTGCTCCCCGGGCCGCCATCGACCCCTTCAAAGCCCGCGATTGGTTTCAGTTTCACGTTGGAATGGGCAAAGGTCATGTAGTTCTGCCATGTCATGGCCGGCAGGCTGCCGCCCGTCATGCGCCGGGTTCCGGAAAAGTTGTCGTTGCCGAACCACACGGCAGTGGAGAAATTTCCGGTGAACCCGACGAACCAGGCATCGCGATAGGCTTGCGTCGTGCCGGTCTTCCCGGCAGCGCGGATGCCGTCCAGCCGCGCGCGCCGTCCAGTGCCAGCCTCGACGACCTGATTGAGAATCTTGTTTATCTCCACGACTTTGTCCGGCGGCAGGATCTGCTGCGGCTTGGGTCCGTCGCGGGAGCGCTTCCAGATCAGATCGCCGTCCGAGCTGTAGATCTCCGTCGCGGCGTAGGGCAGGGCAAGGCGACCGCCATTCGCAAAAGCGGCATATGCAGCCGCCATGTCGATGACACGGACTTCCGACGTGCCGAGCGGCAGCGATTTGTCGTTGCGCAGCTCGGAGCGGATGCCCATTCGGTAGGCCGTGTCGATGATCTTGTCGCGGCCGATCTTCAGCGAAAGCTTCACCGGGATGGTGTTGATGGATCGCACCAGGGCAGTTGTCAGGGTGACGCGGCCCCTGTAGCTGCGGCCGTAGTTCCGCGGCGACCATCGACCGATTCTGACCGGCCCGTCGACGATGACACTGTCGGCGCTGAAGCCGTTCATGAAGGCGGTCATATAGACGAACGGTTTGAACGACGATCCGGGCTGGCGCAACGCATCCGTGGCGCGGTTGAACTGGCTGGCACCGTAATCGAGCCCGCCGACCATTGCGCGCAGCGCGCCATCGGTTTCGACGGACGCCATGGCGGCTTGTCGGACGGCATAGTCACGGCCGTATTGCCGCAGCGAGGATTCGACCGCTTCCTCCGCCTTGCGCTGCAGATCCATGTCGATGGTGGTCTTCACCGTCAGCACGTGATCGGGGCCCGGCGCGATCTTCTGGACCTCTTCGAACGCCCAGTCGAGGAAGTAGTCCGGCAGCTCCTGCTTGCTGCGGTCGACGACGACGGCCGGATTGCGCCGCGCGCCGATGACCTGGCCTTCGGTCAGGAAGCCGGCCTCGACCATGTTGCTCAGCACTTCGTTTGCCCGCGCGCGCGCCGCCGGCAGATCGACATGCGGCGCGTATTTCGTCGGCGCCTTGAACAGGCCGGCGAGCATCGCAGCCTCGGCAAGCGACAGTTCCTTGACCGATTTGCCGAAATAGAACTCGGAAGCCGCACCGACGCCGAACGCGCCGCCGCCCATATAGGCGCGGTCGAGATAGAGCTTCAAAATCTCGCGCTTGGTCATGTTGGCTTCGAGCCAGATCGCGAGGAAGGCTTCCTTGATCTTGCGCTGAAGGGTTCGTTCGTTCGACAGGAACAGGTTCTTGGCAAGCTGCTGGGTGATCGACGAGCCACCCTGCACGACGGTGCGGGCGCGGACGTTCTCGACCATGGCGCGCGCCGTGCCGATGAAGTCGATGCCGAAATGCTCGAAGAAGCGTCGGTCTTCGGTCGCCAGCGCGGCCTTCACCAGATAGTCCGGCAATTCCTCGAGCGGCACCGAATCGTCGAGGTTCATGCCGCGCTTGCCGATCTCCTTGCCGTTGCGGTCCAGGAACGTGACCGAATAGTCGGAGGTCGCCTGCCAGCCGTCGCGCGTCTCCTCGAACGCCGGCAGGGCGAAGGTCAGCATGACAACAGCACCGACCGCACCCAGCGTGAAGCTCTCCGAGCCGACTTCCGCCAGCATCTTGCGGAAACCGGTCACCCGGAAACGGCGCATGAATGTGCCGTAGATTTCGAAGAAGCGAGACAGTACAACGCCGAGACGCCAGACCGAGGTATCGATCCAGGCATCCAGGGCCAGCAAACGGGACGCTATGCGATCGCGCCAGCGTTTTTTGGGTCGCGGGTTGGGCTCTGACACTTGTCTTCCGTCCGGTCCTCGGCCCCCCTAGGCCGCAATGACTGCGCCTGGCGATTGTCCAATGGGATCGTTTACGTTACGTCCGCTCAGAAAAGAACGGCAAAACAAAGCCACAGGTCAATGCAAATATGAACGGCAATGCAGCCTTCTGGAAAGATAAGCCATTAGAGGCCCTGACGAAAGAGGAATGGGAATCCCTTTGCGACGGGTGCGCCCGTTGCTGCCTCAACAAGCTTGAGGACTGGGATACCGGCGAAATCGCCTGGACCAACATTGCCTGTTCGTTGCTCGATGACGCCTCCTGCCGCTGCCGCGACTACGAAACCCGCACCGAGACCGTGCCGGATTGCGTGCCCCTCGATGCCGCGACCGTGCGCCGCCTGACCTGGCTGCCGCCGACCTGCGCCTATCGTCTGCTTGCCGAGGGGCAGGATTTGCCCTGGTGGCATCCGCTGATCTCGGGATCGGCAGAGACGGTCCACACCGCTGGCGTCTCCGTGCGTGGCCGAACGGTCAGTGAGGACGGTATCGAAATCGAGGAGTACGAGGACTTTCTGGTCGCTTGGCCCGGCGAGGTTCCCGAAAGGAGCCGGGGATAGGCAAAAAAGATCGCGCGCGCGGGGCTTGTGGCGCCTCGAATTTGGCAGCACTTTCTCCGGGGAAATAGGAAAAAAGAGAAAAAAATAGGAATAAATGCATTGACAGCGCAACGCTGGTTCGGTAGGGTTTTGTCATCGTCGGACAGTTGCGCCCAAGAGGCGGCGCCCGACAAACAGAGACATTGCAGTCTGAACGGAACGCCGGAGCGAAAGCTGCCGGCTTTTTTTATGGCCGAATCGAAAGCATCGAAAAACGACCCGTCGGGTGCCACCGACTGGGCGTCGTTGCGTGTTGCCTATGAGGGCGGCGCGGAACCGGTCGCGGCACTGTGCCGCCGGTTCGGCGTCTCGGCAGGACGTCTCTATCGGCGTGCCAGAAAGGAAGACTGGCAACGCCGGTCGACACGCAAAGCCGATGAAACAACGGCTTCGGTTGTGGTGCCTGCCGTCCCCGACAGGTTGCCGCCGCTTGGAGCTGCCGAACGCCGGAACCTGATCGAACGGCTCTATCGCGCTTGCGAAGTGCAGATCGCGGAAGTCGAGAGCCGCTTCCTTGCAGAGGGAACCGAAGGACGCCCGCGCGAAGCCGATGCCAAGCATCTCGGTGCACTTGTCCAGACCTTGTCGAAGCTGACCGACCTCGACGCAGCCAACAGAGAGACCTGTGAAGCCGAGACCGAACCGACCGTCGACCTCGACGAACTCAGGGCGGAGCTTGCGCGCCGCCTGGATCGACTGTGCGCGAAGGACAGCGGGTGAGGGGCTGACCGCCGACTGGCTGGCGGGGTTGACGGCGGCGCAAATGACAGCGCTCGGCCACGACTGGTCGTTCTGGGCGCGCGAAGACCAGTGGGTGCCGGATGGCGACTGGACCGTCTGGCTGCTGATCGGCGGGCGCGGATCCGGCAAGACCCGCGCCGGCGCCGAATGGGTTCGCGGCATGGCACTCGGCAAGCCGCCTTTCGCGACGTCGCCGACCGGACGGATCGCGTTGGTTGGCGAGACCTATGCCGATGTGCGCGACGTCATGGTCGAGGGCGTATCGGGTCTTTTGTCGATCCACCCGCGCGACGAGCGGCCCGACTTGCAACCCTCGCGGCGCCGTTTGGTCTGGCCGAACGGCGCGGTGGCACAGATCTTTTCCGCCGAAGATCCTGAGGGGCTTCGCGGACCGCAATTCGAGGCCGCATGGGCCGACGAGCTCGGCAAATGGCGCTACGCGGAGGCAACCTGGGACATGCTGCAATTCGCGCTGCGTCTTGGCGAGAGACCACGCCAGGTGGTGACCACAACGCCGCGCCCGATCCCGCTGCTGAAACGGCTGATCGAGGACGAGAAATCCGCCGTATCGCGTGCCGCGACACGGGAAAACATCGCCAATCTGGCACCCGGTTTCCTCGAGCGCATCGTTGGCCGCTACGAGGGAACACGGCTTGGCCGCCAAGAACTTGACGGCGAAATGATCGAGGATCGCGAGGACGCGCTCTGGCAGCGCACCATGCTCGACGCGCTACGTGTGGCGAAAGCGCCACCGCTCGGCCGCATCGTCGTCGCCATCGACCCGCCCGCGTCGTCGAAGGCCGGTGCCGATGCCTGCGGTCTCGTCGTTGCCGGCACCGGGCTCTCGGGCGACGATCTCGCCTATGTGCTGCACGATGCGTCGGCGCAGGGGCTGCGCCCGGCGGAATGGGCGGCAAAGGCGGTGGCGCTCTACCGCCGCTTCGACGCCGACACGCTGGTCGCCGAAGTCAATCAGGGCGGCGAAATGGTCGCCCAGGTGATTCGCGAGGTGGATCCGAGCGTGCCGATCATCTCGGTGCGCGCGACCCGCGGAAAGTGGCTGCGAGCGGAACCGGTCGCCGCGCTCTATGAGCGGGGCAGGGTGCGCCATGTCGGCGCGCTGCCGGAACTTGAAGACGAACTTTGCGATTTCGGGCCGGGCGGCTTGTCCACCGGCCGTTCGCCCGACCGGCTGGACGCGCTGGTCTGGGCGCTGACCGCCCTGATGCTCGGCGAGCGCGGGGCGCCTCGCGTCCGCAGCCTTTGACCGGTTGATACGGCCTCGCGCCATCCCTGTTCTCTGATCTGAACTGGAAAGCTCATGACACTGTTCTCGTGGCTTCGCGGGAAGCCTTTCGCGCGCTCCGCCTCGCTGACGGAAACCAAGGCCTCGCGCACCGGCCCTTATGTCGCGTTGAGCACCGCCGGGCACCCGGTCTGGACGCCGCGCGACTACGCTGCCCTCGTGCGCGAGGGCTATACCCGTAACGCCATCGTCTACCGATCTGTGCGCATGATCGCCGAGGCCGCCGGCTCCGTCCCCTGGCTGCTCTATGAGGACAGCCGTGAACTCGACAGCCACCCGCTGCTTTCCCTGCTCGAACGCCCGAACGGCCGACAGGCGGGTGGCGATTTCCTCGAAGCGCTCTATGGACATCTGCTCGTCTCCGGTAACGCCTATATCGAAGCCGTCGCGCTTGGTCGCGATGTGCGTGAGCTGCATGCCCTGCGTCCGGACCGGATGAAGGTCGTTCCCGGCACCGACGGTTGGCCGGCGGCGTTCGAATACACCGTCAACGGTCGCAGCGTGCGTTTCGATCAGGATGCGGATCCGCTGCCGCCGATCCTGCATCTGACGTTGTTCCATCCGGCGAACGACCACTACGGCTTCGCCCCGATCGAGGCCGCGCAGGTCGGCCTCGACGTGCACAACGCCGCCGGCGCGTGGTCGAAGGCGCTGCTCGACAATTCCGCCCGACCGTCCGGCGCGCTGGTCTACCAGACCGACAGCGGCGGCAACCTGTCGGACGAGCAGTTCGAGCGGCTGAAGAAGGAGCTCGAAGAGGGCTTTCAGGGCGCGTCGAACGCCGGCCGACCGCTGCTGCTCGAAGGTGGGCTCGACTGGAAGCAGATCAGCCTCGGGCCCCGCGACATGGATTTCATCGAGGCGAAGAACCAGGCAGCACGGGAGATCGCGCTCGCCTTCGGTGTGCCACCCATGTTGCTCGGCATCCCTGGCGACAACACCTATTCGAACTATCAGGAGGCCAACAGAGCCTTCTGGCGCCAGACCGTGCTGCCGCTCGTGCAGCGCACCGCCAAGGCGCTCGCCCACTGGCTTGCGCCGGTCTACGGCGAGAGCCTGCGCCTGTGGTTCGACGTCGATGCCATCGAGGCCCTGTCGAGCGAGCGCGAGGCGCTGTGGCGGCGGGTGAGGGAGGCCGACTTCCTGACGGTCAACGAGAAGCGCGCGGCGATCGGCTACGAGCCCGTCAAGGGCGGTGACGGCCCGCCGCCCGCCATTGGCGCGGAGTAGCGCTTGCCGTGGATGACATCGCACGCACCTTCGCAAATCGCGGCGACCTCGCCCACCTCGCGCTCTTTTTGTGGGCCTCGGGGGCGAGCGCGCTGGCGCTGTGGACGCTTCGCGAGCTGGCGGCCTCGAACCGCCGGTTCTCCGACTTCGTCAACGAGATCGCCCGCTTGAATCATCTCTTTAAGGAGCGAGAATGACCATGAATGTCTTCACGCAAGCGATTCAGATGACTCACGCTTTGCCCGTTCGCCGCAAAGTTCAAGTGAATCATCACCTTATCTTCGCCGAGTTCGCCGAGGAGCTCGCCCGCATGTTGCGTCCGCGCCGCCACGAGGCGCGCATCCGCAGCCTGCCGGTCGCCTGACCGGGCACGCCGGCTCGCATCCAACCCGACAACTGACGGACCCAATCCATGCTCGATTTCGCGACCGTGCTCGATCGCGAGGTGAAGTTCGCGCCTACGGATTTGACCTCGGTGGAAGAGGACGGAACCTTCACCGGCTACGCCAGCCTGTTCGGCATCGAGGACCTCGGCCGCGATGTGGTCGAGCCCGGAGCCTTCAATGCAAGCCTCGCCCGGCGCGGCGTGCGCGGCGTCAAGATGCTGTTCCAGCATGATCCTGCTGAACCGATCGGCGCCTGGCTGGATATTGCCGAAGACGCCCGCGGCCTGCGCGTTCGCGGCCGGCTGATGCCGGAGGTGGCCCGTGCCCGCGAGGTGCTGTCGCTGATGCGCGAAGGCGTGCTCGACGGGCTCTCCATCGGTTTTCGAACCGTCAAGGGCCGCACCGATCCGCAGACCGGCGCGCGCCATCTGACCGAAATCGATCTCTGGGAAATCTCGGTCGTGACCTTCCCGATGCTGCCCGGCGCACGGGTGGCGAAGGTCAAGACCGTCGACGGGCCGCCGGTTCCGAGCCGGCGCGCCTTCGAGCGCTAGCTCACGCGGGATGCTGGGCTGACGCGCAAACAGGCCCGCATTCTGATGCGGTCCGGCTACGACGCCCTGAGCCGCAAGCAGGACGCTGCCGTGAGGGACCCCGACCTCGTCCGGTTGCGGGCGACGATTGCCCGCGCCACCGACATTCTCAAAACTGCAAGGTGATCCCATGACCACGCTTCCCGCGACCCCGCGTGCCGATGCCGGCACCGTGGCCCTCGATATGGCCGAGGCCTTCGAGGACTTCATGACGGCCTTCGAGTCGTTCAAGGAAACCAATGACCGTCGTCTGGCCGATCTCGAACGTCAGCGCACCAGCGACCCGCTGACCGAGGAAAAGCTCGTCCGCATCAACCAGACGCTCGACGATCAGCGCAAGGCGCTCGACGGCTTCCTGATCAAGTCGCGCCGGCCGGGCCTGTCGAGCGGGCAGGGTGCCCGCTTCTCCACCGCCGCGATTGAGCACAAGGGCGCCTTCAACGCCTATGTGCGCCATGGCCGTGAGGACGGTCTCTCCCGACTGGAGGAAAAGGCGCTTTCCATCGGCTCCGATCCGGATGGCGGCTACCTCGTGCCGGACGAGACGGAAACCGAGATCATGCGCCGGCTGGCGCAGGTGTCGCCGATCCGCTCCATCGCCGGCATCCGCCAAGTGTCATCGGCGACCTACAAGAAGCCATTCTCGATCAGCGGTCCGGCCGTCGGTTGGGTCGGTGAGACCGCCGCGCGGCCTGAAACCGCATCGCCGACGCTGGCCGAGCTGACCTTCCCGACCATGGAACTCTACGCCATGCCGGCCGCCACCGCCTCGCTGCTCGACGACAGCGCCGTCGACATCGACACCTGGCTCGCCGAAGAGGTCGAGACAGCTTTCGCTGAACAGGAAGGCGCTGCCTTCGTTGCCGGTGACGGCGTCAACAAGCCGCGCGGTTTCCTCGACTATTCGACGGTCGACGAGTCCTCCTGGAGCTGGGGCAATCTCGGTTACGTGGTCACCGGCGCGGCTGGCGCCTTCCCGTCGTCCGACGCCTCCGACGTGCTGGTCGACATGGTCTACGCGCTGAAGGCGGGCTACCGGCAGAACGCCAACTGGGTCATGAACCGCCGCACCCAGGCCGAGATCCGCAAGCTGAAGGACGCCGACGGCAACTACATCTGGCAGCCGCCGGCGACCGCCGATGGCGCGGCGACGCTGATGAACTTCGCCGTCACGGAAGCCGAGGACATGCCGGACATCGCCGCTGATGCGACCGCGATTGCCTTCGGCGACTTCCGCCGCGGCTACCTGATCGTCGACCGCCTCGGCGTCCGCATCCTGCGCGACCCGTACTCCTCCAAGCCCTACGTGCTGTTCTACACGACCAAGCGCGTCGGCGGCGGGGTGCAGGATTTCGAAGCCATCAAGTTCCTCAAATTCGGCACGGCGTAACCCTTAAGGCGGCTGCGCGCTCCCCCCGTTGCGCGCGGCTCCGATTGTGGTGCCTCACTGAGGGTTCCCCTCCCGCCCTCATGCCGTGACCGGAGCGGCCCCGTCGAGCGATCGGCGGGGCCGTTGCGTTCAAACCTCAAGGATTTTCCATGACCGCCGCCCTGATCACGCCGCCGGCGAGCGAGCCGGTTAGTCTGGCCGAAGCGAAGGCGCATCTGCGCATCGACGCGAGCGACGAAGACGATCTGATCGCCTCGCTGATTGCTGCCGCCCGCCGCCATGTCGAACTCGAAACCCGCCGCGTGCTGATCACGCAAGGGTGGCGCGTCTATTTCGATGGCTGGGCCAGCACCGCGCAGCTTGCGCTGCCGCTTGCGCCGCTCGTCTCGGTCGATGCCGTCACGATATATGACCGCGATGGTGCGCCGTTCGTGCTCGATCCGTCCGCCTATCAGGTCGACACGGTGTCGTCGCCGGCCCGTCTTGCGCTCGTCGCCGGCGCGGCGGTGACCCAGCCGGGTCAGGCGCTCAACGGCATCGAGATCGACGTCACCGCCGGCTATGGCGAGGCCGCCGATGTGCCCGCGCCGTTACGTCAGGCGATCCTGATGTTGGTCGCCCATTGGTATGAACACCGCGAAGCCGCCTCGGCCGATGCCGGCGCATCGGTTGCGCCGCTCGCCGCGATGGCGCTCATCGCCAACTACCGGACCCGCAAGCTGTGAGCGCGAACCCCTCAATCGGCCGGCTGCGGCACCGCGTGACGGTGGAACAGCCGGTCACCACAGACGATGGCGGTGGCGGCGCGACGACGAACTGGTCGCCGGTCGCGACGCTCTGGGGGGCGATCGAACCCGCTAGTGCGGCGGAGATCGACGCCTATGACCGGCTCGAAGGCCGCATCACCCACCGCGTCGTCATTCGTCACCGCAGCGACGTCGCGGGCGGCATGCGGCTCACCCATGAGGGCCGCGTGTTTCGCATCCTCGTCGTTCACGACCCGGACGAAACCGGCCGCTGGAGCGAAACCCTCGCCGAGGAGGAAGGCCGATGACCCATCCGAGCTGGGCCTTGCAGAAGGCCGTCTATGAGACGCTTTCCGGCGATCCGACGCTGATCGCGCTGCTCGGCGGCGTGCGCATCCACGACGGCGCACCGCGCGGTGCGCAGCTGCCCTTCGTAGCGCTCGATCCGGTCGTGACGACGGATGGCGATGGCGACGAACTGGCCAGCCGCGAACACCGCCTCAGCCTCGTCGTGTGGACCCGCGAGGGTGGCAAACGCCAGGCGCTTGCCGTCCTCGAAAGGCTGAACGAGCTGCTGCACGACGCCGATCTGACCCTCGACGCCCATCGGCTGATCAATCTGCGGCGTGATCGCGAAGAGGTCCGTCAGAACAACGACCGGCGCAGCTGGCGCGGCGAATTGCGGCTGCGCGCCGTAACCGAGCCGCTCGCCTGATCCATTTCTCACCACACCGAGGAGACCTCGCATGAGTGCTCAAAAGGGCAAGGATCTTCTGCTGAAGATCGACACGACCGGCAGCGGCAACTTCACCACCGTCGCCGGTCTGCGCGCCAAACGGCTCGCCTTCAACGCCGAAACGGTCGACGCCACCGATTCCGGTTCGACCGGGCGCTGGCGCGAACTGCTGGCCGGTGCCGGTATCCGCCGCGCCAGCGTCAGCGGGTCGGGCATCTTCAAGGATGCGACTTCTGACACCACGGCGCGCCAGCTGTTCTTCGACGGCGAAATCCGCGACTGGCAGGTGATCGTGCCGGACTTCGGCACCCTCGAAGGTCCGTTCCAGCTCACCGCGCTCGAATATGCCGGCGAGCACAATGGCGAGGTGACCTATGAGCTGGCGCTTGAATCCGCCGGCGCCCTCGGCTTCACGGCGGCCTAGCCATGGTCAATCGCTATCGCGGAGAAATCGAAGCCGTTCTCGACGGCAAAAGCCGCATCCTGTGTCTCACTTTGGGCGCGCTGGCGGAGCTCGAATCTGCCTTCGGCGTCGATGATCTGGCCGCCCTGACCGAGCGCTTTTCGTCGGGCCGACTGTCGGCGCGCGATCTTATCCGCATCGTCGGAGCCGGCCTGCGTGGTGGCGGCGAGGCCGTCACCGACGATGAGGTCGCATCGATGACCGCTGAAGGTGCCGCCGCCGGGTTCGCGGCGATTGCCGCCGACCTGCTGCGGGCCACGTTCGGAGCCGGCGGGGAGGGGCGGGGAGACGCTACAAACCCTCCGCCGCCGCGGGGGTAACGAAGCCGCCCGCGGCCTTTCCCTGGCGCGATGTCATGGCTTTCGGCCTTGGCGTTGCGCGGCTTTCGCCGACAGCCTTCTGGGCCTTGTCCGTGCCCGAGCTGGTCGCGATGACCGGTGCGGGGCCGCGCTCCGCTTTGCCTCCCGACCGCGCTGATCTCGCGCGCCTGATGGCCAGCTTCCCCGACAGGGGACAGGCCTCCCGCATGGATCCTTTCGAAGGAGAAAATCACCATGGCCGAAGACCTTGACCGCGAAAGTCTCGATGATCTCGAACGTGCCGCCGATACTCTTCGCGCGACGCTGGCCGATCTGCAGAGCCAGTCGCGCGGTTTCGCGACCGATATCACCGGCGGGCTCAAAAGCGCGGTACTGGAGGCCAAACGCCTGGATACCGCGTTCAAGGATATCGCCCTGTCGATGTCCGGCCGGCTTCTCGACAGCGCGCTGAAGCCGCTGGAGGACTCGCTCACCAAGTTGTTCGAGGTGTTGTTCTCGGGCCTGACGGGGGCGTCTTCGGGTTCGCTCGGCAGCGGTCTGGGCGGCTCGCTGCTCGGTTCGCTCGTGCCCTCGATCAGTGGGCTCTTCGGCTTTGCCAAGGGCGGCGTCGTGTCGTCGCCGGTCGCCTTTCCCTTCGGTCAGAATGCAATCGGCATGGCGGGTGAAGCGGGCGCGGAAGCGATCCTGCCGCTGGCGCGCGGCGCCGACGGACGCCTCGGCGTGCGCGGTCCGGGCAGCGGCGCGGTCAACGTGACTTTCAATGTGACGGCAAGCGATGCGGAGAGTTTCCGGCGATCGGAAACACAGGTCACAACGATGTTAGCCCGCGCCGTCGGACGGGGACGACGCGGGCTATGACACCGGGCCTGACGAGGAGGGGCTCAGACGCCGGCGTATCGAAGCAGCCAAAGCCGCACCGATCAGGGACGGCTACGGAGACCCTCATCGACCTCACTCAGGTCGCAGGCGGCAACTGAGCCGCATCCCCATCAGCTTTGGCGGTCATGCTGTTCGTAACGCAACTGATGCGCCTTGAGGCAGATCAAAATAACATTCAGGAGTCTGAATTTCATGTCGGAAACGGCGTCCTTCCATGAGGTGCGCTTCCCCGTCGACGTCGCTTTCGGCTCGATCGGTGGCCCCGAACGGGTCACCGAGATCGTCGAACTGGCGTCCGGCGTGGAAAAGCGCAACAGCCGATGGGCCGATTCGAGGCGTCGCTATGATGCCGGTTACGGCATTCGCACCCTCGACGATCTCTACGAGGTCATAGCCTTCTTCGAGCAGCGGCGAGGGCGGTTGCATGGCTTCCGTTTCCGCGATCCGCTCGACTGGAAATCATGCAAGCCGAGCCTCGACCCCTCACCGCTCGATCAGGTGATCGCCACCGGCGACGGATCGACCTGGGACTTCCAGCTGACCAAGGCCTATGGCGGCGGCGGCTCACGTTACACCCGCCCGATTACCAAGCCCGTGGCCGGCACGGTCGTTGTCGCGGTGGCGGGCAATATCCGTGAGGAAGGCACCGACTTCACCGTCGATACGGCGACCGGGATCATCACCTTCCTTGCTGGCAGCCGTCCGGCGGATGGCACAACCATCACCGCCGGTTACGAATTCGACGTCCCGGTGCGCTTCGACATCGACCGTCTGCAGATCAACCTCGCCGCCTTCCAGGCCGGTAATCTTCCGGCTGTCCCGATGGTCGAGGTGCGGCTGTGAGGACGGTTTCGCAGGCTCTCGGCGAGCATCTTTCCCGCGAGGCGACGACGCTTTGCCGCTGCTGGCGGATCGTGCGCACCGACGGCGCCGAATACGGTTTCACCGATCACGACCGCGAACTCGGCTTTGCCGACATCGCCTTTTCCCCCGCGGTCGGGCTCAGTGCCAGCGAGACGACGGCCGGGTCCGGCCTTGCCGTCGGCGGTCACGAGGTCGCTGGCGCCTTCGCCTTGAACGGGTTTTCCGACGCCGACCTGAAGGCCGGGCTGTGGGACAACGCCGAGGTCACCGTCTGGCTGGTCAACTGGAACATGGTCAGCGAGCGGCTGGTGATCGGACGCGGCAATCTTGGCGAGATCACGCAGGAAGACGACGCCTTTCGCGCCGAGATCCGCAGCCTGTCGCATCAGCTCGATCAGCCGCGCGGCCGGCTATTTTCGCGCCATTGCGACGCGACGCTCGGCGATGCCCGATGTGGCGTCGATAACGACGACAGCGCCTATATGACCGACGGCGCCGTGACCGGCGGCGACGGCCGCCGGCGCATCACCGTCAGCGGTCTCGCCGGCTTTGAAGACGGTTGGTTCTCGCGCGGCCTTCTCGAATGGACGACGGGCGCAAATGCCGGTGCCCGCGCCGAGATCAAGGCGCACACGCGCGCCGCGACCATCACGCTTTCGCTGTGGCAGGCAACGGCCGAGCCGATCGAAGCGGGCGACGCATTCATCGTCCGGGCCGGCTGCGACAAGTGCTTCGAAACCTGCATTGCGAAATTCGCCAATACCGAGAATTTCCGCGGCTTCCCGCACATGCCGGGCAACGACTTCGTGCTCTCCTATCCCGAAATCGGCGAGGACAGCGACGGCGAGGCTCTGCTGTGAGCGCGCTCTCCAGCGAACGGATCGTTGCCGAAGCGAGAAGCTGGATCGGCACGCCATACCGGCACCAGGCCTCACTCAAGGGTGTCGGTTGTGATTGTCTCGGACTGGTGCGCGGCGTGTGGCGTGGTCTGCTTGGTCCCGAACCGGAAAAGGCGCCGTCCTACAGCGCCGACTGGGCCGAGGCCGCCGGACGCGATCAGCTTCTCGAAGCCGCTCGGCGCCATCTGGTCGAGATTCCGGTTGAAGACCTCGGCCCGGGCTCGGTCGTTCTGTTTCGCTGGCGGCAGCATCTGCCGGCAAAGCACGCGGCAATCGTCGCCACCCCGACCACCATCGTCCACGCCTATGAAGCCGCTGCCGTCGCCGAAACCCACCTCGGCGAGTGGTGGCAACGGCATCTCTTTCACGCATTCCGTTTTCCCGGAGCAATCGACTGATGGCCACACTCGTTCTTCAGGTCGCCGGCCAGGCGCTCGGCGCCTCGATTGCCGGCAGCTTCGGCGGCATGCTCGGCCGCGCCGCCGGGGCGCTCGCCGGCTACGCGGTCGACCGTGCGCTGTTCACCGCCGATCAGGTCACCGAGGGACCGCGCCTCGACGATCTCTCCGTCCAGACGTCGACGGAAGGCTCGCCGATCCCGCGCATCTACGGCCGCACCCGCATCGCCGGTCAGGTGATCTGGGCGACCGACTACGAGGAGGTCGTCAATGAGGAAGAACAGGGCGGCAAGGGGGGCGGCGCGACCGTCCGCACCTACGAGTACTACGCCAACTTCGCCGTCGCGCTTTGCGAGGGGCCGATTACCCGCATCGGCCGCATCTGGGCCGACGGCAAGCCGCTCGACCAAAGCCTCTACACCTATCGGGTCTATCGCGGCACCGAGACGCAAGAGGCCGACGCGCTGATCGCCGCCAAGCAGGAAACCGACGATGTCCCTACCTATCGCGGTACGGTCTATGTCGTGTTCGAGCGTATGGCGCTGGAGGCCTTTGGCAATCGCATCCCGCAGCTCACCTTCGAGGTCGCACGGAGGCTCGACCAGCTGGAACCGATGATCCGGGCTGTCACCGTCATCCCCGGCAGCACCGAGTTCGGCTATCTCGACCGGCTGGTTACCCGCGTCGACTGGGACGAGTCCACCGTCGCCGACAATCGCCACACCGGCAGCGCCGACACCGACTGGCTCGCCTCCATCGACGATCTGGTCGCGACATGCCCGAACCTTGAGAGCGTCGCGCTCGTCGTCGCGTGGTTTGGCAATGATTTGCGCTGCGGCGACTGCGCGATCATGCCCGGCGTCGAGATGCGCGACCGCAACACGGACGGCGCGACCTGGAGCGTCGCCGGCCTCGGCCGTGAGTCCGCGCATCTCGTTTCCTGGGTCGACGAGCGCCCGGCCTTTGGTGGCTCGCCGTCCGACGAAGCGGTCGTCGCTGCGATCGCCGACCTCAAACGGCGCGGGCTGCGCGTCGTCCTCTATCCCTTCATCATGATGGACGTGCCGAAGTCGAACAGCCTGCCGGACCCCTATGGAGGGACGCAGCAGGCGACCTATCCCTGGCGAGGGCGGATCACCTGCCATGCTGCGCCGGGCGAGACCGGCACGGTCGATCAGACAGCAGTGGCAGCCGCGCAGGTCGCGGCCTTCGTCGGAAACGCGGCGCCCGGCGACTTCTTCATCAGCGGGGGAGGGGTGCACTACACCGGTGCGGAATGGTCCTACCGCCGCATGATCCTTCACTACGCCAACCTCGCGGTGGTCGCCGGCGGCGTCGATGGCTTCCTCATTGGCTCCGAAATGCGTGGCCTCACCACGGTTCGCTCCAACGCATCGACCTATCCCTTTGTCGACGCGCTCGTCGATCTCGCCGCAGACGTCAAATCAGTGCTCGGGGCGGGGAGCAAGGTCACTTATGCCGCAGACTGGTCGGAGTATTTCGGCCACCAACCGGGCGACGGCAGCGGCGACGTCTATTTCCACCTCGACCCGCTCTGGGCGAGCTCGGGTATCGACGCCGTCGGCATCGACAATTACATGCCGCTCGCCGACTGGCGCGACGGCGACCATGCCGACACCGCGATCGCCCCCTCGGTCTACGACCTCGACTATCTGCGCGGCAACGTCGCCGCTGGCGAGGGGTTCGACTGGTATTACGCAAGTTCGTCCGACCGCGAACTCGGTATCCGCACGGCGGTCACCGATGGCGCATACGGCAAGCCCTGGGTCTTTCGCTACAAGGACCTCAAGGCCTGGTGGGGCGAGCCGCATTACGATCGTCCGGGCGGCGTCGAGTCCGCGACGAAGACCGCCTGGGTGCCGCAATCGAAACCGATCTGGTTCACCGAGATCGGCTGCCCCGCCGTCGACCGCGGCGCCAACCAACCGAACGTCTTCTACGATCCCAAATCCTCGGAGTCCTTCTTTCCCTATTTCTCGAGCGGTGTGCGCGACGACTTCATGCAGCGCCGGTTTCTCGAGGCGGTGCTGAGTTACTGGGATCACGATCACGAGGCCTTCACTGCCGGCGCCAACCCGCTCTCCTCGGTCTATGGCGGCCGCATGGTCGATCTCGACAATACCTTTTTGTGGACCTGGGACGCACGGCCCTATCCGGCGTTTCCAACGCTCACCGACGTGTGGTCCGACGGCACCAACTGGCAATACGGCCACTGGCTCACAGGGCGTCTCGGTGGATTGTCCCTTGAGGCGCTCATCAAGGCCCTGCTCGACTACTACGACGTGTCGGGGGCTGACATCGGCCGCATCGAGGGCGTCATCGACGGCTACGTGCTTGACCGGCCGGTTTCGGCACGCGCGGCGATCGATCCGCTCGCCGAAGCCTTCCGCTTCACCGCTGTCGACACCGGTACGCGGATGCGCTTCGAGGGGAGGGTGAAGGCAACCGAAGCGGTAATCGAAGACGCCGATATCGCTGTCGCCGACAAGGATGCCGCGCGCATCAGTGTCACCCGCGCCCAGGAAACCGAATTGCCGCAGGAAGTGCGGATCGGCTTCCTCGACAGCGGCCGTGACTACGAGCACGCAACAGCCGGAACGCGCCATCTGCTCGGGTCGAGCGCACGCTTTTCCTCGACCGAGATGGCGCTGGTCGCGCCGATGGCGACCGCGCAGGCCGCGACCGAGGTCCAGCTTCACGATATCTGGGCAAGTCGCGAACGCTTCACCTTTTCGATCTCGCCGGAACGCGCCGAGATCGAGGTCGGCGACCTCGTTGAACTGAATGCCGGCGGGCGCGATCAGGCCGTGCTTGTCGAACGCATAGAAGATGCCGGATTGCGGCGCATCGAGGCCCGCTCGATCGATCCCGATGCGTTCCGCCCGACGGGGTCGAGCGATGACACCCGCGCCACCAGACCGGTTACGGTCTTCGGCAAGCCCGTGGCGGTTTTCCTCGATCTTCCGAGATTGAACGACGACGACAATGCGCGCGCCCCCTATCTCGCGGTTCACGCGCGACCCTGGTATGGCACGGCCGCGGTCTGGCGTTCCGAAACGGGCGACAGTTTCCGCCTGCACGACAGTGTTTCGCGGCGCGCCGTCATCGGCGAGACGCTGACCGCGCTGCAGCCCGGTCCGGTCGGGGTGTGGGATCGCCGCAATACGCTTTCGGTACGCCTCTACAATGCAGGCTTTTCGTCGCGCGAGGAGATCCGCGTTCTCAACGGCGCCAACGCGATTGCCGTGGAGACGACGGACGGCGGGTGGGAAGTCCTGCAATTCGTCAATGCCGAACTCACCGCGTCGCGAACCTACACGCTGTCGCGACTGTTGCGCGCGCAACTCGGGACCGAGGATGCGATGGCCGCCGGCAGCGCTGTGGGCGCCCGCGTGGTCCTGCTCAACGACGCGTTGGTCAATCTCTCGATCCGCCGAAGCGAGATCGGTCTCCCGTTGATCTATCGCGTTGGTCCGGGCCGGCGAAACGTCGCGGACCAGGCCTTCCGTGAAATCAGCTTTACTGCCGGCGGTCGGGGCTTGCGCCCTTACAGTCCGGTTCATATCCGCGCGCGACGCGACGCAGCATCCGGCGATCTGGCCCTGAGCTGGATCCGGCGGACGCGCACCGACGGGGATTCCTGGGAAGGCCGCGATGTGCCGCTCGGTGAAAGCGAGCAGCTCTATCAGGTCGAGATTCTCGATGGCGGCACAATTGTCCGCAGTGTCGAGACCGATACCCCACGAGCCACCTACAGCGCCGCGCAGCAGATCGCAGATTTCGGCGTCCTTCCGTCAACGATCACGCTCCGTGTCGCGCAACTCAACGACTTCGGCGCCGGCATTCCTCGCGAGGTAACACTCAATGTCTGACACTACCCACCTGACACTCCCCTACATCCTGGCCTCGCAGGCACAGAAGCACGTTACCCATAACGAGGCCTTGCTGCTTCTCGACGCGTTGGTGCAGCTCTCTGTCGTCGACAAGAACCGCACCGAACCGCCATCCTCCCCGCAAGAGGGGGATCGCCATATCATTGCCACGTCGGCGACTGGCGACTGGGCCGGGCACGACAATTCCGTCGCCATCTACGATGACGGCGTATGGACAATCCGCGCACCCAACCCCGGCTGGTTCGCCTGGGTGGAGGCGGACGGCGAATTTGCCGTATGGCGCGGCGACGCGTGGATCGCGGTGGACACCTATGTCCCCGACGATCCGGTCTTCGACAGCCTTGGTGTCAACACCGCGCCGGACGCCACCAACAAGCTCGCGGTGAAATCGAATGCGGTTCTGTTCGCGCCGGTCGAGGCCGGTGATGGCGGTACGGGCGACGTTCGTTTCGTCGTCGACAAGGAGGCAGCAGGGGACACCGCTTCTCTCCTCTTCCAGACCGGCTGGTCGGGGAGGGCGGAACTCGGGATTGAAGGCGACGATACGTTCCGTTTGAAAGTGAGCGCCGACGGAACGAGTTGGGTCGAAGCGCTGGAGGCCGATGCCGCCACCGGCGTCGTGCGCATGGCGGCGGGAGCAGAGGTCGCCGCCATCAATGGCGGGCCGCTCGCCGGTTTCCGAAACTACCTCATCAACGGCGATTTCCGCATCAACCAGCGGACCTTTGCCGGCGGCGCTCTGGCGGCCGGCGAATATGGTCACGACCGCTGGAGGGCGTCGGCCGGCGGGGCGTCTCTTTCGGTTTCCGGGGGCGTGGTAACGCTGACATCGGGCGCAATCGAGCAGGTGATCGAAGCGCCCGGCCTTGCCGGCGCGACAATTACGGTCTCGGTCGAAAACCCCACGGCCGCCATCGCCGTCGACGTCGATGGCGTGACCGGCACCATCGCGGCCGGTAGCGGCCGTCGCGGCGTGACGCTGACTGTGCCGACCGGTTCAACGGGCGACGTCACGCTCAAGCTGTCGGTATCTGCGGAAACGATGTTTGCCCGCGCCCAGTTTGAGCGTGGCCCACACGCGACGCCGTTTGAGTGGCGCCCCGAGGCGATCGAGTGGCCGCTGGTGCAGCGCTACTACGTCCAGGGCCTGCCATTTGGTGAAGCGGGATACGCGGCTGAGGCCGGAGCAACCTATTGCGTCCTGACCTCGGTGGTTTACCCCAGTCGCATGCGTGTTGCGCCGGCCATTTCCCTCGACTTGGCCTTTTCGGCGGGTATCGACGGATCGACGCTAGAGGCCCACGTGATTTACGCGGGGGGCTGTTTCATCCGCGCCGCGGCAACGGCTGCAGGCCGGACGTATGTCCGCGGTGCCATCACAGCAGATGCGGAGTTGTGAGCATGATCATCACGAATGCACAGTATATCGAGTCCGGCGCCGTCGCGCGCGTCGAGATCGATGGTCAGCCGGTTTTCGTTCCCGTCGGATCCGATAGCGCCGCCGGTCGGGCTCTCGCCGAATGGGTCGCTGCCGGCAATCAAATCGCCGACGCGACACCCGATGAGAGCGGCGACATCTGATCCAATCCGCGTCCGCACCCGTTTTCTCGTCTCACAATTCCGACGTTGATGCCTCGGCCGGTCGCTTCAATTCGGCCGGCTTAGCCTTTTCAGCGCTCATTTCCAAAAGCCACAGGAGCCTTCCATGAACGCGATCAAACCCTGGTACCGCTCGAAAACCGTCTGGGCTGCCGCCGTCACCATTGCCGCCAGTGTCGCCGGCCTGTTCGGTTTCACCGTCAGTGCTGCCGAACAGGCACAGCTCGTCGACGTCGCGCTTGCGGCGACAACGTCCGTGTCCGGCGCGGTCGCCCTGATCGGGCGGGTGACGGCGAAGTCCCGTATTCGCTGACCGTTCTCGATCTGCCCGGCGCGATGTTGAGTGACGTCTGAATTTGCGGCACTCTCACGCGCCGGCGCATTGTCGGCGATCCAAGCCGAGCGCAGGTTGCACGCGCTTCCTGCAGTCGCACACCCGCATGATCCCATTCATCGCTCGTTCAGCGATGATGCCCTAAACCGCGTGACATGATGCTCAAACGCGCATTCCGCAGCTATTTTGTTGTTCCGCTGGTCGCGATCTTTCTGACTCTGTCAGTTGGTGGCGCCGCGTCGGCTGCCTGCCTGAGCAAAGGCGAAATGCGCGCCCTGATAAATTCGGGAGCGGTCGTTCGCCTCGCTGCCGTTCGCAACAAGATTCGCGGGGAGATCGTGAACGTTCGCCTGTGCGAACGTGGCGGTACCCTTTTCTATCGCGTCACCGTTCTCAAGGGGAACGGCAATGTCATTCGTGTCCGCTTCAACGCGCGCAGCGGCGCCCGTATGGGACGGAACTGACGCACCTCCATTTGAACGAAACGCGCCTTGTCGAAGGGGAAGCCAGTGCGCATTTTGCTCGTAGAAGACGATCCGGACCTCAACCGGCAGATGCGTGCGGCTTTGACCGACGCCGGCTACGCGGTCGATGTCGCGTTTGACGGTGAGGAAGGACATTTCCTCGGCGACACCGAGCCGTACGACACCGTCGTGCTCGATATCGGCTTGCCAAAGATGGATGGGATCAGCGTCCTCGAACAGTGGCGGCGCGACGGGCGCACCATGCCTGTTCTCATTCTGACTGCGCGCGACCGGTGGAGCGACAAGGTCGCCGGCATCGACGCCGGCGCCGACGACTATGTCGCAAAGCCCTTTCACATTGAGGAAGTGCTCGCCCGGATCCGCGCGCTGGTGCGTCGTGCGGCGGGGCACGCATCGGCCGAAATCGAGTGCGGGCCTGTCCGTCTCGACACCCGCACCGGCCGCGTGGCGGTTGACGGCAACCCGCTGAAACTGACCTCCCACGAATACCGGCTGCTTGCCTATCTCATGCATCATCGCGGCCGCGTGGTCTCACGCACCGAACTTGTCGAGCATCTCTACGACCAGGATTTCGATCGGGATTCCAACACCATTGAAGTGTTCATCGGTCGCCTGCGCAAGAAGCTCGGCGTCGACGTTATCGAGACCATTCGCGGTCTCGGCTATCGGCTGGTGACGCCGGAAGAGCAGGCGTGAGGAACGCCATGGCGCCGACATCGTTTCTTGCGGGCACGCTGCCGGCTTCCGGACGGTTCCGTCGGGGAGTGTGATGTCCGGTCAGCCCCAATCGCTTGCTTTCCGTCTGCTGTTCACGGCCGTGCTCTGGAGCGCGGTGACGCTGGTGCTCGCCGGTCTCTTTATCACGACACTTTATCAACGCTCGGTAGAACGCGCGTTCGACGAGCGTCTCGGTGTGTATTTGAAGGTTCTGATCGGCGAACTGACTTTTGACGCCGATACGTCCGCGGAACTCCCCGATCCCGGCAATCTCGGCGAGCCGCGCTTCGCGCTGCCCTTGTCGGGCTGGTATTGGCTGATATCGCGCGCCGATACCGCTGCCATCGTACTGACGTCGGAGTCTCTGGCCGGCGACACGCTGGCACTCCCGGCACCGAGCGAAGCGGCTGCGACAGGGTCCCGCCCCTGGAAGGGCTATGGCATCGGACCGGGCGGGACCGAATTGCGCATCTTGTCCCGCCGCATCACTTTCCCTGACAACACCGCCTATCTCGTTACGGTTGCCGGCAATGCCGATGATATTCGAAACGAGATTTCGGGCTTCCGCTACAGCGTGGCTGGTGCTCTCGCGCTGCTCGGTATCGGGCTGGTGATCGGCATCATCCTGCAGGTCCGTATCGGCCTGCGGCCGCTCGGGCGGATGCGCGAGGCGCTTGCGGCGATCCGCACCGGATCGAAGGACCGCCTCGATGGGGAATATCCCCGCGATATTGCGCCGCTCGCGAATGAACTGAACGCTCTCATCGAATCCAATCGTCAGGTGGTGGAGCGCGCCCGCACCCATGTCGGCAATCTTGCGCATGCGCTGAAAACGCCATTGAGCGTGATCCTCAACGAATCTCGTGCGCAGAGCGGTCCGCTCGCGAACAAGGTCGTCGAGCAGTCGGAACAGATGCAGGACCAGATCGCACATCATCTTGAACGCGCGCGAATGGCCGCACAGCGGCGTATTATCGGCGCAGTTACTTCCGTCGGGCCGGTCGCGACCCGTCTGGTGCGCGCGATGCAGCGGATTTACGAAACCCGCGGGCTCGATATCCGCATGATTGGCGACGAGAGCCTGCGTTTTGCCGGCGAGCAGCAGGATCTTGAAGAAATGCTCGGCAACCTCCTCGACAATGCCTGCAAATGGGCAAAAGGGGAGGTTGTGGTGTCGCTCCGCGGCGTGACTGAGCGCATCGGCGGCGATCGCGCGATGCTACGCATCGAGGTTGCCGACGATGGTGCCGGACTGACACCCGAACAGCGCCGCGAAGCACTCAAGCGCGGCAAGCGCCTGGACGAAACCGTGCCGGGCTCCGGCCTTGGATTGTCGATCGTTGCCGAACTTGCCGGACTCTATGGCGGGCGGCTGTCGCTCGAGCAGTCCGAACTGGGAGGATTGGGGGCGGTGCTCGAATTGCCGTCCGTATGAAACTGCGAATTTTGACCCAATTCGGCCACGAATCTGTGCGACCGGGTTGGTGAAACCTGTGGGGTGGGATGCAGTAGGGTTTCCTTCACGTTTCGAGGCTTTTATCGAAGCATGGCGTCCCCGAAAGTGAGGTATTATGGAGATGAAACTCGCGAGGGTTCTGGCTATCGCTGTGGTTGGCGTCGGCCTCGTTGGATGTAACGAAGTCGGCCCCAAGCAGGGAATCGGCACGGTGGCTGGCGCAGTCGCTGGCGGCGTGATCGGCCACCAGTTTGGCGGCGGCACCGGAAAGGCGGTCGCAACTGCCGCAGGTGCTGTGATCGGCGGCCTGATCGGTTCCGAGATTGGCAAGGCGCTGGACGATGCAGATCGTCGCGCTGCCTATGAAGCCGAGATGCGTGCGCTCGAATTCAACCGTTCGGGAACCCCGGTGAACTGGCGCAATCCCGACAGCGGCAATTATGGTGAGGTGGTGCCGGGTCCGGCCTATCGTATCAACAGCCGTCAGTGTCGCGATTACACCCATACAGTGTACATCGCCGGCCGGCCTGAGGTCGTCCGCGGCACCGCCTGCCGGACGCCCGATGGAACGTGGCGGCAGATCTCCTGATCGAACCGCGCAAAGACCTGAAATTCCAGCGGGAAGGGGGCGATCGTTCGCCCCCTTTCTTTTTGCCTGTATTGTCGCACTGCGAAAAACCCGAATGCGCGGGTGCCCGGCAACGGCTGGAACTTAAATGGGAAATCAGCGCTGCGGGGCGTTGCGCTAATTGAATGTTAAGTGCTTTTCGATTTGATGGCCGGGAATCCTGCGCGTCATCGGATGCGGGGCCGTTCACCCGGGTACTTGTTTATCGGTCATGTCGAAGAAACTGCAGACATTCATCGAGGAATTGTCGCCGCAGGCGAGACATATGCTCGTGGCCAGCGTCGAGGCCGCGAAAAATCGTGGCGAAAGCCAGCCGCAATTCGACATGATTCTGTCCTTTGCGCGCCCGCTGGTGCGAAAAAACGGCGTTGAAAAACCGCGCCGCGATCATCTCATGCGGTCGTTCTTCGACCCATTCACCCAGTTTCTCTTCGACGGTTCCAGCGGTCTGAAGTTTCCCGGCAGAATTGCCCGTAGCTCGCTCAAACCGATCTGGATCTGGATAACCCGCGATGTTGTGCCGGGTCGTGTCGACCAGTTGATGCACGAGTTCAATCTGAAATCGGGAAATTTCGAGGAGTCGGACATCGCCGCATGCGGTGAAAAGCTGCGTGGTGAAGTACTGCCGACAGTCCGCGCGCATCTCAAGGAACTGCGGGAAGTCCCGCGAGGTTACGCGCGGCTTGCGTCGCAACTCGGCGGCATGTCGGTCATCAAGGATCTTGAGGATCTGCTCGCGATCGATGCCCGCTACCCGGTGCTTGCCGCTGTCCTCGAACAGATGCCGGACGTGATCACGGCGCACGACATCGAAAAGGATAGTCCGGTAACGAACCGCATTCGCCGCTTCCTGACCGAATCGTCCGGTGACGGCGACTGGCTGGCGGTCGCACTGTTGGCGAGGCTGGACCACCCCGCGCTGCTGGTCCCGCTTGCAGTGGTTCTTGGCGGCACCGACAACGGCAAGGCGCTGGCATCGACGCCGTTCTCGGTCTTCGTGCGCCTCGCGCTTCACCAGCTCGAATACGCCGTCGCCAAGGTCCAGCATGACCTCCACGTGCGCGTGCCGACGGACCAATTGCTCGAATCGCTGCGCGCCTACCACCTGGTCCAGCGCAAGCTCGCGGTCGAAATAGATCTAGACTCGGCGCCCGACTGGTTTGCGATCGTAGCCAGCGCCCGGCGCGATATCTCCGAAGCGATCAAAGCCCAGATCGAACCGGTCGCCGGGATGGTCAACCGGACACTGCGGCACAATCCTGCAAACGAAGCCAGCGCGCGTTTCGACGACTACGAGGCCGAGGATGCCGAGCGTGGCCTCGCAATCCTCGCCGAGGTTCGCCGTTGCCGGGAGAGCTTTGCCCTCAACGAAGTGCTGACGGTGACCTGGCGGCGTGTCGAGCAGGCGCTCGAGCTGTTATCGGCAGCGCTGCTCGAAACGTTGCGCAAGTCGACCGGCCATGCAGCGGAAGTCGTCGACAGGAAACTCGCCTCCGCGCTGCATTTCTCGTCGATGGTCTTTGGCGAGGAGTACACCAAGACGATGCGGCGCAGTCGCGCCAACGCGCTGCAGGCTTCGTCGAAAAAGGCCTCAAACGGCTAGGTTTTCAAGCCCTTCGATAATCGCAGAAGCGGAAATGCCGCGACCTTTTGGCACTTTCTTGCCCGTTGCTGTTGCCCACCGGCCTAAGCCGAACTACCTCTTCCCCGACAACTCGCGAACCGGCAAGCGCAGTCCTACGGATTGAGCCGCGCTCGCGGATATGCCATTGGCTGCGCGAACAGGGGCCATTGTCGACCATTGTCGGCATGGTTGCCTGAAGTGTTGTTTGGAAGTTGGAAAGCGCCGGTGACGATGACGTTTTGGGCTATCTTGGCCGCATTGACGGTGATTGCGATTGCGGCGGTCCTGGTGCCGCTGCTGCGCGCGCGGGTTTCGGTTGCCTCGAAGTCCGAACACGATGTGGCCGTCTACAAGGATCAGCTCGGCGAGATCGATCGAGACGTCGAACTCGGCACGCTCAATCCGCAGGAGGCGGAAGCCGCACGAAGCGAAGTGGCGCGCCGTCTGCTGCGCGCGTCGCGCGAGGCGGACGAGGGCAGCCCGCGAGGCAGCAGCGGGGGTCGCCGTCTCGCCGTGATTGGGCTGGCGCTCATCGGCGTACCGGTGCTTGCGGGCGGGCTTTACTGGTCGCTTGGCTCGCCGCAGATGCCGGATCAGCCGCTCGCCGGCCGCCTGCAAAACGTGCATGGCGGCAATGATATCGCCGCGCTCGTCAAGCGGATGGAAAACTTCCTCGCGGAAAACCCGGACGACGGCCGTGGTTGGGCCATCGTCGCACCGATCTATCTGCGCATTGGCGCAACCGAAAAGGCCATCACCGCCTTTACCAACGCGCTACGCTTGAACGGCCCGAACGCCGATCTCGAAGCCGGTCTCGGCGAGTCCCACGTCGCCCAGGAAGACGGAACCGTGACCCCCGAGGCCCGCGCAGCGTTCGAACGCGCGGTCAAACTCGATCCGAAGGCCGTTCGTCCGCGCTTTTTCCTCGCCGTTGCGCTCAACCAGCAAGGCAAGCACGCCGAATCCGTTGCTGCCTGGGACGCGTTGCTGAAGGACGCGGATCCGGAGGCGCCGTGGGTGCCGTTTGCCCAACGCCAGCTCGCGTCGGCTCGTCAGGCCGCCGGCATGGCGCCAGTGACGCCGGCAACACCGCCGGCTCAGGCCGCAGCTAAATCGACGGATGGCGCGCGCGGACCGACGCCGAGCGCTGAAGACGTCGCACGTGTTCAGGCGATGGCGCCGGAAGATCGCCAGGCGATGATCCAGAACATGGTCAGCGGACTGGCCGAACGCCTCGAAAGCGATGGTGGTACGGTCGACGAATGGTTGCGTTTGCTCAATGCGTACGGTGTGTTGGGCAAGAAGGACGAAGCAGTGGCCGCGCTCGCCAAGGCGCGCGCCGCATACGCTGACGACGCGGCAGCGCTTGAACGGTTGGCCGCGATCGGCAAACGTCTCGGTTTGCCGGAATAGGTGATGTAATCTGGGGCTGGGGCTCGACACATGACCGTGGGCACCGTCGAACGGGGCTACGGTCGTTAACCGGGAAGAGGGAGCGGTACGGTCCAAAGATCGCCACCGGCTCCGAAACGGAGAAAGAGTAAGAACAATGTCGCGCAAGCAGCGTCGTTTGACCCTGATCGGAATGGCCGGCCTCGTCGTTGCCGTCGCCGTTGGCCTCGTTCTCTTCGCCCTCGAAGACCAGATCGTGTTCTTCCAGAGCCCGACCGATGTCGCGACGAAACAGATCCCGGCCGGACAGCGCATCCGCCTCGGCGGTCTCGTCGAGGAAGGGTCCGTTGTGCGCGGCGAAGGCGAAGTCATCACCTTCAAGATCACCGACACCGCCAACGTCGTCCCGGTCACCTTCAAGGGAATTCTCCCTGATCTGTTCCGCGAGGGGCAGGGCGTCGTCACCGAAGGCGTGATGACGACAGCTGGAACCTTCGAGGCCGACAGCGTGCTCGCCAAGCACGACGAGACCTATATGCCGAAAGAAGTCGCCGACGCGCTTAAGGAACAGGGCGTGTGGCAGGGCAACGAAACCAACTGACGTTGCGAGAAGGGTGGCGCATCCGGCCGGGTGCCGCTATTTCCTTGAACCGGGAATGGCGGCCTGATCCGGTCGCGCCTTAACCGGAATGCACGGGAGGACATCGGACCGATGTTTGTCGAACTTGGCCACTACGCCCTCGTACTTGCCCTGGCGTTGGCGCTGATCCAGTCGATCATTCCGATCTGGGGGGCCGCTACCCGCGACGGGCGGCTGATGGCGATCGCCGGCCCGGTCGCCGGCGTTCAGTTCCTGATGATCGGCGTTGCCTTTGTGGCGCTGACGCAGGCCTACGTCCTGTCGGATTTCTCGCTGCAGAACGTCTGGGCCAACTCCCACTCGACCCAGCCGCTGCTCTACAAATACACCAGCGTATGGGGCAATCACGAAGGCTCCATGCTGCTGTGGGTGCTCATTCTGGCGCTTTTCGGGGCGCTGGTCGCCGCCTTCGGCCACAACATGCCGAAGACATTGAAGGCCAACGTGCTGGCCGTCCAGGCCTGGGTGTGCGTCGCCTTCCTCGCCTTCATCCTGTTCACCTCGAACCCGTTCGAGCGTATCGCGCAGGCGCCCATCGAGGGACGTGACCTCAACCCGATCCTGCAGGATATCGGCCTCGCCATCCATCCGCCGCTTCTCTACATCGGCTATGTCGGCTTCTCGATCGCCTTCTCCTTTGCCGCTGCCGCCCTTCTCGAAGGACGGATCGACGCCGCCTGGGCGCGCTGGGTCCGTCCCTGGGTCCTGATTGCCTGGATTTTCCTCACGCTCGGCATCGCGATGGGCTCCTACTGGGCCTACTACGAGCTCGGCTGGGGCGGTTTTTGGTTCTGGGATCCGGTTGAAAACGCTTCCTTCATGCCGTGGCTTGCCGGCACCGCACTGCTCCATTCGGCAATCGTCATGGAAAAGCGCGACGCGCTGAAGGTCTGGACGATTCTGCTCGCCATTCTGACCTTTTCGCTGTCGCTGCTCGGCACCTTCCTGGTGCGTTCGGGCGTGCTCACCTCGGTGCATTCCTTTGCGACCGACCCGACGCGCGGCGTCTTCATCCTCGGCATTCTCGCGCTTTTCATCGGCGGCGCCTTTGCACTGTTTGCCTGGCGTGCGCCCATGCTGCGGCAGGGCGGCCTGTTCTCGCCGATCAGCCGCGAGGGCGCGCTGGTCTTCAACAATCTGTTCCTGACCGCCTCCTGCGCGGCCGTCCTGTTCGGCACGCTCTATCCGCTCATGCTCGAAGCGACCACCGGCGAAAAGATCTCGGTCGGCGCCCCGTTCTTCGACATGACCTTCGGCTTGCTGATCCTGCCGGTGCTGATCGCCACGCCGTTCGGCCCGCTGCTTGCCTGGAAGCGCGGCGACATCGTCGGCGCGACGCAGCGGCTGTTCGTGGCGTTTGGCCTTGCCATCCTGTCAGCCGCCATCACCGCGTGGCTGGTTGATGGTGGTCCGCTGCTTGCCGTGATCGGCGTCGGCCTTGCCGCCTGGATCATGATCGGCGCCTTTGCCGAAATGGCCAGCCGCATGAAGCTGCTCCGCGTGCCGTTCGGCCAGTCGCTGACGCGTCTTGCCGGCATGCCGCGCACCGTCATTGGCACCGCGCTCGCCCATTTCGGCGTCGGCGTCACCGTTCTCGGCATCGTCGTCACGTCCGCCTGGCAAACCGAGCACATCCTCGTCATGAAGGCCGGCGATACCGCTGACATCGGAGCCTACGAAGTCAAGCTGCTTGGTTCCGAAACCCGCGACGGCCCGAACTTCAAGGAATAC
The DNA here is from genome assembly GCA_002869065.1 of Hyphomicrobiales bacterium. Classification (NCBI taxonomy): domain Bacteria; kingdom Pseudomonadati; phylum Pseudomonadota; class Alphaproteobacteria; order Hyphomicrobiales; species Hyphomicrobiales bacterium. The sequence continues at coordinate 117,429 of PKTR01000001.1, forward strand.
GCTGCCCATTTCGAGCTGAGCAAAGGCGGCGAAATGGTCGCCAAGCTCGATCCGTCGAAGCGCGTCTACACCGCGCGCGGCATGCCCACGACCGAGTCGGCGATCTACACCATCGGCTTCTCGCAGGTCTATCTCGCCATCGGCGATCAGCAGGGTGGCGGCGGTCTGGCCGTACGTCTCTACTGGAAACCGTTCGTGACCCTCGTCTGGCTCGGGTCTCTGGTCATGGCGTTCGGCGGCGTGATTTCGATGACGGATCGCCGGCTGCGCATCGGCGCGCCCAAGCGGGCGAAAAAACGCCAGACAGCAGCGGCGGCGGAGTAGAATCATGCGACAGATCCTGTTTGCCGTCTTGATGTGTCTCACCGCATTCGTGGTTCCCGCCCACGCCGTCGAGCCCGACGAGATGCTCGACGACCCCAAGCTCGAGCAACGCGCCCGCGACCTGTCGGCGAAACTGCGCTGCCTCGTCTGCCAGAACCAGTCGATCGACGATTCCAACGCCGATCTCGCCAAGGATTTGCGCGTTCTCGTGCGCGAACGGCTGAAGGAAGGCGACACCGACAGCGAAGTGATTGACTTCCTCGTTGACCGCTACGGTCAGTTCGTGCTGCTGGCGCCGCGCTTCAGCGCCCAGACGGTGCTGCTATATGTCGGCGCCCCGGCGGTTCTGGTGCTTGGCATCATCGCCATCGTCGTTGGCTACCGTCGGCGCAATACGCAAGTGGCAGCCAAGGATACGGCGGCCCTGTCCGACGACGAAGCGGCCGAACTGGCGCGCGTGATGGCTGATAAGGAAGAGAAATAGAGCATCGCGCAGCCAATTGAACCAATTGGCGTCGACAAAGATGCGGCCAAAAAAGCGACGGAGCATTTTGCCGTTTCAACGTGTAGGCAAAATGCTCGGAGGCCCCTCGTCAGGGCCTATGCCACGACGCATCCTTCGCCAGCTCCAACGGACCATCGCCAACGGAGGGTTTCCATGGCGCCTCGCATGCAGTCGCTCAGCTTTCCCGGCAGCCACGGCGCAACCCTTGCCGCCCGTCTCGATCTGCCGGCGGGTCCGGTGCGCGCCTACGCGCTGTTCGCGCACTGCTTCACCTGTTCCAAGGACCTGGCCGCCGCCCGCCGCATCGCCGGTGAGCTGACCCGTCACGGCATTGCCGTGCTGCGCTTCGACTTCACTGGTCTGGGCTCGTCGGAAGGCGAGTTCGCATCGACCGACTTCTCCTCAAATGTGGGTGACCTGCACGCGGCAATCGACTATCTGCGGCAACATTTCGAAGCGCCGAGCCTGCTGATCGGCCATTCGCTCGGCGGCGCGGCGGTGCTGGTTGCCGCCCCCGACGTGCCGGAAGTAAAGGCCGTCGCCGTCATCGGCGCGCCGTCCGACGCCGAGCACGTCATCCAGAATTTCCATTGCCACGTCGAGCGCATCGAGGAAGAGGGCAAGGCCGAGGTAGAACTGGCCGGCCGCACCTTCACCATCCGCAAGGAGTTCCTCGACGATCTGCGCCAGCAGACCGTGCGCGAGCGCATCGGCCACATGCACAAGGCCCTGCTCGTGTTGCATGCGCCGCTCGACAACATCGTCGGCATCGACAACGCGACCGAGATTTTCATCGCTGCTCGACATCCCAAGAGCTTCGTCTCCCTCGACACCGCCGATCACCTGTTGAGCGACGCGGAAGACGGCGCTTACGCGGCCAATGTGATTTCCGCCTGGGCGTCCCGCTTCATCAAGCCCGAGCCGGAGGTCGCCGGCACTGAGCCGCCCGCCGTGCGCGTCGTCGAAACGGGGGAGGGCAAGTTTCAGAACCTCGTCCAGGTCGGCCGCCACCGCCTCTTTGCCGACGAACCGGAAAAGGTCGGCGGCCTCGATACCGGCCCGTCACCCTACGATTATCTGTCCATCGCGCTCGGCGCCTGCACGACGATGACGCTGCGGCTTTACGCCGAGCACAAGGGACTGCCGGTCGAGCGGGTCTCGGTCGATGTGCTGCACGCCAAGGTGCACGCCGAGGATTGCGGCGACTGCGCCGAAAAGGATCGCGAGCGCGGCGGCCGAATCGACCGTTTCGAACGCCGTATCTCGATCGATGGCGACCTCGATGCCGACACCCGCGAACGGATGCGCCAGATTGCAGACCGATGCCCGGTCCACAAGACGCTGACCACGGGGGCGTCGGTCGTCACGGTGCTTGCCGAGGAAGACTGAGTCGCAATCGCGTTCACGGCGTCAGAGAAATGCCAACGGCGCACCCGAAGGGAATCGGATGCGCCGCCGCAGTTGGTGTTGTCCTCTCGAGATCAATCGTCGCTGTCGTGACCGCCGTCGCTGTCGCTGTCGCTGTCGCCGCCGCCATTGCCACCGCCGTTGCCGCCACCATGGCCGCCGCCGTCGCTGTCGTGGCCACCATCGTTTTCCCCGCCGCGACCGCCATCATCACTGCCGCCACGACCACTGTCGTCATTGTCTCCCCGACCGTCGTTGTCGCGGCCGTTGTCATCGTTGGAGCGCTCGCCGCGATCCTCGTTTTGGGCCATGCGGTCGTCGCTGCGGTTCGTCTCGGTGCGCGAACCGTTGTCGTAGCCACTGACGGACACCGGGTTCTCGAGGATATTCGCCGCGGTCGCGCCGGTAACGACGGGAGCGAGCAGGGCGAGAGCGATGGCCGTGGTGGTAAGGAACTTCTGCATTGGTGTTCTCCTTCGGTGCGTTTCCATTTGAACGATGACCGAAGGCGTAAAGGACCCACACTGACGAGGGCCTGAGAGGCCCTATCATAGTTCCGTCAGCTTGCATCAAGTCATTGAAAAGAAATTGGGAAAAAGGAATTTTTGTGCAGTTTCCCGCAGCGCGCGTTGCTCTGCCGGCGATTTTGGCGGCTCGCTCGACCGCAACATTACCAAGATTTAATGCGCCCGACATGCAGCGGTAAGGCGACGCGAACCATATTTCTTCGCAAGTGGAAGCGATGCCCGACCGCTTCCCTGTTTTGACTACGGTCAGACTTCCAGAGGAGATATTCACGCGATGAGTGACAATTTGAACCGCAAATACGGCTGGACCGCCCGCTTGATGCCGCGCACCAAGACGGTGCTGATGGCGAGCGCGCTTGCCATCGGCATGACCGGTGTCATTGCCGGCCAGTCGGTTCTGTTCACCGGCGACAGCGCCCAGGCCGAGCAGATAATTGCCGCGACCGCGCCGGCGAGTTTCGCCGATTTGGTCGAGACGGTCTCTCCCGCCGTCGTATCCATCCGCGTCAAGGCGCAGGCCAAGACCGAACAGTCCTTCTTCGAAGGCATGCCCGACATCCCGCGCGGTCACCCGCTCGAGCGTTTCTTCCGCCGCTTCGGCGAGGAAGGCCCGCGCGGTTTCCAGAATCATCCGCGCCGCAAGCGTCCGTTCACCCAGGCGCAGGGCTCCGGCTTTTTCATCTCTGCCGATGGCTATGCGGTGACCAACAATCACGTCGTCGAAAACGCCGAAGAGGTGACCGTCACCACCAACAGCGGCAAGGAATACACCGCCAAGGTGATCGGCTCCGACGAGAAGACCGACCTCGCGCTGATCAAGGTCGAAGGCAACGGCGACTTCCCGCATGTGAATTTCGCCGATGAGGACATTCGCGTCGGCGACTGGGTCGTTGCCGTCGGCAATCCGTTCGGCCTCGGTGGCACCGTCACCGCCGGCATCGTTTCGGCCCGCGGCCGCGACATCGGCGCCGGCCCGTATGACGACTTCATCCAGCTCGACGCCCCGATCAACCGCGGCAACTCCGGCGGTCCGACCTTCAATCTGAAGGGTAAGGTCGTCGGCGTGAACACCGCGATCTTCTCGCCGTCGGGCGGCTCGGTCGGCATCGGCTTTGCCATTCCCGCTTCGACCGCCAAGCAGATCATCGACGATCTGAAGGACGACGGTAAGGTCGTGCGCGGCTGGCTCGGCGTCCACATTCAGACCGTCACCGACGACATCGCCGAAGGTCTCGGCCTTGACGAGGCAAGCGGCGCGCTGGTCTCCGAACCGCAGGCCGGTGGCCCGGCCCGCAAGGCCGGCATCAAGTCGGGCGACGTCATCGTCTCCGTCGACGGAAAGAAGGTCGACTCGGCCAAGGAACTCGCCCGCCGCATCGCCGGCTACGCCCCTGGCTCCGAAGTCGAGATCGGCCTTCTCCGCGATGGTGGCGATACGACCATCACCGTTACGCTCGGCAAGCTGACCGACGCTGGCAAGGGTGGCACTCCTGCCGAGGAGGTCGATCCGTCCGACCTTGATCAGCTCGGCCTGGTGCTTGCGCCGGCATCGTCCGTCGCCGGCGCCGGCGACGAGGGTGTCGCGGTTACCAATGTCGACCCGTCCGGTCCTGCCGCCGAACGCGGAATCCGCACTGGCGATATCATTCTCGAGGTCGGCGGCAAGCCGGTTTCGACGCCGGACGATGTCCTCGCCGCCCTTGCGGCTTCCGAGAAGAGCGGCCGCAACGCGACCCTCCTTCGGGTGCGCACCGGCGACGCCACGCGCTTCGTCGCGCTTCCGGTTTCGCGCGGTTAACCCGACCCCGAAACCGAAGTACCCAATGACCGGGCCTCTAGCCCCCGACCGGTCAGGGTAGACGGACGGCAGGCCGCCCCCATCCGGCCTGCCGTCTTCGTTTTTTGCTATGGTGGCAATTATGCGAATCCTGGTGATCGAAGACGACCGCGAAGCCTCGGCCTATCTCGTCAAAGCCTTGAAGGAAGCGGGACATATCTGTGAGCAGGCCTTCACTGGCGATGAGGGCTGGCACATGGCGAGCGAGGGCGGTTACGACGTCCTCGTGGTCGACCGGATGTTGCCGGGCCGAGACGGGCTGTCCATCGTCCGCGACCTGCGCGCCAGGAGCGACGATACGCCAGCGCTGATCCTGTCCGCGCTCGGACAGGTCGATGACCGCGTCACTGGGCTGAGAGCCGGCGGTGACGACTATCTCGCCAAACCTTACGCGCTGACCGAGCTGCTCGCCCGCATCGAGGCGCTCGCCCGCCGCCACAAGCCGGGCGAGGGCGAGATGACCTACCGGGTCGGCGATCTCGAACTCGACCGCCTGTCACACACGGTGCGCCGCGCCGGCGACGACATTCCGCTGCAACCGCGCGAGTTCCGCCTGCTCGAGTTCCTCATGAAGAACGCCGGCCAGGTCGTCACCCGCACCATGCTGCTGGAAAACGTCTGGGACTATCATTTCGATCCCCAGACCAACGTTATCGACGTGCACATGTCGCGGCTGCGCGGCAAGATCGACAAGGGTTTCGACACACCGCTCATCCACACGGTGCGCGGCGCAGGGTATGTGATCCGTGACGGCGTTCGGTAAACTGTTCCGCACCACCGCGTTCAAGCTCTCCATCGCCTATCTGGCGGTGTTCTCGGCCTTTGCCGCCTTTCTCATCATCTACATCACCTACAACACCGGCGAGCTTTTGAACCGCAAGCTCCAGGAGAGCATCGATCAGGAGCTGCTGACGATCGCCGAGCAGTACGAACGCGCCGGCATACGCCGCGTGACGCGCATGATCGACCACATGTCGCGTCGTCCCGGCGCCGGGCTCTATCTGCTCACCGACATCGCGGGAAATCCGATCGCCGGCAATGTCGAAAGCCTGCCGACCGCCATGCTCGACGATCTCGGCACCAAGTCGCGCCCGGTGCCATATTCTCGGCTCGATGGCGATGTCGATGATGAGCATTTCGCCATCGCCCGGGTGCTCGTTCTTCCCGGCGGCTGGCGGGTCATGGTCGGTCGCGACGTCGGCGAGCGCGAGGAATTTCGCGAGATCATCGGCCGTGCCTTCCGCATTTCCGTCGGTGTCATGCTGGCGCTCGGTCTGTTGAGCTGGGTATTCGTCAGCCGACGTGTGCTCAAGCGCATCGATTCGATTTCCGACACCAGCCGCCAGATCATGGCCGGCGACCTTTCCGGTCGCTTGCAGATCACCGGCACCGGCGACGAGTTCGACCGGTTGGCCGAGGGCCTCAACGCCATGCTCGCGCGCATCGAGCGGCTGATGGTGGGGCTGAAGGAGGTGTCCGACAATATCGCCCACGATCTGAAGACGCCGCTGACCCGGCTGCGCAACCGGGTCGAGTCGGCGCTGCGTGGCGAGCCGAGCGAACAGAATTACCGTGAGGCGCTGGAGCAGACGATCGAGGAATCCGAGCAACTCATAAAGATCTTCGATGCGCTGCTGAAAATCGCCCGTGTCGAGGCCGATGCCCAGCAGTTGGCGACCGAGCCGCTTGATCTGGGCGCAATCGTCGACGACGTCGCCGAGCTCTACGAGCCTGTCGCTGAAGAGGCCGGTTTCGCGCTTTCGGCCACCGTCGGAAGCGATCTGCCAATGATCCGTGGAAATCGCGAACTGATCGGCCAGGCATTGGCCAATCTCATCGACAACGCCTTGAAATACGGGCAGTCTGCCGCCGACGACGCGCAATCGACCGTTGCGATCGGGCTCATGCGCCAGGGAGATGAGCTCGTGCTGTCCGTTGCCGACAAAGGGGCGGGGATCCCCGAAACCGAACGCGACCGGGTCGCCGAGCGGTTCGTACGGCTTGAGGAAAGCCGCACGCAGCCGGGCTCGGGGCTCGGGCTCAGCCTGGTCAAGGCCGTGGCCCAGATGCATGGCGCCGTTCTTGGTTTTCTCGACAACGGGCCGGGACTTCGGGTCGAGATGCGCTTCAAGGCGACGAACGGGGATGGCGCATGAACACGACTGCCGACAAGGACGCCGGGGACACGGCGCAGGGGCGACCGGACGACCCGCGGCTCTTTACCAGGATCGCGACGCTTCCGCCGCCGTCGGCCAAGGATGACGCCGTCAATCTCCTCACCGACCTGATCGAAAAGGCGCGCAAGAGCGAGGGCGGCGAGGAAGTCGCCCGGCTGATCGAGTCGAAGGCTGAAGTGGCCCGCCTGCTCGGCGGCACCTTCACCAATGCGCCGTTCCTGCGCGACCTTGCCTTCCGCGATCCCGTCACCCTCGGCAAAATTCTGAAGGCCGATCCCACTGACTTCATCGCGCAGCTCTGTGAAGACGCCTATGCGCCCGTCGATGACGAGGCCACGCTGATGACGCAGGTGCGTGTCGTCAAGAACAAGGCGGCGCTGACCATTGCGCTCGCCGATATCGGCGGCGTATGGGGCGTCGACGAGGTCACGCGCGCGCTTTCCGATATCGCCGATGCAACGCTCGGCGCGGCGGTGCGCTTCCTGTTCCGCGATGCCAACCGCCAGGGCAAGCTGACCCGCTTCAACGAGGACGAGCCGGAGAAGGATACCGGCTACATCGTCATCGCCATGGGTAAGCATGGCGCTCGCGAACTGAACTATTCGAGCGACATCGACCTCATCGTTTTCTTCGATCCCGATCTGGCGCCGATCGATGATCCTTACGAGGCGCAGCCTTTCTTCGTGCGCATCACCAAGCGGCTGGTGAAGATCATGCAGGAGCGCACCGGCGACGGTTACGTGTTCCGTACCGATCTGCGCCTGCGGCCCGATCCGGGCGCAACGCCGATTGCTGTATCGGTGCCTGCCGCGCTGACCTATTACGAGTCGCTCGGTCAGAACTGGGAGCGCGCGGCGCTGATCAAGGCGCGCGCCTGTGCCGGCGATATCGCGGCCGGCGAAGCCTTCCTGAAGGAAGTCGCGCCCTTCATCTGGCGCAAGTTCCTCGACTTCGCGGCGATCTCCGACATTCAGTCGATCAAGCGTCAGATTCACGCCCACAAGGGCTTTGCGGCGATCGGCGTTGCCGGTCACAATGTGAAGCTCGGCCATGGCGGCATCCGCGAGGTCGAGTTCTTCGTCCAGACGCAGCAGTTGATCGCCGGCGGGCGCGAGCCCGACCTGCGCGGCCGCCGCACCCTCGACATGCTCGACATGCTCGTCACCCACGGCTGGATCACCGGCGAGGCGCGCGATGAGCTCGCCGAGAGCTACCGCTATCTGCGCGGCATTGAACACCGCATTCAGATGGTCAACGACGAGCAGACCCAAACGCTACCGGAAAACGAAGACGCACTCATGCGGGTTGCCCGGCTTGCAGGCTATGCCGACTACGACGGGTTCGCCACGGCGCTGAAAAGCCGTTTGATGGCCGTCCGGTCCCACTACGCCGAGCTTTTCGAGGCGGAGCCGGAACTCACCGCAACGCTCGGAAACCTCGTTTTCACGGGCACCGAGGACGACCCCGACACCATCGAGACGCTCGCATCGCTCGGCTTCCGCAAGCCCGAAGATGTGACCAAGGCGGTGCGTGCCTGGCATTTCGGGCGCTATCCGGCTGTTCGATCCGCCCGCGCCCGCGAGCAACTGACCGAACTGACGCCGCTGCTCATTCAGGCGATCAGCGAGGCGGAGAACTCGGACGCCGCGTTCCTCGCCTTTGACCGGCTGGTCGCGGGGCTACCCACCGGGGTGCAGTTCTTTTCCATCCTGCGATCCAATCCCGGTCTGCTCGACCTGCTGATCACCATTCTGTCGGCGGCACCGCGGCTCGCCCAGACCATCAGCCGCCGTACGCGGGTGCTTGATGCGCTGCTCGATCCGGCCTTCTTCGGTACGGTCCCCGACGCCGACGAACTTGCTGAACGATTGACGCGCTCGCTCGGTGAGGCGCGCGACTACGAGGACCGCCTCGACCGGGCGCGCATTTTCGGCCAGGAGCAGATGTTCCTGATCGGCGTGCGTATCCTGACCGGAACGCTGTCGGCGAGCCAGGCGGGCGATGCCTACGCCAACCTTGCCCGCGTCATCGTCCGAACACTGCTCGACGAGGCGCGTGCCGAATTCGAGCTGACGCACGGCAAGGTGCCCGGCGCGAAGCTCGCGGTGCTGGCGCTCGGCAAGCTCGGCGGACGCGAGATGACGGCAAGTTCCGATCTCGATCTGATCCTGCTCTACGATTGCGACGACACGGTCACCGCATCGGACGGGCCGCGCGCGATCACGCCGAGCCAGTATTTTATTCGCCTGACCCAGCGTCTCGTCGCGGCCCTTTCCGCCCCGACCGCGGAAGGCACCGTCTATGAGGTCGACTTCCGCCTGCGCCCGTCCGGAAATGCCGGGCCGCTCGCGACCCGCCTCTCGGCCTTCACCCATTACCAGGCGAAGGAAGCGTGGACCTGGGAACACATGGCGCTGACGCGCGCCGAGGTGATCGCCGGCGATGCCGATTTCGTGCCTGCCGTTCAGGAAGTCATCGGGGAAGTGCTATGCCGTGAGCGTGATCTCGAAACCCTGCGCGCCGATGTCAGCCAGATGCGCGGACGGATCGAGAAGGAGAAGGGGACGACAGACCCCTGGGATATCAAGCAGGTCGCCGGCGGCCTCGTCGACATCGAGTTTATCGCACAATATCTGCAGCTTGCGTATGGGCGCAGCCATCCCCAGATATTGAACAGCAACACGGGCGAGATGCTGAACAGAGCTGCCGCCGAGAAACTGCTGGGACCCGAAGAGGTCGACATACTAATCCCGGCGATCCGGCTCTATCACAACATCACCCAGGTCTTGCGGCTCGCGATCGATGGGCCGTTCAACAAGGCCGAAGCGCCAAAAGGGTTGAAGGATGTGCTCGCGCGCGCTGGCGAATTGCCGGACACTGAGCGTCTGGAAGCGCATCTGAAGGAGACACAGGCTGCCGTGCGAAGGATCTTCGAAACGGTGGTCGGTGCGGTCGCGACAGGCGGTGGGCAATAGCCCGGTCGTGACACTCGCGTCGGGGGCAACGATGCGAAGGGAGCAAGATTATGAAGACATTCACAAAGGTCGCACTGCTCGGTGGCGGCATCGCGGTTCTTCTGAGCGGCGCTGCCATGGCATTCGACGGTTATCGCTGCGGCCCGGGAGGTATGGGCCCCGGCTATGGAATGAGCGATTGGGGCGGTCCCGGCATGGGCGCCTCTGGCATGGGCGGTTGGGGCGGTCCGCGAATGGGACGCCATCACCGCTGGCACAAGGGCTGGCATAGGGGCGGCCGGCGTGGCATGGGCCCCGGCGGCATGGCCTATATGTTCGATCGTTTCGATGAGAACGACGACAACGCGGTCAGCCTCGAAGAGTTTCTTGCCGGCACCCCGGGTGCCAAGCGTTTCGCCGCCTTCGATGCCGACAAGGACGGCAAGGTGACGAAGGATGAGATCGACGCGCTGCTCGCCAAACGCATGGCAACGAGGCGCGACCGCATCGTCAGCCGCTTCGACACCGATGGCGACGGCATCATCACCAAGGAAGAGTTCGACAAACCCCGCACCGAGCGCTTCGGCATGCTCGATCGCAACGACGACGGCAAGGTGGAGCGTCAGGAGCTGCCGATGATGGGCGGCCCGCGCGGCGGTTGGGGTGGTCCCGGCATGGGTCGGGGTGGACCTGGCGGCGGCTGGGGCGGACCCGGGGGTGGTTGGGGAGGCCCTGGCATGGGTTGGGGCGGTCCCGGTGGTGGCTGGGGCGGTCCTCCGCCCATGGGCTGGCGTGGCCCCGGCTGGGGTGGTCCTCCGCCGATGGGGTGGGGTGGACCGGGCGCAATGCCTCCGGCAGCCGGCCAGCCTCAACAGGCCCCGCAAGCCCCTGCTCAGTAAGCAGCGAGGCGCGTGAACCTCACGCCTGAAACCAGTAGAGCCGCGCAATCGCGCGGCTCTTTCTTGTTTCTCTCGATGGTGTTGAACCGAAATGCTCAGGCGGCGTCGGATGCATCCTGCTGCCGCGGACCGGCGAGCGGCAGCGTGAAGGAAACGATCGTGCCTTCGCCCTTGGTCGAGCGAATGCGCATCTCGCCCTCATGCAGTTCGACCAGCGAGCGCGAGATCGCAAGACCGAGGCCGGCGCCACGGTGACTTTTGGAGAACTGGTTCTCGACCTGAACGAAAGGCTGGCCGAGGCGGGCGAGATCGGCATCGTCGATGCCGATACCTGTGTCCTCGATTTCAACCGACAGCATGTTGCCGCGCGTCGTGGCGCGCAGCGCGACATAGCCGCCTTCGGGGGTGAACTTCACCGCATTGGACAGCAGGTTGAAAAGGATCTGTTTCATCGCCCGCGGATCCGCCGTCAGCGCGGCGTCGCCGGCTATCTGGCTCTCGATGTCGATTGAGCGGGCCTTGGCCTCGGGCTCCATGATGCGCACGGATTCCGCGACAATCGGCGCGAACTCGATATCTTCCGGTGCGATCGTCAGCCGGCCCGTTTCGATCTTCGACATGTCGAGAATGTCGTTGATGACGGACAGCAGGTGACGCCCGCTTTCGTGGATGTCGACCGCGTATTCCTCGTATTTGACCGAGCCGAGATCGCCGAACATGCCCTGGCGCATGATTTCCGAGAAGCCGATGATGGCGTTGAGCGGCGTGCGCAGCTCATGAGACATGTTGGCGAGGAACTCGGACTTGGTCCGGTTGGCCTCTTCGGCGCGGGTCTTTTCTTCCGAATAGTTCTCGGCGAGCTCGACCAGTTGCTGTGCCTGCACTTCCAGCTTCTGGCGCGAATGGCGCAGATCGGCGACCGTCGCCATGAGCTGGCGTTCGCTCTCCATCAGGTTTTCTTCGTGGTGCTTGATCGGCGTGATGTCGGTGCCGACGGAAACGAATCCGCCGTCCTTGGTGCGCCGTTCGCTGACCTGCAGCCAGCGGCCGCCGTCGAGTTGAGCCTCGTAGGAGCGGGCGCCGCCCCGGTTGGTGCCGTCATCCACCATGCGCGTTGTGATGATCGGTTCCTGCGCCGCCGCCATGATGTCGTCATAGGAGGCGCCGGTCCTCATCAGCGTTTCCGACAGATTGTGGAACTGGCGGTACTTCGAGTTGCTCATCACCAGCCGGTTGTCCGCATCCCACAGCACGAACGCTTCCGAGATCGTCTCGATCGCGTCGCGCAGGCGCAGATCGGCGGTGGCGGTGTTTTCCGCAAGAGTTTTTTGTTCCGTGACGTCGACGGCAATGCCGATCAGGTGCGGCGCGCTGCCGTCGGCCGTTTCGCACAGTTCGGCGCGCGCCTGGATCCACAGCCAGGAGCCATCGGCATGGCGCATGCGGAAGGTGTGGTCGATGCCGCCGCCTTCGCGCAGAAGCATCTCGGCGATGTCGTAGAGATTGCCGTCTTCAGGATGGATCAATGCCTCGACCTCGCCGAAGCCGATCAGATCGCGACGTGGCGGCATACCGAGAATGTCGTACATCGAGGTCGACCAGAACATCCGTCCACGTGCGAGGTCCCAGTCGAGCAGGCCGCAGCGGCCGCGCTGCAGGGCCGCGTCGATGCGGGTCGTCATTTCGGCGTGAATGGCGTCGGCTTCACGCGCGCGTGCGCTTTGCGCGAAATAGGCATAGACGAGGACGATCAGCGTGCCTGCGGTACACACGAACAGCGTCACCGATGCCGACAACAGCGAGCGCCAGCTTGCCAGCGCCGCTTCTTTTGGCTGGGTGATCGCGACCATGCCAAGCTTGCCGTCAAGGTGGTGGACGGTTGCGAATACGGTCTCTTCCGAGGGCAGGGTGAGTTCCATCACGCCGGCGCGCGCGCCGAATGTCGTCAGCGGCTGCGCTGGCCCGAGCAGATCGGACAGTGAGCGGCCCTCAAGCATCGCCTTCATGGGGGCGGTGGCGGTTACGGCGCCGTCCTTGTCGGTGACGAGGATCTGACGATTCCGGCTGGTGGCGCGCGGCGGCAGCACCTCGGCCAGAACGTCCTGCAGGGCGGTCGCCAAACCGGTCTCGGGCAGGGTTGCCTCGCGGCGCTGCATTTCTGCCGACAGGACGGTCGCGATCATCGTCAGATCATCCTGGGCGTCGATGACCATCGCTTCACGATCATAATAGAGGTAGACGCCGCGAACGGTGGCGAGCGTTATGATGAAGAGGACGATAAGAACCGGGATGGAGCGCTGAAATATCGGCTCGGCCAGAAGAAGACGTTCATAGGCCGGCGCTGCAATGAGCTTGATGTGCCCGCCAAGGTCCTTGTGTTCTGCGACGGAGCGAAAGAAGAGTCGCCCAAAACGTCGCGGCGCTTCGGTTGCGCCAGCCATGCCGTGTCCCCCAATATTTAAAATTCGCACTTCACCGTTTCGGGAACGCAGCACATCCGAATCACTGCTATTTGAATCGACTGGAATCGTCTTGTCTACCGGAAATATGCGGAATATTCGCCGGTTTCGGGTTGAGCCCGAGAATGCGTGCAAAATGGCGTGATTCTGCCGTTGCGGAAGCCCGCCGCAGCGGGTTTGGCAAGCGTTATTGCAGGCTGCGGGTGACGATATCCAACACGTCCGGCGAAAGTTCCGGCGCGGTCGCGATCCGCGTCAATTCCTTCTCCGCGGCGGCCTTGCGCGCCGGTTCCAGTGCCCGCCACGAGCGGAACGCCGACAGAAGCCGCGCCGCGACCTGCGGGTTGGTCTTGTCGAGCTTCAGCACCACGTCGGCGACGAAGGCAAAGCCCTTGCCGTCGGAGCGGTTGAACTGGGTCGGGTTGCCGGTCGCGAAGCTGCCGACGAGCGAGCGCACACGGTTCGGATTGGCGAACGAGAAGCGTTCGTGCTCGGTCAATGCCTGCACGCGGGCGAGGGTCTTCGGCGCGGGCGCCATGGCCTGCACGGAAAGCCATTTGTCGTAGACCAGCGCGTCGCCCTCGAAACGGCGGTAGAAGATGTCGAGCGCGGCATCGGCTTCATCCGCTCCGTGCATGACCAACGAAGTCAGCGCTGCCATGCGGTCGGTCATGTTGTCTGCGTCTTCGACGGTCGCCAGCAACATGGGCGCGATAGCCGCTGGATTGGCGATCAGCCGGTAGTCCAGTGCGACATTGCGCAAGCCGCGAACGCCGGCGGCGGTCGCATCCGGGGAATAGGGGCCATCGCTGCCGTTTTCGGCGAGTTGCCCGAACACCTCGACAAGGCCGGTCGCAATATCGCCACGCAGCATCGTGCGCGCCTGTGCGATGGCGTCGGGATCGACATCCTCACCGATCTCGCGCGCGATGTCGTTCTCGCTCGGCATCTGCAGGCAGAGTGCGCGGAAGGCCGGCTCGAGGCTATCGTCACCGGCAATGCTGCCCAACGCATCGATCAGCACCGCATCGGCATGGATCGTCTCGCCGGCGCCGGTCATGGCTGTTGCCGTGACGAGATAGTCCATCGCCAGCGTCTGCATCGCCTGCCAGCGGTTGAACGGATCGCTGTCGTGGCGCGACAGGAAGACGAGGTCGTTGCGGCCCTGATTGCTGAGCAGCTTCACCGGCGCGGAAAAGCCGCGCAGCAGCGAGGCCGCAGGCCGCGCCGCGACACCCTCGAAGGTCACCGTCTGGCGGCCCTCGACGAGATGCAGGACGCCGTCCTTGATCGCCGCCCCCTCGACCGCGTCGAAGGGCAGGTCGGCGCCGTTCGGGCCGACAAGGCCGAAGCGGATCGGAATGTGCATCGCCTTCTTCACCGCCTGACCCGGCGTCGGCAAATGCGCCTGTTCCAGTTCGAGCGTGAAACGCTTCGCCGTTTCGTCATAGCTCGCCGAGGCGGTAACCGCCGGCGTGCCGGACTGCGCGTACCACAGCGCGAACTGGGTGAGGTCGAGGCCGCTTGCCTCGGCAAAGCATGCGAGGAAATCCTCGATGGTGACGGCTTCGCCATCGTGTCGGTCGAAATAGAGATCCATGCCGGCGCGGAAATCGGTGTCGCCGACCACCGTCTTCAGCATGCGCACCACTTCGGCGCCCTTTTCGTAGACGGTCGCGGTATAGAAGTTATTGATTTCATTATAGACGGTCGGTCGCACCGGATGGGCGAGCGGGCCGCCATCCTCGGGGAACTGGTGCGCCTTCAACAGCCGCACATCGCCGATCCGCTTGACCGGCCGCGAGCGCTGGTCGCTGGTGAATTCCTGATCGCGGAACACCGTCAGCCCTTCCTTCAGGCAGAGCTGGAACCAGTCGCGGCAGGTGACCCGGTTGCCCGACCAGTTGTGGAAATACTCGTGCGCGATGATCGCCTCGATATTGGCGTAGTCCTGATCGGTCGCGGTGTCGGGATTGGCGAGGATGTAGCGGTCGTTGAAGACGTTGAGGCCCTTGTTCTCCATCGCCCCCATGTTGAAGTCGCCGACGGCGACGATCATGAAGATGTCGAGGTCGTATTCCCGCCCGAAGGCTTCCTCGTCCCAGCGCATGGAGCGCTTCAGCGCGTCCATCGCATAGCCGCAGCGGTCTTCCTTGCCCTTCTCGACATAGATGCGCAGATCAACGACGCGGCCGTTCATCGTCGTGAAGCTGTCCCGCACCATGGCGAGGTCGCCCGCGACCATGGCGAACAGATAGCTCGGCTTCGGGAACGGGTCGTGCCACAACGCGAAATGGCGCCCGCCATCGAGGTCGCCGGCCTCGATCGGATTGCCGTTGGCCAAGAGCACCGGTGCCTCGGCCTTGTCGGCGGAAATCCGCACCGTATAGACCGACAATACGTCCGGACGGTCGAGGAAATAGGTGATGCGGCGGAAGCCCTCCGCCTCGCACTGGGTGCAGTAATTGCCGCTCGAGCGATAAAGCCCCATCAGCGCGGTGTTTGCTTCGGGCGCGATCCGCGTGACGATTTCGAGTGTGAACGGGCCCGCCGGCGGCGCCTTGATCGTCAGCCGGTCCGGCGTTGCCTCATAGGCGTCCTCGCCGAGCGCAGCACCATCGAGCAAGACCGAAACCAGATCCAGCCCGTCGCCGTCGAGGACGAGCGCCGTGCCCGCCTTGATGCCCGCGCGCCGCTCGAAAACGAGCTTCGCCACCACCGTCGTCTTTGCCGGATCGAGATCGATGTCGAGGTCGACCGTCGCGATCGCGTAAGGTGTCGGCGTGTAGTCTGAAAGGCGGACGGGCTTGGCCGTATCGGTGCGCATTGTTCTTGTTGTCCTGCGGGCTTGGGGAGGCGAGTCATCGCGTCAGGCCCTGTGTACCCTTTGCCGGGAAAGCGGGGAAGGGGGCAGCACCGGTGAACTCGTGCCGCCCGGAAAAGATGCGCATTCAGGCGTCGGGCGCCAGAAGACCGAGGATCCTGACCAGCAATTCACTCTGCCGGCGCGTTCCTGTCTTCGCGTACATCGATTGCAGCCGGTTGCGGACTGTGTTGCGCGAAAGGCCCAAAATGTCGGCGGCGGCGGCGAGTTCGGCCCAGGTCGCGAGCACCTCGGCCAGTCTCTGTTCCGCGTCGGTGAACCCATAAAGGCGACCAAGCACCGGACCGACCGCTTGCGTGCCGTCGAGTGTGCTGCGGACATACATCACTGCCGCGACGCGAGGCGCGGCGAGAACACCGTGCGGGTCGACCGGGAGCACCTGAACGACAAGGGGCGCGCCTCCCGGGACCTGCTTGATGAGCGTTTCCGAGGGGCTGCCGGCGAGCGCGGAACGGATCGCGGCTTGGAGTCCGATGTCCGAATGCCGCTCGATCGCACGCGGCGTGTCGAGTGAGATTTCAATGGCACTACGGCGACCGACCATGGTCCGGGCCGGGCGGTTCATGCCGGTGACCGTTCCGGCAGGCGACAGGGCGATCACGCCCCATGGCAGGTGGTCAGGCAGCCAGGTTTGGACGTCCGATGCGTCGCCGTTCTCGCGCGTGCGCCGACGCAGCCGCCACGCATCGCCAACCGCCGGTGCCAGCCGCTTGAAGGCCTCGATCTTGTCGCTGTCCGGATGCCCGTGATGTTTGGAAAACTCGATCGAAAAGAACAGCGATGTGTCGCCGGCATCGTAGACCCGGGACCCAAGGAAATAGCGTAGTCCCGCCCGACCGTTCAGCCAGTCGTAAAACTCGTGGCGGTCGATGGCGCGCTCGCTGAGGAAGCGGCCCTCATAGGCAATGTGGCCGGGCGCGTGGCGCAGCGAAAACCGCATGCGCGGATTGATGGAATTGATGTGCTCGTTATAGCCGTCGTCGCCCATGATCAGGGTCGGCGTCGCCCAGTCGAGGAGCCGGCCGGTCTTGCGGTTGAGTTCGAAGGCAATGCCCCCGCCGCCGCCGAACCACTGGACTGCGGTTTCGATCGCGGCATCGAAAGATTTTTCACCTGCCGAGGCGGAAATCAAATCCCGATAGATTGGGTCGGGGGAATGCATGGCATCGGCCTCGCGGGTGGCAACCGGGGCAACGAAAATGGTCGCAAGCCAGTACTTTTCTCCCGGTTTTCGAAAAATACAATCGGAAACATTCCGGCCAAAGGACGCGCCGGCTTCGAGAGCGCTGCTCGTCCCCCGGCCAGTCGCTGCCTCAACGTCACCTGTCGCGCTGACGAAAGGGGTACAAACGTACCCTGTGCCGCTATTGCCAATTCCGTGCGGGTGAAATCCAGTTGCTTGGAGGAAATCGCCACGGGGAAGGGCAAGATCATGATTTCATGGGCATTTGAAAAACGTGGGCAGGGTCGGGATCACGCTCGTTCGGTGCGCGCGGCGCTTGCAGCAGTGCTCGGCCTCGGTTTCGCCGTCGGCACCGCGGTTGCAACTGATGCAAGGGCCGAGGGCCGCTACGAACTCGCTGAGGTTCTCGCCGTCAATGCCGACAAGACAAGGCCGGCGCAGTGGGAAAAGAAGGGGGCCGAAATCAACGTCCGCTTCGATCACGCCTTCGGATCCGCGAGCTGTATCGGTCAGTATCACGTCCGCTTCATGTTCGACCGCGATCCCGATGTCATTCCCGATGATGTCCAGTTTTCGGTGCGGATACGCAAGGTGGTTGCCCTCGTGCCGCCATGCGCCGGCGGGATGCGGCCCGCGATGGTCATGGGCGCTAACAACTTCCCGCTGCCGAGGCATCCGCGCGTGCCGCAGGGCTACGAGTACAACGGCAACATCCAGGTGATCGGCGGGACGGCGCTGCAGCTCCAGGAGCGCACCGCATCTGAAACGTCGATGACGGTGCAGGTGAAGACATTTCGTCCCACGCCGTATTCCAAGCTGACCCTTGTCGGCGGCGACGAAAATGCCCTGCACATGATCTATCGCTACGTCGAGGGCGCAAGCGCGCCCGTCGCAAGTAAGCCGGCCGCGACGCCGGCCGAACCGCCGTCGCGCCGGGAAGAGGGCACCGATCGGCCGGGCCTCGACTATCGCGATTTCGATCAGGCGCAGGACGATCCGGGGATCTGTGAAGCCGCGTGCAACGAGGATTCGCAGTGCCTTGCCTGGACCTGGGTCCGCCCTGGTCTGCAAGGGCCGAGCTCCCGCTGCTGGCTGAAATACGACATCCCGCCGGCGGTGAAGTCCGACTGCTGCGTGTCGGGCACGCGCTGACACCACACGCCTGAGATCAGGGAGGGCGTCGATCGTGCGACGCGGGATTTCGATACTTCTGGCAATCGTGATCGCGGGCTTCGTGGTCTACCTGATCAAGCAGGATGCCCGCGACGCCCGTAACAAGCAGGCGATCGAGCGGGCCATGTCGGGCAATCCGGCACGGCCCGCCGCGCCGCCCCGGCCGAAGCTGCAACTGCCGACGCAGTGACTGGGCTGAAAGTGGCTCGGGGAAGGGGGCAGACGGTTGGTCGCAGCCAATGCCGCCCGGGACGAACCGTTTTCGCGGTATAATACGGGGTATCGGGGTCCGGGCCTGCCACCGTGAGCCAAACGACCCGGAACCCGCCGCAATTCGGCTTTGAGCGGGACGAAAAGCCCGGCTCCGATTGCCAATGAAGGTGAATACGGCAGTCCGGAATGCCGCAGCCGCACGATCACGGAAATTGCCGCGACGCGTCCCGCGACAACACGGGAGGCGAATGTGATGCGTGGAACATTCTGGATCTTGGCATCCGCACTGCTGGCCGCGCTGGTCTGGGCGATGCCGCCCGCCGCGTCGGCCAATGGTCCGGCCCCCGAAGTGCCGGACGAAGTCACGGCGCTCGAAGGCACCTACACCGGCTCATGGACCATGTACGGCATCGACGCGGATGGCGTCGTCGCCCCGAACATGGCCTGGACGGACACGATGACGGCGAGCGGCGCGACGGTCGAGGGCGACCGCGCCTTCGTCGTGACCAAGGATGAGATGGTGTTCGAGGGCGGCCATATCCCGCCCTATACGGTTGACGGCAAGGAAGGCTATGTCCTCGCCGCCGACGGCAGCCTTGCGGGCTACTTCATCGAGACCTACGGCCAGACCTACCGCATGGTCGAGCTGGCCGAGAACGTCTGGACCTACACGACACCGGCAGCGGGCGAGGAGCTGGCCCGGCTCGGTTTCCCGCCGGATGCGTCCGGCGTGCATGTGGTGGTCAAGGTGGTGAGCGACGAGGCGGGCGTTGAAACCCACCGCATCACCCGCGTCACCACGGTGAGCTGGAAGGGAGCCGACGGCGCCGAGCGGGTGCTTCAGTTCACCAGCTTGAAGGGTGTCCACAAACGGCAGCAATAGGCGCGGATTGACCGTCTGTGGACGCTGGGCGTGTCGCGCTCAGAAATACCGCAACCACAGATAAAGGTTCGAGATCGCCAGCGTCAAAAGCATGATCGGGAAGGCGACGCGCACGAAGTCCATGAAGTGGATCGGCTGCTTGGCCTTTTCGGCGAAGGCGGCGACGGTCAGATTGGCGCTGGCGCCGAGCAGCGTACCGTTGCCGCCGAGACAGGCGCCGAGCGCCAGTGACCACCACAGCGGCTCGATCGCGTCCGGTCCGCCGAATGTGCCCGCCGTCGACTCGATCAGCGGGATCATCGTCGCCACGAACGGGATGTTGTCGAGAATGGCCGACAGGATGCCCGATGCCCAGAAGATCAGGAACGACGTGGCCATCAGGTCGCCGTCGGTCAGTTCGAGTATCTTGGCCGCGAAGAACTCCAGTAGCCCAACATGCTCGACGCCGGCGACGAGGATGAACAGCCCGCCGAAAAAGAAGATCGTCACCCACTCGACCTCGGCGAGGATGCGGCGCACGCAGTCGCCCTGCTTGTCGCCGCGATGATGGCCGAAGGCGAGCAGCATCAGCAGTGCGGCGCCGGCCAGGGCCGATGTGCCCGGCTGGATGCCGTAGCCGTGGCCAAGCGTGAAGCCGAGCAGGACGAGGGCAAGCACCGACAGCGACTTGATCATCAAGGGCGTGTCGGTGATCGCCTCGTTCTCGCGGAATTTCATTATCCGGTCGCTGGCCGATTGCGGGATCGTGCTCAGTTCCTTGCGGCTCAGCAGATAGATGATGACGATCACGACGGCGAGGCAGATCGCTGCGATCGGCCCCAGATTGAACAGGAACTGGTTGAAGCTGAGGCCCGCCGCCGAACCGATGATGATGTTCGGGGGGTCACCGATCAGCGTCGCCGTGCCGCCGATGTTCGAGGCGAGGATTTCGGCAATGAAAAACGGATAGACCCGGGTCTCCAGCGCCTCGGTGATCAGCAGGGTGATCGGCGCGATCAAAAGAACCGTCGTCACATTGTCGAGGAAGGCGGAGAACACCGCGGTGATCAGCGTAAGCATGATCAGGATGCCGGTCGGCCGCGCCTTGACGCTCTTCGCCGCCTTGATCGCAACATACTGGAACAGACCGCATCTGCTGGTGATGCCGACGATCACCATCATCCCGATCAGCAGGGCGAGCGTGTTGGCGTCGATGCCGGCAACCGCCTGTTGCTGATTGATGATGCCGAACAGCACCATCAGCGCGGCGCCAAGCATGGCGAGGATCGCGCGATTGACCTTCTCACTGATCAGCAGCGCGTAGACGGCGACGAGAATTCCCGTCGCGATCCACAAGGGGTCTACGCCGAGCAGGTCGGGAACCGAGAGCATTGCGCCCCCGTGCGGCAGTGTCTGATCCGTCAAAGCGTTTCGTCGCCTTCGGGGGCATCGCTGAGAACGTGGTCCAGCAGGGAGTTGGGACTCACGGTTCCGACAAAGCGATTGGTCTCGGGATCGACAAGGATCACATGTCGCTTGAATTTGTAAATGAGGAAAATCCCCTCCATCACCGGCGTGTCGGGCGCCGCGATGGGTATGTTGTCGGGATTGGACATGTAGTCCGACACTTTTTCGTTCTTCAGTCGCGCCACCTGCGCGTTGAAGTCTTCTTCCGACAGGCTCATGAAGCACAGGCTGGCGATCTGGCCGCGCGAACTCTCGCCGTCCATGCCTATGGTTGCCGCCTTCGGCAGGATGAGCTTGAGCAGCGTCGGCGCGGTGAAAACGCCGGCATAGGTTCCGTCGGCGTTGACCACGGGCAGGAACCGCGCCTTGCTGCGCTTGATGATGTTGAACGCGGTCGCAACGCTTTCGTCAGGCAGGATCGTGTGCTGGTGATCCGGCTCCACCATGACATCGCGGCATGTCAAACCCATTGCAAACCTCACGCGCTCGGCTTGCGGCGCACGCAGTCGGTCGAGTGCCGAAAGGCGCCGCCGCACGGACGACTGAGCTCAATCCATTCCACTCTTTGGCGCGTTTGGCCAGCCGTTTTACGCAAGCGGCAGCCGGTCGTATGTTTTGCCGGTCGCCGCTTCAAACGCATTGCAGACGGCTGGGATCAGCGTCGGGATGCCGATCTCGCCAACGCCGAACGGTTCGTCGGCGCCGCTGTCGTCCATCAGTGCGATATCGAGCGACGGCATCTCGCTGACGTCGAACATCGGATAGTCGGCGAGGCTCTCCACTTCAGCGCGGCCATCTGCGTAGGACAGACGCTCGGTCAGCGCCATCGACATACCCCACCAGACCGCGCCCTCGATCTGCGCCAGAACGGCATCGCGGTGGACGACGCGCCCGACATCGGCGGCGATCCAAAGGCCGGAGATGCGGTTTTCCCGCACCTCGGCAACGGTCGCGATGGCCGAGCCGCGAAAGCTCATTACGCCGAGACCGAGCGCACGGCCCGGTTCGCCCCAGCGGGCGTTTGCGGCGGCGCGTTCCATCACGGCGACGAGACGCGGCTCGTCGATATGTGCACGGCGCCAGGAAAGCGGGTCCTGGCCCGCCTTGCGCGCCAGCCGCTCGACCGTCGTCTCGACCGCCCATACCGTGTAGCCGGCCGAAACGCTGCGCAGGAAGCCGGGCGCGGGGAGGGATTCCACCCGGGTCCAGCGGATGCGGTCATGGGCGACGCGGTAGGGGTGATAGGCACCGTCGGTCGCGGTGTTGTCCTCGTCACCGTTCGGGCCTTTCAGCGATCCGGGCAAATGGGTCGCGAGCGTGCCGTCGGAGGCAATCGCGTGATCCCAGCCGGCGAGCATGCCGTTGTCGTCGAGATGGGCGCGGATGGACTGCGCCGCCGGCGGGCGGATCTGGCCGCGTTGCAGCTCGTCGAGCATCGGGCGGATGATCTGAACGGGCCGGCCGACAGCCTTGGCGACCAGCGCCGCGTCGCGCACCGCATCGTTCAGCACCCGCCGGCCGAACGCACCGCCGCACGGCGCACCGACGGTCTCGACCGTGAACGGCGCGGTCTTCCAGGTCTTTGCCGCGTAGCGCATGTCGAGGTCGAGCGATTGCGTTGACCCGCTGATCGCGACGCCGAGACCGGCATGGGTTGGCCGTGCGGTCGCGTTGAGCGGCTCCATGATGACGTGCTTCAGCGCCGGCGCCGTGAACCGGGCTTCGAGAGTCGCGGCACCGGACGCGATGCCGCTGTCGCGCAGGGGAACCCAGGCTCGGGTCTCGTCGGCAAGAGCGTCGGCGAGGCGTGCCTCGTCGGACACCGTGCTGAAATCGCCCGGCGCGGACCACTTGATGCTCAAGGCATCGCGGCCCTTCAGCGCCGACCATGTGTCGCGCGCAACGACGGCGACCGCGTCGTCGAGCCGTACGATCTCTTCAACACCGGCGACGGCGCGTGCCGCCGCATCGTCGAGGGTCGCGACGGTACCGCCGAGATGCGGGCTGCGGACAAGCACCGCGACCAGCGTATCGGCCTCGCGCCGGTCGACGCCGTAGCGCTTGGCACCGGTCACCTTGTCAATGAGATCCGACGGCGCAGGGCTCTTGCCAAGCAGGTCAAAAGCCTCCGGATTCTTGAGATCCGCTTCGCTCGCGGCACCCGGCATGACGAGGCTGCCGCCGGCGGCGATTTCGGCAAAATCGGCGCGCGCGCCAGAGGGCTCATGAATGACCGCGTGGCCGCGTGCGACGCAGTCCGCTGGCCCCCAGCCGTGCGCCCGGCAGGCGGTTTCGATGAAGGCGCGGCGAGCTTCGGCTCCCGCCAGCCGCAGCGGCTGATAGTAGCCGCGCGTGGTCTTGGAATCCGCCGTCACCAGATGGCCGTCGAAGATCGGGTTGCCATAGGTCGAGGCGTCACGCGGCGCGGCGATGATGTCGATGCGCGAAAGGTCGGCGCCGGCTTCCTCTGCGACGATCATGGCAAGCGCCAGCGGTGCGCCCTGACCGAGGTCCTGCGCCGGGCAGACGATTTGCAGCTGCCCGTCTTCCAGCAGCGAGACGAAGGCGTTGATCTCGCGTCCCGACAGCGGCGAGGGGACCTGCGTCAGCGCATATCCGCCACCGACCGCGACGGCCACCGTGGCCGCTCCGGCGCTGGCGAGAAAGGCCCGCCGCGACAGGCGGAAACGGGCCGGCTTTTCGGTTTTGCTCGTCCCGGTCATTGGGCTGCCTCCCTGGCGATCTCGGCGGCCCGCCCGACGGCTTTGAGGATGCGCTGACCGGTGCCGCAACGGCACAGATTGCCGGACATGGCGTCGGCGATGGCGTCCGCATCCGGTTCCGGCGCTCCGGAAAGGAACGCGGCGGCCTGCATGATCTGGCCGGACTGGCAGTAGCCGCATTGCGGCACCCGGTGCTCGATCCACGCCTGCTGCACCGGGTGGGAGGCATCGGCAGAGAGCCCCTCGATGGTGGTGACGGAGCTTCCTTCGACCGCGCTTGCCGGCGTGATGCACGACCGCGTCGCCTGACCGTCAACATGAACCGTGCAGGCGCCGCACTGGCCCTCAAGGCATGCATATTTGGTGCCGGTGAGGCCAAGCTTCTCGCGCAGGAGGAAGACGAGCGGCATCTCCGGGTCGTCGAGCGTCACCGAGATATCTTCGCCATTCAGTCTGAAATTCACCTTGGTCATCGCATGGCTCCTTTTCCGTAATTATGTGTACGGTTGTTTTTAGCCGTAATGTTGTGTACGGATGTTGTCAAGCTGGTTCGGGAGAGGTCATGAAGGACGACGCCAAGGCCGAGCGGCATAGCCGGATTGCCGCCGCGGCCTACGAGGTCATCGAGGAAAAGGGCTATCTCGGCACGTCGATGCTGGCGATTGCCCGCCGCGCAAAGGCCTCGAACGAAACGCTCTACAACTGGTACGGCGACAAGGCCGGCCTGTTCCGCGCGCTTATCGACGATAACGCCGAAATCGTCCGCGAGAGGATCGTCGCGAGCCTTGAAGAGGGCGACGATCTCTATTCCGCGCTCGCGGCCTTCGGGCCGGTGCTGCTCGGCATGCTGTTGGGAAAACGCGCTGTTGCGCTCAACCGTGCCGCCGCCGCCGACCCTTCGGGGGAGCTCGGCGGGGCAATCGCGCGCGGTGGCCGCGACGCCGTTGCCCCGCTGCTGGTCGGTCTTTTCGCCCGTCACGGAACGGGCGCTTTGCGCACGGCAGAGGAAGCCGCCGGGACCTATATCGCGCTGCTCGTCGCAGACCGGCAGATCCGGCGGGTGATCGGCGCAATGCCCGAGCCCACAGCAGAGCAATGCGCGGAGTGGTCCACGTCCGCGCTCGCGACGCTCAAGATACTGATGGCCGGGAGCCCTTCCTGAGCGGGCAATCCGCCTCGCTCAGCGCAGTCCCGCGATCCGCACGATCTCGTCGACCATGCTGCTCTGCGGGTCGGCAAGCGGCGCGATCACCGTGAAGTGGTTCGCGTCCTTGATGAGTTCGAGCTTGGTCGAGGCTCCGCCACGGGCCCAGAAATCGACGATCACCCGGCTCTGGCGGATGAACTCTTCGGACTCCGCGCTTCCGACAGCCGCCGTCAGCGATGTGCCGCCGGGGACGCCCATGGCGAGCGGCGACGCCTTGATCGCCTCCGATTGCGTCATGCCCATCGCGTCGTTGATGCTGGTCCCGACCAGCGGCACGAGATCGAACAGGCCGGAGATGGCATAGCCCGCCGGCACCAGCCGGTAGGGCAGGCCCCGCGCCGGCCAGTCGGTCGACATGGTTGCCGCCGTCAGATGTCCGCCCGCCGAGTGGCCATAGAGCAGCAGCGGCTTGCGGAAACTCTCCCACAGGAATGCACACAGCACGCGGATCTGCTCGATGATGTCGCCGATACGAACCTGTGGACAAAGATCGTAATTGGCCACAACGAC
Organism: Hyphomicrobiales bacterium; assembly: GCA_002869065.1. Taxonomy (NCBI): domain Bacteria; kingdom Pseudomonadati; phylum Pseudomonadota; class Alphaproteobacteria; order Hyphomicrobiales; species Hyphomicrobiales bacterium. The sequence goes on from PKTR01000001.1 coordinate 142,740, forward strand.
CGTCATTCCGCGCGCATTCAGCCCGCGCGCCATGTGGCTGAAGAACGACGAATCGAGCGCCTGCCAGTAGCCGCCATGGATGAAAACGGCGAGCGGCGCGTTCGGCGCTACGGCGTCGGGATGAAAAATATCGTAGGTGCAGCGGGTGGCGATGTCGTAGCGCACGCCGGTCTCGCAGCGCGCGGTTTCGCGGTAGGAAGCGGCGTCGCGCGCCCATCCAGCTATGATCTCGGGATGGTCTGGTACGCGCTTTCGGTTGTTGTATTGTGCTTCGTAATCGATGAAAACCATGCCGTGATCCTTGGCGCCGGCTCGTGCGGGGCAGCGTGCGCGATGGTCGAAGAGGGGCTACTCCGTCTTTCCCACGTCGGCGAAGATATTTAGCCTATACAACAATGCTGCGAGAATGGGAGTGATCCAAATGGCGGAAGCCGCGATCGACATGAATGCGAAGACCGCGCCGGCCGGCGGTGGTCGGTTCGTCTGGGAAGATCCGTTCCTGATGGAACAGGACCTGCAGGAAGACGAACGCATGGTGATGGAGGCCGCTCGCGCCTATGCGCAGGAGAAGCTGCAGCCGCGCGTGATCTCCGCCTATCACGACGAACGCTTCGACCGTGAGATCATGACCGAGATGGGCGAGATGGGCCTGCTCGGTTCGACCATCCCCGAAGCCTATGGCGGCGTCGGCGCCAACTACGTGACCTACGGTCTCGTCGCCCGCGAGGTCGAGCGCGTCGATAGCGGCTATCGCTCGGCGATGAGCGTGCAGTCCTCGCTCGTCATGCACCCGATCTATGCCTATGGCTCGGAAGAACAGCGCAACAAGTACCTGCCGAAGCTCGCTTCCGGCGAATGGGTCGGCTGCTTCGGTCTGACCGAACCGGACCATGGCTCGGATCCGGGCGGCATGAAGACCCGCGCCGAAAAGGTCGCCGACGGCTACAAGCTGACTGGCGCCAAGATGTGGATCACCAACGCGCCGATCGCCGACGTCTTCGTCGTATGGGCGAAGTCGGCCGAGCATGACAACGCCATTCGCGGCTTCGTGCTCGAAAAGGGCATGGCTGGCCTGTCGGCGCCGAAGATCGAAGGCAAGCTCAGCCTGCGCGCCTCGATCACCGGCGAGATCGTCATGGATGGCGTGATCGTGCCGGAAGAGAACCTGCTGCCCAACGTCTCCGGCCTCAAGGGCCCGTTCGGCTGCCTCAACCGCGCCCGCTATGGCATCGCCTGGGGGGCGCTCGGCGCCGCCGAATTCTGCTGGCACGCCGCGCGCCAGTACACGCTCGACCGCAAGCAGTTCAATCGCCCGCTTGCCGCCACCCAGCTCGTGCAGAAGAAGCTCGCCGACATGCAGACCGAGATCACGCTCGGGCTGAATGCCGCGCTGCGCGTCGGTCGGCTGATGGACGAGGGCCGCGTCGCGCCGGAAATGATCTCGCTGATCAAGCGCAACAATTGCGGCAATTCGCTCGATATCGCCCGTCAGGCCCGCGACATGCATGGTGGCAACGGCATCTCCGAGGAGTTCCAGGTGATGCGCCACATGTCCAATCTGGAAACGGTCAACACCTATGAGGGCACCCACGACGTGCACGCCCTCATCCTCGGCCGCGCCCAGACCGGCATCCAGGCGTTCTTTTAAGCAAATGGTGTCGGCGCCCCATGCGGGCGCCGCTGCCTGCGCCCGCGTGGGAACATGGTCATGAGCCTCGAAGTCTGGCTTGCATTCGTCGCGACCGTCGCCGTCCTCGTCGCGCTGCCGGGGCCGACGGTGCTGCTTGTCGTCGCCTATGCGCTCGGGCAGGGGCGGCGGGTCGCCTTTGCCATGGTCGCCGGCGTGGCGCTAGGCGACCTTGTCGCCATGACCGTCTCGCTCGCCGGGCTCGGCGCGATCCTTGCCGCGTCGTCGGAACTCTTCACTGCAATGAAATGGCTCGGCGCGGCCTATCTCGTCTTCCTTGGCATCAAGCTGTGGCGCGCCGATCCGCAGGTGCCGCGCGTCGACAGCGACGTGCCGGAAGTGCCGCTGAAGACCGCCTTCGGGCACGCCTTCATGGTCACGGCGCTCAACCCCAAGGGCATCGCCTTCTTCGTTGCCTTCGTGCCGCAATTCGTCAATGCGGGCGCGCCGGTGATGCCGCAGATGGCGATCCTCGTCGCCACCTTCGTCTCCATCGCTATCATCAATTCCACCATCTACGCGCTGCTCGGCGACCATCTGCGCGGCCGCATGACGCGCCCGTCTGTGCTGCGCTGGTTGAACCGGGCCGGCGCCTCGTGCCTTGTTGGTATGGGAGCTGCGACGGCGGCCATGCGTTCGAGCTGAATACGGAAAACGAAAAATGGAACAGGCGGAAAACCGCGCACCGCTCGCCGGCGTCAAGGTCCTGGAACTCGCCCGCATTCTCGCCGGTCCCTGGGCCGGTCAGATCTTCGCCGATCTCGGCGCCGAGGTGATCAAGGTCGAAAGCCCGCACGGCGACGACACCCGCGGTTGGGGCCCGCCCTTCATCGAAGGACTCGACGAGGACAAGCCGACGGCCGCCTATTTCCACTGCTGCAATCGCGGAAAGCAGTCGATCGCCATCGACTTCGGCGATCCGCGCGGCCAGGAGATCATCCGCAAGCTCGCGGCCGAGGCTGATATCCTCATCGAGAATTTCAAGGTCGGCGGGCTGAAGAAGTACGGCCTCGACTACGAGAGCCTGAAGGCGGTCAATCCGGGTCTCGTCTATTGCTCCGTCACCGGCTTTGGTCAGGACGGGCCGTACGCCCAGCGTGCGGGCTACGACTTCATGATCCAGGGCATGGGCGGCATCATGGACCTGACCGGTGCGCCCGATGGCGAGCCAATGAAGGTCGGCGTTGCCTTTGCCGACATCTTCACCGGACTTTACGGCGTCATTGGCGTTCTCGCCGCGCTCCGCCATCGTGATGCTACGGGCGAGGGGCAGCATGTCGACATGAGCCTGCTCGACGCGCAGGTCGGTGTGCTCGCCAATCAGGCGCTCAACTATCTGGCCTCCGGCAAGGCGCCGACCCGCATGGGCAATTCCCACCCCAATATCGTGCCCTATCAGGTGTTCCCGGCAAGCGACGGCCATCTCATCATCGCGGTCGGCAGCGACGCGCAGTTCGTCAAGCTCTGCGCGATCCTCGGCACGGACCCGCTCGCCACCGATCCTGCCTTTGCGACCAACGCCGCGCGGGTCAAGAACCGCGACGCGCTCGTCGAGCAGCTGGCCGAGAAGACGGCGACCTTCACCCGCGACGATCTGTTGGCCAAACTTGCCGCCGCCCATGTGCCGGCGGGGCCGATCAACTCGGTTTCCGACGTGTTCGACGATCCGCAGGTGATCCACCGCGGCATGCGGGTCGATCTGCCGGCTGCTGACGGATCGTCGACGGTGCCGGGCGTGCGCACCCCGATCACCCTTTCGGAAACGCCGCTCTCCTACCGGCATGCCGCGCCCACACTCGGCGCCGACACGAATTCGGTGCTTGAGAGCCTCGGATATGGCGCCGACGAGATCGCCGCGCTGAATGCCGACGGGATCATTGGCAAACGCTGACGGGCTACGGCCGGTAGTGCGTGCTGCCTGGGTGAAAAACGCTCTGAAGACGCTTGCCGTGGAGAATTTCCACCCCATTTGCGGGAAAAGCCTGCCGCCGGTGCGCATTTTGTGCTGTAACAGGGGGCAAGGGCGACAACAGACAAGAATCGGGACGTATTGAGCCCGCCGCCAATTCAGGTGCTCCTTTACGCATGCAGCATCATACAGAGTCGTTGTTTCTCCGTTTCTGGGGCGTTCGTGGGTCGATCCCGGCGCCCGGCAAGGATTTCGTGCGCTATGGCGGCGAAACCACCTGCCTTGAGGTCCGCGCCGGCGAGCGAACGCTGATCGTCGATTGCGGCTCCGGCATCCGCGCCCTTGGCAACAAGCTCGAAGCCGACGGCGTGCGCGAAGTCGACGTGCTGCTCAGCCACACCCATCTCGACCACATCTACGGCCTGCCGTTCTTCCGTCTCGCCTATGATCCGAACTGCTCGGTGCGGTTCTTTGCTGGCCACCTGGAAGACGGGCGGGGCCTTCGAGAGGTGCTCGAGCGCATCATGACGCCGACGCTCTATCCCGTTGCGCTCGAAGAGCTGCTCGGCTCGGCCTTCGAGACGTTCCGAGGCGGCGGACAGCTCACACTCGCTCCCGACCTGACCATCGACACGATGCGCCTGAACCATCCCGGCGGCTGCATCGGCTACCGGATCACGCGCGGCGGCCGCAGCGTCTGCATCATCACCGACCACGAGCACGGCAACGCGATGATCGACGCCGAACTGCACACCTTCGTGCGCGGTGCTGACGTGATGATTTACGACGCCATGTTCGACGACAGCGAATATGCCCGCTACGAGGGCTGGGGCCACTCAACCTGGCAGAAGGGGCTGAAGCTCGCGATCGAGGCCGATGTGCGCACGCCGATCCTGACTCACCACGATCCCTCGCGCACCGACGAGGATCTCGACCGCCTGTCGGAAGAGATTGCGCGTCAGCACCCCGGCGCCATCGTTGCCTGGGAAGGTCTCGAAGTTTCTATCTGAATATCTTGTGCGCGCTCTACTGCTCGATGCAGTTGGCGTCACCCATGCGCTGTGCCTGCTTGCCGTTGACCGTCACATTGGCGCTGCCGGCGGTAAGGCAGGTGCTCTTGCCGGCCTGACCCGACCGCAAATGCGCCACCGGCTCGCCGCCGATCATCACATTCGGCGAGACTTCCACCAGTTCCGGCGGACATCCGGCAAGGTCTGAAACCCGGTAGGCCGGTCGCCCGCCGATCATCACGCTCATCGCGCCGGTTTTCGCGCAGGCCGGAATATCGCCGGCGCGCGCCGGCGTGCTTTGGGCGATCAGGGCGAGGCCGAGCACGGCAGCCGCAAGAGCGATCTTTTCCATTGTGGATTATCCTTTTTGGCGCGACGGCAACTGGCCGGATTGGCGCAGGACGAATCCTATGACCTCGGCGACCGCGCGGTAAAGCGCTTCCGGGATTTCCGTTTCCAATTCCACCGAGGAAAGCGCCTCTGCGAGAAGCGGGTTTTCCTCGATATGGACGCCGTGCTCCTCCGCCGCCTCGACGATGCGGTCGGCAACGGCCCCACGCCCCTTGGCGGTGACGGTCGGCGCACCTTCGCCATCATAGTGCAGGGCGACGGCGACCGAGGGTTTTTCGGTTTCGCTCATGTCGATCTGTCCACCAGTGCGCCGCTGCGCTGTTTCGGCGTCGCCGGCTTGCCGCTCCAGCAACGCACGTCGTCGATGTTGAATTCGGCGCGCGCCAGCCCGTCGCGCAAATCGGAGATCTTTTCGGAAAACAGCGCCGCCGTTTCCGTCCGCTCCGCCCACAGCGTCACGTCGACGGCTTCGCCGCGCATGGTGATCAGCGAATGCACCGGCCCGAGCGGCTCCATGTCGACGGCGAAACGCACCCGCCACACGCGCTCCGCCGGGTCGACGTCCGTGTCCTTGCCGTCGCGCTCGATTTGGAACTGCGCGATCGCGGTTTCCCGGCCAAGCGCCAGCGGCAGTTCGAACGTGTAGGACGGACCGCCGGCAGGCCGCTGCACGGAGGTGTCGGCATCGTCGGACAGCGATGCGAACTGGGCGAGCCGCAGCCGGGAGAGGGCGGCTTCGCTCTGCTGATGCAGCATGCGGCCGGTGTCCGCGGCCTTGGCGCCGGACGCGGCTGTGTCGATTGTCGGCGTCGCTGGTTTCTGCCCTTCCGGAAGGGCGCCGCGCTTCGGCGCTGCTGGTTTCTTGGCGGCTGCCGTGCCCGCAAGCGCCGCCTGCGAAAGTGCATCGTCGCCGTCGCCAACCCAGCTTTGCAGCAGGTTGCGCAGCATCAAGAGCGCGGCCTTCATGTCCGGCGAGGAGGTCGGTGTTTGTGCTCCGCTTGCCGTCGGCATCAGCCCAGACTGAGCAAGTGCCGCCTGCGCGGTCTCCGTGCCGCCACCCTTGGCGAGATTGGCTTCGAGGAAAAGGCCGGACTGCGAAATCGCCTTTTGCACGCTTGCTGCATCGACATTGCCGTCGGCGGAAAAACGCAGGCCCAACAATTGCGCCGCTGCCTGCAGGATCGCATTCGGCATCGCCTGCGCGAGCTGCGTGCCGGGCAGAGCGGAGAGATTGGCAAACAGAGGCGCCATGCTGTCCTGCCGGGTGACCGCGGTGCGGATCGCCTGGCTGAGCGCGGTGGCGGGGGTTTGTGCAGGAGTGGGGTTTGTCGTGCCCGCTGCGGCTTGCGCCGTCGTCTGAGTGGCAGAGGGGGCGGAAGTTGAAGAAGATGATGCAGTCGCTGGCGCGCCGCCCGATGCCGCAGCAGCCAGAGACGCTGACGATGAGGCGAGCGTTGCTGCCGAGCCCGGTGCGCCTGTTGCGGCGGCCGTGGCTGCTGTGCCTGTGGGCGTAGCTGCAGAGGCGTTTGCCGTGACTGCCGGCCCTTGCGCAGGTGCTGTCGACCCACCCGGCGCTGGCGTTGTCTGCGCCGTCGCACCGGCTGGCGCGGGCGATCCGCCCTGAGCGCTGTTGGCTGCGGTGGCTGTCTGCGAAGCGGATGATGCGGGCAGGGGAGCGGTTTGCCCCGAGAGAGCGGGTGTCGAAGCTGTCTGGCCCGCAGCACCCGGAGCTGTCGTCGTCTGACCCGTCACCGTTTGACCGGACGTCGCCGGGGATGCCGCGCCTTGCGGGCCCGCGGATTGACCGGCCGGTGCGGGCGGCGTTGACGTAAGCGGTGCCGAGCCTGTCGAGGCCGCCGGCGAGGCCGTTGCCGGTTGAGCCTGTGTGCCTGCCGGCTGAGCTTGCCCTGATGTCGGCGCGACTGCCGTCTGCCCGGCTGCGCCGCCACTCGCGGCGGGCGGTGCACTGCCGCTGACGGACTGTGCCGCGCCTGTGTTCGAAGCTCCGGCAGGAAGGGGAGTCGAAGCGGTTCCGCCCTGCGTGCTGACCGGGCCGCTCTGTGTTGCCGGGGCGCCCGCGCCTGCCGTCGAACCAGCGCTCGCCGCCGCTGCATTCGGCGTACCCGCAGGAGTTCCCTGCGCCGTCGATGTCTGTGTCTGCGCGGCCGTCAGCGCTGCGGGCGAAACGGACCCGCGGGGAGCTGAGGCGGTTGGCGCGCCGCCGCCACCCGGCGAGGTGGAGAGGACGGACGAAGCGATCTGTCCTGCCGCTGTCTGCCCGGATGTGGTCGGCAACGGCTGCCCGGTCGCCGGCTGTCCGGTCGAAAGCGGTGCCGAGCCCGTACCGGCCGGTGTTGAACCTGATGTCGGACTGCCGGCCGTTCCCGCCAATGTCGGCAGGCGGGTTTCGGCGGCGATCGTGCGGGCGAGGTTGGCTGCCTCCTTCGAGGCGTTGTCGGGCAGTTGCACGTTCAACAGAAGCTTTGGTTCCGCGCCGCCCTTTTCAACCTCGAGCCGAACATTGGTGCCTACCGGCAGTGGCGTCGAGGGGCGGACCTGCACCGTGCCCTCGCGGGTGGCGAGCTTCACCGTGCCGTCGCGCGCCACGTCGACGACCTTTCCCTGCAGAACCTGTCCGGTACGCAGCGTCGCGTCGCCCGAAAGCGACGCGCTCGTCATCTGCGCCTGTGCCGTAATGCCGTTCACCGTTCTGCCTCGCTGGCTGCTCGCGGCGATTTTAGGCAGCGAATGGTAACCGAACGTTTACCCGTTGGCGCCTATGCGCGCGCCGCTCGACGGGGCCGGCAACAGGGCTTGACGCCGTCGCCGCGTGCTGCGACACCCGTTTCAGCCCGGTCCGACAAACCGGAAATCGAAACAAGCAGCTGCGTTCGAACCAGGGCGCTGCGCACAAGACAAACAGCCGGCAGGCGGAGGAAACGATGAAACTGGATTCGACGATCAGCGCAGTGGTCACCGGCGGTGCTTCGGGGCTTGGCGAAGCAACCGCGCGCATGCTCGCCGCCGAAGGCGTCAAGGTCGCCATCTTCGACATGAGCGACGACCGCGGCCGCGCCGTTGCCGAGGATATCGGCGGCATCTTCGTCCATGTCGACGTGTCCTCGACCGAGAGCGTCGAGGCCGGTTTTGCCGCCGCCCGCGCCGCCCATGGCCAGGAGCGCATCCTGATCAACTGCGCCGGCATCGCCCCGCCGGCCAAGACCGTTTCGCGCGGCGCGCCGCACTCGCTCGACCTGTTCCAGAAGGTCGTCGACGTCAATCTGGTAGGCAGCTTCCGCTGCGCCGCCATTTCCGCCGCCGGCATGATCGCGACCGATCCGGTCACCGAGGATGGCGAGCGCGGCGTTGTCGTCTCCACCGCCTCTGTTGCGGCTTTCGAAGGCCAGGTCGGCCAGGTCGCCTATGCGGCCTCGAAGGGCGGTATCGTCGCCATGACCCTGCCGATCGCGCGCGACCTGATGACCTATGGCGTGCGCGTGAACACCATCGCGCCGGGCATCTTCGAGACCCCGATGCTCCTCGGCCTGTCGCAGGAAGTGCAGGATTCGCTCGGCAAGCAGGTGCCGTTCCCGTCGCGCCTCGGCAAGCCGTCGGAATACGCCTCGCTGGTTCGCCAGATCTGCGAGAACCCGGTGCTCAACGGCGAAACCATCCGCCTCGACGGTGCCATCCGCATGGGCCCGCGCTAAGCGCAGCGCTGGACTACCGTTCCCGGTCGCAAAAGCTGATCTGAAAAGTCGGCGGGTCGCTCTTCAATAGAGCGACCGTGCCGCCGGCTGAGCGCAGCAGCGCGGCGACGATGGCAAGGCCGAGCCCGGTGCCGCCATCCTGACGTCGCGTGGTGACGAAGGGCTCGAACAGCGTGTCCGCCACCGCCGGCCCGATCGGCGCACCGTCATTGGCAATCTCCAGAACACCATCCGCGAGGAGCTTCAGGCTCAGATTCGTCGCGCCGTGCTTCACGGCGTTGTCGGCGAGGTGATGGAGGGCAAGGGCGCCGGTCTCCCGTGTGAGCGGCAGCATCTGACCCGCCGGTCCTTTGCTCGAAATCGCGAGACCCGGGAAGGCCTCGGCAACGTCGGTCGTGAGGTCGGTGAGCGACACCGTCCCGCTGCCCGATCCCATATCGGCGCGGGCGAGATCGCGCAGCCGGCTGCCGAAGGTCGACAGATGGTCGACGTCAGCGACGATATTGGACAGGAAGCGTTCGCGCTGGGCCGGCTCCATCGTTTCCCACTCGTCGCGCAGCAGCTCCGCCGCCCCCTTGATCGAGGTGAGCGGCGATTTCAGCTCATGGGCGAAATGCGCCGACATCGTTTCGAGATAGGCCGAGCGCTTCTGCAGCCGGGCGACCAGCACGGCGAAACTGTCGGCAAGCCGCGCCACCTCGTGCGTGCCATAGGGGCCTTCGGTCGCAAACGGCGCGGGCGCACGGGCGACCTTGTCGGCTTCGTCGGCGAGCTTACCGAGCGGGCGCGACAGGAAACGCCAGAAGACGAAGGCGGTGATGCCGGTTGCGATCAGGACAGCAATAAGGGCGAGCGCGATCTTCCCCCAGTTGGCTTCGAGGCTGGCGACAAGCACGTCCGGCGAGCGCGAAACGGCGACCACCAGCGCCATCGCAAGCGTCGGCAGCACGAGAACCAGCCCGACAAAGCCGGTGACGATAAGGGCGAGCGGCGGCCGCCATTTCAACGGCACGCTCATGACTGCCTGCCCGTGACGCCGGAGCCGGCGCTACACGGCCCGAGCCGGAAACCGAGCCGCGGCACGGTCTCGATGGCATCCCTGCAGCCGGCGGCGGCAAGCTTGGCGCGGAGATTGCGGACATGGCTGTCTACGGTGCGGTCGGACACCGTCGCGACGCCCTCATAGGCGAGTTCGATGATGCGCGTCCGGTCGAACACGAAGCCCGGCCGGGCGAGCAGAACGCGCAGAAAGGCGATCTCCTGCGCGGTGAGGGTCACCGGCGTCCCGGCGCAGGATACCATCGCCCGGTCGAGATCGAGCGCGACGGCGCCATGCGCCAGAACGCCTTTTGCCGGTTCCGTGCTCGGAGATCGGCGCCGCAGAATTGCCGCGACCCGCGCGGTCAGTTCGCGCGGGCTGAACGGCTTCGTCACATAGTCGTCGGCGCCCATTTCCAGCCCGAGAACGCGGTCGATTTCCTCGTCGCGCGCGGACAGAAACAGGATCGGCAGATCGGCGAACCGCGCCTCCGCCCGCAGCGTCCGGCAGACCTCGAGGCCGTCTCTCCCAGGCAGGCCGACATCGAGCACCACGAGGTCGGGCCCCGCCGTTTGGGCCAGCGTCAGAGCATCCTCGCCGTTCTGCGCCTGCACCGTGCGATGGCCCGCTCGTTCGAGCGCGAAGGTGACGACCTCGAGGATATGCGGGTCGTCATCGACGACGAGGATCGTTGTCATGGAGTGGCCGGATCCTGGCTCGTGTGCGGGGCTTCATCTGCGTTTGCATCATGCTTGCGGAGTGTTTCCAAGCCGTCAAGGATGCGCGCGCCGCGCCACGACCACGACCGCCAGTCGGATTGCCGCTCGATCAATTTGCCTTCGAGGTTCGCCATGCAGCCCTCGAGCCAGGTGGTCGGCCCGCCGGCGGCGCCGAGTTCGTCGAGATGGGTCGCGATGGGAATGAGCGCATCGCTGCCGAGATGGCAGAGATGGACGGCGTCGACGCGCCACATGGCGAAGGCCCCCGGCGGGATCACCTCGGCATAGTGGGCGCGGGCGATGTTCCGCGCGCCGATGAAGCCGTTCACATTGGTGACGCCACAGCCGAACGCGGTGATCGCGATGGCGATCAGGCTTTGCCGGATGAGCCAGCCATTGGTCTTGCCGCGAGACAGACGCCAGATGACCAGAACGAGGCCGGCGCCGATCAGCCCGATGCCGACGAAGGTGTAGAACCGCAAATGCGTCAGGCCATAGGCGTCGACATAGAGGTCGAGGCGCACGGTGGCCGAGGCGAGCAGCAGCAGCGTCTGCGCGATCCAGGCGACGACGAGCACGAGCGTGATGCGCGGCGGGTCGCTCCGTTGCAGCGTGGTCAGAATGATGAGGGCGGCAAGCACGGTGGCGACGAGCAGCGGATAGGCGCCGGCCTTGGCGAATTCCGCGTAGGTCATGCCCTCCGGCAACAGGGTCGAGGCGGGGCCGGTGCCGAGCACGATCGGCCACAGATTGAGCAGATCGGCAATCGTCTGGAGGAGGAACACGGCGTTGAAAAGGGAAAGCCCCGGCGTGGTGCCGCCGGTGATCTCGTAGAGTTGGGAAAAGCGGCGGGCGGCGGCCTCGCCACCCTCCGTCGGCTGGTCTGCCGGGCGGTCGAGGGCAAGCAGCGGCCACACCGCTAGCCCGACCGCGACCCACAGGCCGACGGTCACCGGCTCAGGGATCGCCACCCAGCGCAGCGGATTGAGGAAGTCGAGCGACAGCGCCAGCCAGGGATTGGCCGGCACGAACAGCGCAAGAAACGCTGCCGTAAGCACCAGCGGCAGCGACCATTGGCGGAACGCGGTCCGCCAGCGCGACTGCGTGCCGATCCCGCGGCCGGAATCGCGCAGGCTGCGGGCAATGCCGAGCGGCGCGCGCAACGGCCCGAGCAGATAGGTGTCGGCGAAGGTGAGCCCGAGGCGGATGTCGTCATGCGACGGCCATCCCGCCCGTCCGAGCGCGTAGAGGCCGAGAAGGACGAGCGCGAGCGCGATGGAGACCGGCTCGGCGGCCTCCACGACGAGCGCGATAGCCGCGAGACTCGCCGCGCCGCGGACATAGGCGTTGCCGGCGCCGAGCCGCCATGTGGTGAGGACGAAGAGGCCGAGAAAGAAGAGCCCGAGACCGAGCCCGACCGCATGGTTGAACACAAGAAGCTGCGCCGTGACGAGGATGCCGAAGAGCAACGCCAGCCGCAGGGCCGCGCGCGCTGGCGGCTCGGCGGACACGGCGGGTTTGGCGGTCTCGCCCGGTTCAGAGGCGGCTTGCGTCGGGTCGAGCGGGGAAGGGGAGGATGTTGGATCGGTCATGATCGCGCTGTCCTTGGCAGGGTGCGGCAAGCGGCGGACGCGGGCCGGACCGGCCTTCGTCTGAGAGCCACCAGCCGTCATTGGCGAGGCGTTCGGGCAGAGCGATGCTCGGCCCGGCGGGACGGGAAAGCGGGAACGGGATGATCCGGGCGCTCTGTCGCCCAAACGGGTAGGGCTGCGCATCAGGGGCGAGGCGCGAAGGGCTCAGGTCCGGTCGTGTCGTGTGCTTTTCCCTGCCCGCGACCCTGCCGGGTCGAAATGGACATCACGCGGCGCAATCGTGCAGGCAATCGGGATTTGTGTGCAGGTTCTGTGCAGGAGGGGAGATTGAAAGGGGTGCTCAATTTCGCCACTTTCTGCTCGGTGGGATAGTGCAAGTGTTGTCGAAAGAACAATCCAAATATATCGTAGTCGCGACTCTTGATTCGCGATAAAGTTGTGGCAATCCCCCTATGAGAAATGACAGGCCAGCTAAATTTGCGGTTTTCGCGGAAAATTTCCGCGGAATGCCAAATGGATGGCATAATATATTGGCGTGCAATTTCCTCGTTGGAGAAAACAGCACTGGCAAAACAAGTTTTATGCAACTGATTGAAATAATTGATTCTCGGCAGCATCAATTGTTGTTTGAAATTTGTGGAATTGTTGAAGGAATTAATACTGCATTTGATGTTTGTTCGCGGCATGATGTAAAGAATGAGGTTACTGTTGGATTTTTGACGAAAGAGGTCGGCGAAGAAAAGGCGCATGGAAAAGACGGTGTCTTTGGTCGACTGGTAACCTATAAGGTTATTCGAGGTGAACTTGCAGTAAAAAAGGTAACGATAGTATCGGGTAGAAGAATCATTACGCTAAAGAGAGAGCCCAAAGGGGTGTATTTTAAGCTGGGTTCTTTTTTTTATGACGACGGCGAGGCGCATGCGGAAAATGGAGATAGGCTACTCCGCGCTCATATTAGAAAGGGGCGCAGATTTAAAATTGCAAAAGAAGTGAAGTGGCCAGACATCGCCTCTAATGTTGTTTGGTTTGCAGTGTTCACCTCTATAGCCACGAGTAGTGATGAGGAGCGCGGTACTGCTTTCATGGATTTGAATCCGCCGCTTCATTGCCTGCAATATGCTCCGCTTCGCGCAAAAACACGACGTCTCTATCATAGCTCTAAGGGTGATTTCAGCCCTACTGGCGAACACGTTCCCTATATTTTGAGGGGTGTTGGGGGCGAAAATAGTGATCTGCGAGATGTGGTTGTCAAATTTGGAAAAGAAAGCGGTTTATTCGACGATATTAAGGTTGTATCTGTAAAGACATCACTGAAAGATAAGCCATTTGCCCTTCAGATTAAAAAAGGGGGAGGCTATTTTTATGTCGATGAGTTGGGCTTCGGGGTGGGGCAAGTTCTTCCAATCATCGCGGACATTGCATTCTCGGCAAAAACATACACATTGCTGATACAGCAGCCCGAGTTGCATTTGCACCCCAAAGCTCAAGCCTCGCTCGGTGAGGTCTTCCTTAAAGCTACGGAAGAAGGGGGGACTTTCATTGTGGAGACTCACAGTGACTTTATTGTTGATCGCTTTCGTTTGCGATTAAAACAATCAAAGGCTGTAGTGGCGGCGCAAATTATCTATTTCGAAAATGATGAAAAAAATGGGAATCTTTGTCATGAGATATTGCTCGACAAAGAGGGGGAGCTGGTCGGCGTTCCTGATGGGTATAGGCAGTTCTTTTTAAACGAGAGCTTGGATCAGTTCGAGAATATGTGATGCTAGAATTCATTCTCGATGTGAATGTTGATTGTAAACCCAAGAGTGAAGGGTATCCAAAATATTTGTTTGATGATTTGAGGTCGGCAAAAAGAGTCCGGCTCGTTCTCGGTGGGACAAAATATCGTGATGAAGTCAAGAAAAAGAAGGGTATGGTGGAGCTTTTTTCTGAGTTTTATCGTAGTGGAAAAGTGCGAGCTTGTGACGATGCAAGTGTAAATAAGAAAGAGGCTGAAATTAATAAGAAGATTGTTGAGAAATTACGGGTTTGTCCGTCGGAATGTGACGATCAACACATTCTGGCGATGTCACTCGTGAGCAATTGTCGAAATGTGGTTACAAAAGATATGCGAATGGCGGCATGCAGGGATAAAATTCGTGGAAAGGTCGGGCATGAATTCTGCCCTGACATAAGGCTTGTCACGACCGAGAAAATTTATAGGGAGACGACGTGAAAACTCTCCGTTCTCCTGTCGTCTCCCGGTAGCGTGGGAGCCGGGGCCGCGGCCTTTTACGCTATTGCAGGTTTTTTCAACAGCATCGCCAGCGCGTTTTCGAGCATGCGGTAGCCGGCCTCGTCCTCGAGCGTCATGATCGATTCCGGGTGAAACTGCACCGCCGCGATGGGCTCGGACTTGTGCTCGATGGCCATGACGATGCCGTCGTCAGCCGTCAGTATCCTTGCGTGAGAAAATCAGGCAGCCTTGCAATTTTTAGGCGCATATAGTTGTCTCTTAATCCGCTGGTTCACTTCAGGCATTTTGTTCTTCTGCTTGCCTTGTCGGGGGCATCGTCATGATGGGTATTGAACGTCCGAGCGAAACGCGGCTGATCGTCTACGCGTCGAGTGGTCAGCGCTATTTGCTGTTTGCGCTCTCATTGGTCCTTGGCATCGTCGTCGGATTCTCTCTCTTTACCCCTGCAAACGAGGGCCTTTGGGATTTCCTGCTTTCGCACGCAGTGGTGAGCCCGTTGATGCTGGCCGGCTTCGTGCTGGCGTTTTTTGGTTTCTCGCTGATCTATCGCACGGAGATCGACAAGGATGCGGGTGAAGCCTCGAACGAGTTCCTGATGATTGTTTCCCATGCGCGCCAAAACCGGCCGCTCGGCAAGATGGAGAAGATCGTCCTTCGCAGTCGCCCGAGCCTTTTTCGCACGCGGATCGAGGCGCGTGTCGACGGGATGAGCTGGCAGCTTGGTCCCGACTATATCCTTTTTCCCCGGCATTGCCGGCTTGCCCGGGAGATCGCTGATTTTGCTGGCGTGCCGCTCGTCGATCAGCGTGGACGCGGAATCGGACATTCGGTGCAGGCGCACTAAAACGGCGGGAGTATCTCGATAGTGCATTTGAAAACAGAGCGCGGGTTTTGCTTCCCGCACTCCGCGTCATCCCGGCCTTGAGCCGGGATCCATTGTCGATTTCGGAACGGTATGCCGGCCGCTGATCGCGACCGACGCCCTACCTCCCCAACAGCATCGCGAGCGCGTTTTCGAGCATCCGGTAGCCGGCCTCGTCCTCCAGCGTCATGATCGATTCCGGGTGGAACTGAACCGCCGCGATGGGCTCGCTCTTGTGCTCGATGGCCATGACGATGCCGTCGTCGGTCTTTGCCGTCACCGCGATGTCGGCGGGCAGGGTTTCCGGCAGCGCGAACAGCGAGTGATAGCGCCCGACGGTGACCTTCGGCCCCATCCCCTTGAACAGGCCGCTGTTCGGTTCGACGCTGATCGAGGACGGCTTGCCGTGCATCGGCACCGAGAGCTGGCCGAGCGCGCCGCCGAAGGCCTCGGTGATCGCCTGCAGGCCGAGGCAGACGCCGAAGACGGGCAGGTTGCGCGCGCGCGCCTTGGCGATCGTGTCGGCGCAGGCGAAGTCGGTCGGCCGGCCCGGGCCGGGCGACAGCACCACCATATCCGGCTTCACCGTGTCGAAGGCGTCGTCGGCGATCGGCGAGCGCAGCGTGACGACCTTCGCGCCGGTCTGGCGGAAATAGTTGGCGAGCGTGTGGACGAAGGAGTCCTCGTGGTCGACGAGGAGCAGGGTGGCGCCTTCGCCGACCTTGTGGCGCTCGTCGGCGGTTGCGGTCTGTCCGGCCTTGGCCGCATCGCGCACCGCGCCGCGCATGGCGGACGCCTTCAGTTCGGTCTCGGCTTCCTCGTCCTCGGGCACGGAATCGTAGAGCAGCGTCGCGCCGGCACGCACTTCCGCCACGCCGTTCTTGATGCGGATCGTGCGCAGCGTCAGGCCGGTGTTGAGATCGCCGTTGAAATGCACCATGCCGACCGCGCCGCCATACCAGGCGCGCGGGCTCTTCTCGTGGTTCTCGATGAATTCCATCGCCCACATCTTCGGCGCACCGGTCACCGTCACCGCCCAGGTGTGCGACAGGAACGCGTCGAGCGCGTCGAGATCGTCGCGCAGGATGCCCTCGATGTGATCGACGGTGTGGATCAGGCGCGAATACATCTCGATCTGGCGCCGGCCGATGACGCGCACCGAGCCGGGCACGCAGACGCGGCTCTTGTCGTTGCGGTCAACGTCGGAGCACATCGTCAGCTCCGCCTCGTCCTTTCTGGAATTCAGCAGCTTGCGGATCTGCGCCTCGTCCTCGATGGCGTTCTTGCCGCGCTGGATGGTGCCCGAGATCGGGCAGGTCTCGACCCGCTTGCCGCCGGTCACGCGGACATACATTTCCGGCGAGGCGCCGACCAGATACTCCTGCTCACCGAGATTGATGTAGAACGAGTAGGGCGAGGGGTTTACCTCGGTCAGACGGCGCGAAATCGCCGACGGCGGGGTGATGCACTTCTCGTAGAACACCTGACCGGGAACGACCTCGAACAGGTCGCCGCGCTCGAAATAGGGCAGCGCCGTGCGCACCAGTTCGGCGTATTCGCCCGGCGCGTGGTCACCGCGCCCCGGCGTCCCTTCGGCAAAGGCGAAGGGTTCGGTCTTGCCGCCGCGCTCCAGGCCCTCGGTGGAGGTGTCGCCGACCGTGAAGTCGTAGTGGAAGACGGTCGCCCGGCGGCCGTAATGGTCGACCATCAGCACTTCATCGGGCAGATAGAGCACGATGTCGCGCTGGTCTTCGGGGCGCTCAAGCTTCAGCTCGATCGGCTCGAACTGGAAGGCGAGGTCGTAGCCGAAGGCGCCGTAAAGGCCGAGCGGTTCGTCCTCCTCGAAGCCGAACAGCTTGACCAGGTGGCGCACGACGGAGAACACCGTCGGCTGGCGCGAGCGGTCTTCTTCCGAAAACGTGCCTTCCGGCTGCTTGATGGTCAGCATCACGCCGGTCTTTACCGCCGCGAACCGGCTTGCCTCGGGCATGTCGCGCAGCGCGTCTACGATTGCCGGCAGCAGCACCATGCCGCGGTCGTTGAGCGCGACGATCTCGACCTCACGCCCCTTGGTCGAAATGGCCAGCGGCGGATTGACGAAGGCGACGTCCCAGCGGGTATAGCGGCCGGGATATTCGTAGTTGGACGAGAACACCGCACCACGGCATTCGTCGAGGCGTTCGACCCAGCGGGCCGTGGCGCCTTCATACGGGATTTCGCTCGTCGTGCGCGAAATCCCGATGCCGCCATTGGTGGTCAGCTGCTTGTCGGTGGTGGTCATCGATCCTGGCTCCCGTTGTCGTTCCGCCTGCCGGACGCGCCACCGTGAAAACAACGAAGGCCGCCCGGGTGTCCCGCGGCGGCCTTTTCGTCATCTCCTGAGTACGGACGTGTGACGGCCTCCGCGATTATGCGGACCACCACCACCAGCTCGTGCTCAGCGCTGTCTGTTTCATGCCTCTGCCATAGCCGAGCCTCGCCCGCCGCGCAAGAGGGCCGTGCGCCCTTGTGACGAATCGCTATGTTGCGTCGCGAAAAATGCTAGTCTTTGCTTCGATGCGAAGACAGGAATCGGGAGTTCGGAACATGGCCGACGACAAAGCTGCGGCACCTCTCACGATCGATGCAGAGCTGGCCGGCGCCCACGTCGATACGATGGCCGCGATGCTCGGGCTTGAGATCCGGCCGGAATGGCGCGACGCGGTGGTGACGAATTTCGCCACGACGGCGCGTGCGGCGGCCGACATCCTGGCCTTCGATCTCGACGACCATTGCGAGCCGGCGGAGACCTTCAAGCCATGAGTGCTTCCCATATCGATCCTCTTCTCGGCTCCGTCCGCGAAATCGCAAGCGCCGTGCACGAGGGCGAACTGACCGCCCGCGACCTGGCGATCCTGGCGCTCGATGCCGTTGACGCGCTCAACCCGAAGATCAACGCCTTTACCGACGTGCTGGCCGAGCGGGTTCTGGCCGAGGCCGACGCGCTCGACGAACGCTACGACAAGGGCGAGGACCTGCCGCCGCTGTCGGGCGTGCCTTATGGCGCCAAGAACCTGTTCGACATCGCCGGTCTGCCGACGCTGGCCGGCTCCAAGATCAACGCCGACCATCCGCCGGCAGCGCACGATGCGACGCTGATCGCGCGCCTTCAGCAGGCCGGTGGGCTGCTCGTCGGTGCGTTGCACATGGGCGAATACGCCTATGATTTCACCGGCGAAAACGCCCATGACGGCAATTGCCGTAACCCGCACAACACCGCCCACATGACCGGCGGTTCGTCGTCCGGGTCGGGAGCCGCGGTTGCAGCCGCCATGCTGCCCTTTGCGCTTGGCACCGACACTAACGGCTCGATCCGCGTTCCGTCGTCGTTCTGCGGCCTGTTCGGGTTGAAGCCGACCTTTGGGCGGCTGTCGCGTGCCGGCACGTTCCCCCTCGCGCCAAGCCTCGACCATGTCGGCCCGCTCGCCCGCTCGGTCGGCGATCTTGCCTATGTCTACGATGCCTGCCGTGGATACGATCCGCGCGATCCCGCCAATATCGAAATGCCGAGTCCCGCGCTGACGCCGGAGATCGAAAAGGGCATCGACGGGCTGCGCGTCGCGGTCGCCGGCGGCTGGTTCCGCAAGAACGGCTTCCCGGAGGCCTATGCGGCCACCGATCTGGTCGCCAAGGCGCTTGGCGCCGACCAGGAAGTCGAGATCCCGGAAGCCGGTCGGGCCCGCGCCGCGGCTTATGTGATCACCGCCGCCGAGGCCGGCAGTTTCCATCTCGACCGCCTGCGCACGCGCGCCGAGGATTTCGATCCCGACACCCGCGACCGGCTGCTGTCCGGCGCCATGCTGCCGGCGGCCTGGCTCGATCAGGCGCAACGTTTCCGCAGCTGGTATCGCGAAAAGGTCGCGCGACTGTTCGAGGCCGTCGACCTGATCATCGCGCCGGCAACGCCGTGCCACGCGCCGAAGATCGGCCAGAAGACCTTCGTGCTCGATGGCGTGAAGCTGCCGACGCGGCCGAATATCGGCATCTATACCCAGCCGATATCGTTCATCGGTCTTCCGGTCGTCGCCGTGCCGCTGTGGCTGCAGGGCGCGCGCCTGCCGATCGGCGTGCAGATCATCGCCGCCCCCTGGCGCGAGGATCTGGCGCTGAGAGCCGCCCGCGTGCTCGAGGCGAACGGGGTCGCGAAGGCGCCGACGGCACTGATCGCCGGCTGAATTTTCGCCCGCCCGGAATAAAACGCCCGTTGCTGCGTATATGCTGCGGTAACGGGCGTGTGTCGGCATGCGCCCTGAGCATGTGAGAGGGCGATGTCGCGCAAACAATCCCTGCTGATCGCGGAAATTCCGCACCTGCGCCGTTATGCGCGGGCGTTGACGCGCGACGTGGATGCCGCCGACGATCTGGTGCAGGCGTGCCTGGAGCGGGCGCTGTCGCGCTGGCATTTGTGGCAGTCGCATCGCAAGCTCAGAAGCTGGCTGTTCGCCATCCTGCATAATCTGCATATCGACACGGTGCGCCACCGCTCGGCCCGCGCGACGCATCTGGTGCTCGCCGACGAGATCGATCTGCCGTCGAGCGATCCGGGGCCGGACAGCGGGCTTGCCGTCGCCGGCCTGATGGCCGCGATCGAGCGGCTCCCCGCCGATCAGCGCGATGCCGTGCTGATGGTCGGGGTCAACGAGCTTAGCTACGCCGAGGCCGCAGAGGCGCTCGGTATTCCCCTTGGAACTTTGATGTCGCGGCTGCACCGGGGGCGGGGGCGGCTGCGCGAACTTCTCAACATGACCGGTGAAAAGCCGGCGATCCGGCGGGTGAAATGACAATGAACGACAAACCCGAAACCGTTTTGTCCGAGGACGACCTGCACGCCTATGTCGACGGCCAGCTGGACGAAGAACGCCGCGCCGAGGTCGAGGCCTATCTTGCCGCCAATCCGCAGGCCGCCGCCGAAGTCGCCGACTACCGCCGCATCAATGCGGCGCTCGGTGAGGCCTTCGATGGCGTGATGGACGAGCCGATCCCAGCCTCCCATGTCGCCGCCGTCAAGGCGCGCGGCTGGCGTCCGGCGCTGCCGATGGCCGCCGCGCTCGTTGGTCTGCTGATGGGCGGTGGCATCGGCTGGGGCGCGCATGGTTTTGCCGAACGCGATCCGACCAATCTGATTGCCGCCTCGAGCGCTGCCTATGACGTCTTTTCGGTCGAGAAACGCCACCCGGTCGAGGTCGCGGCGACGGAATCGGATCACCTGCAGAAGTGGCTGTCGAACCGCATGGGCATGCCGTTGAGCATTCCGCGTCTGAACGATCTCGGCTTCAGCCTCGTCGGCGGGCGATTGCTGGTCGGCGAGAACGCACCGGCGGCGCTGCTGATGTACGAGAACGGCGAGGGCCGGCGCATGGTGCTCTATGTGCGCAACGATCTGCCGCCCGCGCGGGCCAATGATTTCGCCTATGCACGCTCGAATGAGACCGGCGTCGTCGCCTGGTCGCACGGCAATGTCGGCTTCGGTGTGGCCGGCGGATTCTCCGAAAAGGAACTCGTTCCCGCCGCCCATCTCGTGCGTGCGCAGCTTTCTTTGTAAACACGTTTTTGTGAGGGAATACAGAGAGTTAGAAAACGTAATTCCGGTGTAGTCAAACTTCAACGGAGTTACGGAAATGAACAACTCGCTTCGCATAGCCGCCCTTGCCGCCGTGATGCTTGGAACCACCTCGCAGGCCTTCGCCGGTGTTGGCAGCGACATGGCGCAGGCCCATTTCGAAGCCATCGGCGCCGGTGACGTCGCCGCGATTTCTTCCGCCTACACCGACGCGTCGGTGTTCCAGTGGGTCGGCGGCCCGCTCGACGGCGAGTATCGCGGCAAGGACGCGATCGCCGGTGTCTGGCAGAAATTCACCAAGGCGCAGGGGCCGATCGAAGTGACGGTCGGCGAGGTCGTGGAAAACGCCAATCCGAAGGGCGTCACGGTGACTGCGGACGTGACCTTCAAGGGCAAGGCGACTGTGCCGGTTCGCTACGTGCTGACCTATCGCGGCGATGCTCTGGTCAGCGAAATCTGGCAGATCGACCCGAACCTCGGCAAATACTGAACCGAGAGAAGTTCCTGAAGCAGCAAGCGCGGTCATCCGGGACCTTGGCGGACAATCCGGACGCGAGTGCCCGCGCTGCTTCGGTTCCACCTCTGACCCAGGTGGCAAAACGCCCGCGCTTTGCGGCGCGGGCGTTTTCGTCTTGGATCGGGAAAGCCGTCGCTTAGTCGTGGTGCGCGATTGGCTTGTCGGTGAACACGTAGTCGCGCAGTTCCTTGTCGAAGGTCGGATCCTTGCGGCGGATCCATTCGAGAACCATCGCGGCGTGCTCTTTTTCCTCGTCACGATTGTGCGCGAGAATGGCCTTGAGTTCGTCGTCCTTGCAGGCGTCGACACGCTGGTTGTACCAGTCGACGGCCTCAAGCTCCTCCATCAGGGAAACGATGGCGCGGTGCATGTCGCGCGTCTCGTCGGAAAGCTCCGAAATCGGTTCGTGATAGCCTTCACTCGCCATGGGAAACTCCTTTCGCTGAAAGCGTCTCGGGAAGATGTCCCTCTGTGTCTACCACCCGGGATGGCGGCGGAAAAGGGACGTAGATGGGCGGAACGTCGCGGCCCCGCAGGCGCGACGAAGTTCATAAGGGAAAGCTAGTTCGCGGGGGCGTTTCGGCAATCTCTTGGCTCTAATTGACAATGCAAATCATTCGCAATAAGACTCCAGCGTGACACGGACAGCAGGGGGAAGGCTCATGTGCGAATGTGAGGCGAAGACGGTACCGGGCAGCGCCGATGCTGCTGGCGGCCGGCTCAAACTGTGGGAATTCACCGATCGCGCGCACTGTTCGGTGATCGGAACCTGTCTCTCCGCAGTAGACCTGAGAAAGCTGGCCGCGAAGCTCCGCCTGACCTTTGACGACGATGCCAACGACTATGACGTGCACGCCTATTTCGTGAAGGCCGCAGCCGACGACAGTCAGGAAGCCCGCGCGATCCACAAGCTGCTGGACACCCGTTTTGCCGGCATCCTGCGCATCGTCGCCCGCCTGCGCGGGGATCGGGCGTTGGCGGAGCGTTGGGAAGAGATGAAAGCGAAGGGGCAGATCGCCGGCGCCTTTTGGGCGCTGATGACCCATCGCCACGTTTCAACGGAGATCCGCGCACGCATTTTCGGCGACGTCCACATGCTCTCCCACGAAGTGGGCGCGGCACATGGCCGCCAGGGACGGGAACTTGCCGGCCTGAAGTCGCAGCTCGAAGATCTGGAAAAACGCCGGGCGCGCGTCGAAGCCGGTCTGCGCGCCAGCATCGCCGAGCGCGATGACCGCATCACTGGTCTGGAATCGGCGCTGACTGAAGCCCGCGCCAAAGGTGACAGCGGCAGCGGACCCACGACTGAGCACACCTCACGTCGGCGCCGCCACGACGAGAGCAAGATCCAGCGGGCACTTGAAAGCGCGCGCTACCGGGCACGTGTCGCCGAGGCCGAGATCCGTCTGTTGCGCGATATGCTTGCCCGCGCGCAAGAGGGCGGTCGCACCGCGCCGCGCACCGTTACCGTCGAGAACTCTGCGTCCGGCCGCGATGTCATGGCCGATGCCCGCCGCCTCGACGGCCACAGCTATCTCTATATCGGTGGCCGCGACAACCAGTTCGCCTATCTGCGCGATGTCGCCGGGCTTTTCGGCGTCGAGCTGATCCACCACGATGGCGGGCTGACCGATGCGATCACCCGCATCGACGATGTGCTGCCCTCGGTTGAATGCGTGTTGTGCCCGATCAATTGCGTCAGCCACGATGCCTGCCAGCGCGCAAAGAGCGGCTGCAAGAAGCACGGCAAGACTTTCATGCCGCTGCGTAGTGCGAGCAAGACCTCGCTGCGCGACGCGCTGATTTCGTTGATGGTTGGCCCCGGCGGGCCTGGCGCGGCCGAATAGACCCGGATCGAAACGAGCCTGCGGAACGAGATGTAACCGTCAGCCGAGCGGCCCGGCCTTGTCGGTGCGCTCGAACCCGCGCATGGGGACGCGGCTCAGCCGGTTCGCCGCTTCCGTAGCCTTCTTGAGAAGTCCGATGAAGATCTCCCGTTCCTCCGCCTCAAGGCCGTTGAGCAACAGCTCCTGAGCGTGTTGAAGCACCGGGCCGATGAGTTCGAGCGCCTTTTCTCCATCCGGCGTCAGGAACAGCTCCCGCGCCCGGCGGTCGGTGACGCTGACGCGGCGCGAAAGCAGGTCTTTCTGAACCAGCCGGTTGACCACTCCCCCGACAGTGACGCGATCATACGCGATGGCGCCCGCAAGTCGTGCCTGATCGATGCCGGGGTGGTTCTTGACCGCAACGAGCGCGGCGAACTGAACCGGGGTCAGGTCGTAACCGATCTTGCTGACTTCTTCGAGAAACAGGGACACGGATATCTGATGCATGCGACGGATCAGATGTCCGGGCATCTCTAGGAATTCCAGCATTGTATAGTTCTCTTTTAGGAGTGTTGCCGCATTCTATGCTGGTACGAGGTGAGCAATATCAACCATTCGCGACCAGCCAATTCCAGTGTAGTGCCTTCAAAGAGAGACTTGATAGGATGTTTTTCATACTAAAATAGTTGTGGGTGCAACCTGTCAATAGGTACTACCCGCAGATGAGGCTGGTGTGTAAAGAAGACGCAGGCGTGTATCGTGCGGCAAGACTGTCATCATCTGGTCGTCAAGTGCGTTGGGGGAACTGTCGCGCGGTTCTCGCGACGTGATTTCCAAGGAATGCGTGTGAAAATTCCCCCGGCTGCATCGCAAAGATATTTCAAAAGCGCCGCGTTTTTTCTCTCCGCCATCCAAATATCCGGCAATTAAGGAACGTCTTTTCCGAGCGGCTGGTGCTACCGTAACCTCGTTTGAGACCGCGCCGTTGTCGATTGGAACCCCGGGGCAGAACCGGGGCGTTGCGACGCCGGTAAAGAGGAAACGGGAGGGGCACCATGGACGCCGCGAACATGGAGCTGCTGCGAGCCATCGAGAAGCAGATTCTCTGGCTCTCATGCTGGACGATTCACAACGCCAACCACCTGCGCGAGAAGGGCGAGGTCAAGGTCGGCGGTCATCAGGCGTCGTCGGCCTCGATGGTGTCGATCATGACGGCACTCTATTTCCATGCGCTGCGGCCGCAGGACCGCGTTGCCGTCAAGCCGCACGCCTCGCCGGCGTTCCACGCCATCCAGTACCTGATGGGTAACCAGACGCGCGAGAAGCTGGAGAACTTCCGCAGCTATGGCGGCGCGCAGTCCTATCCGAGCCGCACCAAGGATATTGACGACGTCGACTTCTCGACCGGCTCGGTCGGCCTTGGCGTCGCGGTCACGGCCTTTGCCTCGCTGATGCAGGACTACCTCGCCGCCAAGCCGTGGACGGCTGAGCGTCGGGAAGGGCGGATGGTGGCGCTCGTCGGCGACGCCGAGCTCGACGAAGGCAACATCTACGAATGCCTGCAGGAAGGCTGGAAGCACGATCTACGCAACACCTGGTGGGTGATCGACTACAATCGCCAGAGCCTCGACGGCGTCATCCGCGAGAGCCTGTGGAAGCGCATCGAAGGCACGTTCCGCGCGTTTGGCTGGGATGTGGTGATCCTGAAATACGGCGCGCTGCAAAAGGCCGCCTTTGCCGAACCGGGCGGCGACCGGTTGAAGGAGTGGATCGATACCTGCCCGAACCAGCTCTATTCCGCGCTCGCCTATCAGGGGGCGGCGGCCTGGCGCAAACGCCTCGAGGACGAGATGGGCGATCAGGGGCCGGTCAGCGCGCTGATCGCCAGGCGCTCGGATGAGGAACTGGCCGCGCTGATGAACAATCTCGGCGGCCATTGCGTGGAAACGCTGGTCGAGGCCTTCGACGCCATCGACCACGACCGCCCGACCGTGTTCCTGGCCTATACGATCAAGGGCGCGGGAACGCCGCTCGCCGGCCACAAGGACAATCACGCCGGCCTCATGACCCCGGCGCAAATGGCGTCCTTCCAGACAGCGATGGGCGTTGCCGCCGGAACGGAATGGGAGCCGTTCTCGACGATTGCTGACGCCGAGCCGGTCAAGAAGTTCCTCGGACGTGTGCCGTTCTTCAGCGAAGGCACGCGCCACTTCAAGGCGGACAAGGTGGCGACGCCCGGTCCGGTGTTCCTCGACGACCGCGAACTCTCGACCCAGGCCGGCTTTGGCAAGATCCTCGACGCGCTGGCCAAGGCAAAGGGGCCGATTGCCGACCGCATCCTGACGTCCGCGCCGGATGTGACGGTGTCGACCAATCTCGGACCCTGGGTCAATCGCCGGGGCCTGTTCGCGCGCAATCCGCTCGCCGACACCTTCCGCGACGAGCGGGTGCCGTCGGCGCAGAAATGGCAGTTTTCCCCCGAGGGTCAGCACATCGAGCTCGGCATCGCCGAGATGAACCTGTTCCTGCTGCTCGGCGCGGCGGGGTTGTCGCATTCGCTGTTCGGCGAGCGCATCCTGCCGGTCGGCACGGTCTATGACCCGTTCATTTCCCGCGGTCTCGATGCGCTCAACTACGCCTGCTACCAGGACGCCCGCTTCATGATCGTCGGCACCCCGTCCGGCGTGACGCTGGCGCCGGAGGGTGGTGCGCATCAGTCGGTCGGTGCGCCACTGATCGGCATGAGCCAGGACGGGCTGGCGAGCTTCGAGCCGGCCTTCCTCGATGAACTGTCTATCATCATGGACTGGGCCTTCGACTACATGCAGCGCGATGGCGACGGCGATCCTGACGAGCGCACCTGGTTGCGCGACGAGACCGGCGGCTCGGTCTATCTGCGCCTCACCACCCGTCCGCTGGAGCAGCCGATGCGGCGCGAGAGCGACGCTTTCCGGCAGGGTGTGATCGACGGCGCCTACTGGCTGCGCGAGCCGGGCGCCAATGCCGACGTCGTGCTCGTCTATCAGGGCTGCGTCGCACCGGAAATCATCGCCGCCGCTGGCCGCATCGCCGACAGCCGTCGCGATATCGGTGTGCTCGCCGTCACCTCCGCGGATCGCTTGAACGCCGGCTGGACAGCGGCTCAGCGCGCCCGCAAGCGTGGCAACTCCGGGGCCAAGGCACATATCGAGACGCTGCTCGAGAATTTGCCGCGTCATTGCCAGCTCATCACCGCAATCGATGGTCATCCCGCCACGCTCGCCTGGCTCGGCGGCGTCGCCGGCCACAAGACGATCCCGCTCGGTGTCGAACATTTCGGCCAGACGGGCACGATTGCCGACCTCTACAAGCACTATGGCTTTGACACGAAAAGCATCGTGCGCATGGTCTCGGAACTGACGCCGGGCCGCAGCACCAACGAGTTGCGCCTGCCGGCCTGACCGCTTGGCCCGTTGAACTCCATGGCGGCTATCACCTCAGTGCATAGCCGCCATCGACGGGCGTGCGGCTTTGTGCATTTCATCGCCCTGTCACTTGCTCTAAGAGGGGAAAACACCTCGCAAACAGTTACCGGCCAGGCACCAGCACCAGCCCGGCTGAAAGGCATGCGACATGGCGGATGTGATCGTACTCGGCGCTGGCATGGTCGGCGTTGCGACGGCTCTTCAATTGCAGAAGCGCGGCCTGTCGGTCGCGCTCGTCGACCGAACGGCGCCGGGTCGCGAAACCAGCTACGGCAATGCCGGCATCATCCAGAGCGAGGCGGTCGAGCCCTACGCGCTGCCGCGCAATCTGGCGACCCTGCTGGCGATCGCGCTCGGCCGCTCCAACGACGTCAATTACCATTGGTCGGCGCTGCCGTCCTTTGCCGGGCCGCTGCTGCGCTACTGGTGGCATTCCGCGCCGGCCCGCCATGCCCGCGTCTCGAAAACCTATGCCGAACTGATCGCCATCGCGATTGCCGAGCACGCCCCCTTCATCGATGAGGCTGGCGCGGGCGATCTGATCGCGAAGAAAGGCTTCCGCCAGCTCTACCGGAGCCAGCAGGCGTTCGATGAAGACGTTGCCGACGCCCGCCGTATCCATGAACGCCACGGCGTACCGCTGGCGATCCTCGACCCGGATGAGATGCGCGCGGCCGAGCCCGCCCTAAAGACCGGCGGAGTAGGGGCAATCCACTGGACCGGTACGTGGACGGCCAGCGACCCCGGTGGTCTCGTCGAGGCCTATGCCGACTTGTTCGCGCGTTCGGGCGGAACATTGGCGACTGGCGACGCGACGACGCTCGCCGAACGTTCCGGCGGTGGCTGGCGGGTCGCGACGGATGACGGACCGCTTGAAGCCGAACGCGTCGTTGTCGCGCTCGGGCCGTGGTCGCCGCAACTTCTCGAACGTTTCGGTTACAACATCCCGATGGTGAGGAAGCGCGGCTACCACCGCCACTACCGCCAGCTCGCACCGGTCGATGCCCCGTTCATCGACATGGAATGGGGCTACGTCGTTGCGCCGATGCGGGCCGGCCTGCGCATTACCACCGGTGCCGAGATCGCCGCTCAGGACGCGCCGCAAACCCCCGTCCAACTGGCGCGCTGCGAAAAGGCGCTGGGTGAACTCATCGACCTTGGCGCGCCGGTCGAAAACCGGCCCTGGATGGGTGCGCGGCCCTGCATGCCCGACATGCTGCCCGTCGTCGGTGAGGCGCCGCGCCACAAGGGTCTGTGGATGCATTTCGGCCATGGCCATCAGGGCTTCACGCTCGGCCCGGCGACCGGCCGCATGCTCGCCGAACTGATGACAGGCGAGACGCCGTTTGAGGATGCCACGCTGCTCAGTGCCGCACGCTTCGGCTGACAGCGGCGCACACGTGTCCTTGCGCCTCGACGCGCCGCTCCTCTGCCGATAGGCTGACGGGAAAGGCCGCATGCTGATCGTATGGCCTCGATCAATGCGGGGCCGGTGAAGATCGCGTAGGATGAGAAACACTACTGATGCACGAAATGGCGATCTGCGAGAGTATTCTCGACATTCTCAAGGAGCAGGCCGTCGCGCAGAAGTTCTCGCGTGTCACCCGCGTTTGTCTGGAGATCGGCCCGTTTTCGGGCGTCGAGATCGAGGCGCTGAAATTCGGGTTCGATGTCGTCATCAACGGCTCGCTCGCCGAAGGGGCGGCCCTTGAGATCATCGAGACGCCGGCCACGGCCTGGTGCATGGCCTGCGCCCGTTCGGTGAGCGTGAAGGAACGTTTCGATCCGTGCCCGCATTGCGGCGAGCATCAATTGCAGCTTACCGGCGGCGAGGAACTTCGGATCAAGGAACTGGAGGTCGACTGATGTGCAAGGTTTGCGGATGCGGTGAGGGGGAAGTCCGCATCGAGGGTGCGGCCGTGGACCATGATCATGGTCATCACCATGACCAAGGACACGAGCACCATCACCACCATGAACACGAGCATGGGCATCATCACCATCACGAACATGGCCATGATCATCATCATGGAGACCATGATCACGGCCACGGGCACCAACATCACGAGGATGGACTGCACGATTACGGGCAAGGACCGGCTGGCGGCGTGGTGCCGGGCATGAGCCAGGGCCGGATGATCCAGATCGAGCAGGACATCCTGTCGAAGAACAACGCCTATGCGGCGGCCAATCGCGGCTTCTTCGCCGATCATGGCGTGCTGGCGCTGAACCTCGTCTCGAGCCCTGGATCCGGCAAGACCTCACTGCTGGTCAAGACCATCGAGATGCTGGCCGAGCGCCGCAAATGCTACGTCATCGAGGGCGATCAACAGACCTCGAACGACGCCGACCGCATCCGCGCCACCGGCGCCCCGGCGATCCAGGTTAACACCGGCAAGGGCTGCCACCTCGACGGCCACATGGTCGGCCACGCCATCGACCATCTGACGCCGCAGGACGGCGGCATCGTCTTCATCGAGAATGTCGGCAATCTCGTCTGTCCGGCCGGCTTCGACCTTGGCGAGGCGCACAAGGTGGCGATCCTCTCGGTCACCGAGGGCGATGACAAGCCGCTGAAATATCCCGACATCTTCGCCGCGTCCGGGCTCGTTCTGCTGAACAAGATCGATCTTCTGCCCTATGTCGATTTCGATGTCGACGCGGCCATCGCCAATGCCCGCAAGGTCAATCCGGCGATCAAGGTGCTGAAAGTGTCGGCGCGCAGCGGCGAGGGCATGGAAAACTGGATCGCCTGGATCGAGGCGGCCCGCGCGATGGAGCTTGCCGGCCACGCGCTCGGCAACGCGGCGGAATAGGGAGCGGCCCATGTGCCTTGCCATTCCGGCCCGCGTGGTCGCGCTCGAAGCTGACGATATGGCCGTTGTCGCGCTCGACGGCGTGCGCAAGCGCATCTCGGTCGCGCTGCTAGACGAGGTGTCGGAAGGCGACTATGTGCTCATCCATGTCGGCTATGCGCTGCACACGCTGAGCCCGGAAGAGGCGCAGCGCACGCTTGAGCTGATGGCCGAAGCCGGCCTCCTGAAAGAGAGCCTCGACGAGTTCGCAGGAGGCGCGGCATGAAATATGTCGACGAGTTCCGCGACCGGGCGCTCGCCGAAACGCTTGCCGCCGCAATCGCCAGGGAAGCCGACACCGGCCGCGACTATCATCTGATGGAGTTCTGCGGCGGCCACACCCATGCGATCTTTCGCTATGGCGTGCAGGATCTGATGCCGGAAAATGTCGACTTCGTGCATGGCCCCGGCTGCCCGGTCTGCGTGTTGCCGGTGCGCCGGCTTGATGATGCGGTCGAGCTCGCCGAACGCCACGGCGTCATCCTGTGCTCCTATGGCGACATGATGCGCGTGCCGGGCACCAAGCAGCGCAGCCTCATCAAGGCGAAGGCCGACGGCGCCGACGTCCGCATGATCTATTCGACCCTCGATGCGCTGAAGATTGCCCGTGAGAACCCCGACCGGCAGGTCGTGTTCTTCGCTATCGGCTTCGAGACGACAACCCCGCCGAGCGCGGTCGCGATCCGTCAGGCCGAGGCCGAGGGGCTGACGAATTTCTCCGTCTTCAGCAACCACGTGCTCACCCCGGCGGCGATCCGCCATATCCTCGATTCACCCGAGGTGAAGGACTACGGCACGGTGCAGATCGACGGCTTCTTCGGTCCGTCCCACGTCAGTTCGGTGATCGGCTCGAAGCCCTACGAGCCCTTTGCCGAAGCCTTCGAAAAGCCCGTCGTTATCGCCGGGTTCGAACCGCTCGACGTGATGCAGTCGGCGCTGATGTTGATCCGCCAGATCAACGACGGACGCCACGAGGTCGAGAACCAGTACACCCGCGTGGTCACCCGCGAGGGCAACCGGAAGGCGCAGGCACTAGTTGACGAGGTGTTCGCGACCCGTGAGACCTTCGAATGGCGCGGCCTCGGTTTCGTGCCGAACAGCGCGCTGCGCATTCGCGACCGCTACGCCGCCTTCGACGCCGAAAAGCGCTTCGAAATCTCGGAAAAGGCCTCGCGCGAGGTGAAGTCCTGCGAGTGCCCGGCGATCCTGCGCGGGGTGAAGAAGCCGACCGACTGCAAACTGTTCGGCACCGTGTGCACGCCGGACAACCCGATGGGCTCGTGCATGGTGTCGTCGGAAGGGGCCTGCGCCGCCTACTGGACCTATGGCCGCTTCCGCGACGGCGCCAACCGCAGCGCGGAGGTGCCGGCGGCATGACCGCTCACGACAAGGCTTTGACCAAACGCTCAGGCGCCGTCGACATGACACATGGCGGCGGTGGCCGCGCCATGGCCGACCTCATCCGCGATCTGTTCCAGCGCCATCTTGGCAACCCGATCCTCGATCAGGGCAACGACGCCGCGCTCGTCGAGGTGCCGCCCGGACGGCTGGTGATGTCGACGGACGGACACGTCATCGCGCCGCTGTTCTTTCCCGGCGGCGATATCGGCTCGCTCTCGGTGCACGGCACGCTGAACGATGTCGCGATGGCCGGCGCCCGCCCGCTCTATCTCACCGTCGGTTTCATCCTTGAGGAGGGCTATCCGCTCGCCGATCTCGAACGCATCGTGATGTCGATGGCCGAGGCCGCGACCAGGGCCGGCGTGCCGATTGTCACCGGTGACACCAAGGTGGTCGAAAAGGGCAAGGGCGACGGCGTATTCATCACCACGACGGGCCTTGGCGTGGTGCCAGATGGCGTGCGCGTGTCCGCCGACCGTGCCGTGCCGGGTCAGGCGATCCTCCTGTCCGGCTCGATCGGCGACCATGGCGTCGCCATCCTGTCGAAGCGCGAGAACCTCGAATTCGAGACCGAAATTTGTTCCGACAGCGCCGCACTCCACACCCTCGTCGCCGACATGATCGCCGCCGTGCCTGACATCGCGGTTCTGCGCGATCCGACCCGCGGCGGGCTTGCCGCGACGCTGAACGAGATCGCCCGCACCGCCCGCGTCGGCATGATGCTCGACGAGACGGCCATCCCCGTGAAACCCGACGTCTCGGCGGCCTGCGAATTGCTCGGCCTCGATCCGCTCTATGTCGCCAATGAAGGCAAGCTCGTCTGCCTGTGTGCAGCCGACGATGCCGACAGGCTCGTCGACATCATGCACGCCCATCCGCTCGGCCGCGACGCTGCCGTGATCGGTTCGGTGATCGAGGATCCGCACGGCCTCGTGCAGATGCGCACGTCGTTCGGTGGCGCCCGCGTCGTCGACTGGCTGTCCGGCGAGCAGCTTCCGCGGATCTGCTGAAAGCGATGGCAGGCGGATTGGATCCCACAGTCGGCCGCCGTATCCGCGTGCGCGGCCTCGTGCAGGGCGTCGGCTTTCGCCCGCACGTCTGGCGGCTCGCTCATTATGAAAACCTCTGCGGCCATGTGCTGAACGATGGTGCCGGCGTCGAGATCGTCGCCTGGGGTAAAGAGCCCGCGCTCGAACGTTTCCTCGACCGGCTGAAGATCGAAGCGCCGCCGCTGGCGCGCGTCGACGGCATCGACTGGACGCGGCTCGCCGAGGACCCGCAGCGGGACGATTTCATCATCGCCGAAAGCGGGGAGGGGGCCGTCTCGACAGGCGTTGTGCCCGACGCCGCGACGTGCCCCGCGTGCCTTGCCGACACACTCGATCCGGCCAACCGCCGCTATCGCTATCCTTTCACCAATTGCACCCATTGTGGCCCGCGGCTCTCCATCGTGCAGGCGATCCCTTATGACCGTGCGTCGACCTCGATGAGCGTCTTTGCAATGTGCGAGGACTGCGCGCGGGAATATGGCGACCCCGCCGACCGCCGCTTCCACGCCCAGCCGAATGCCTGCCCGGTCTGCGGCCCGCAGATCTGGCTTGAAGACGGCGAGGGCAACCGCGTCGAGGGTGACACCATCGACGTCACCGCGCGGCTGATCGAAGAAGGCCGCATCGTCGCGATCAAGGGTATCGGCGGCTTTCATCTCGCCTGCGACGCGACCAGCGGCGAAGCCGTCGCCGAGCTGCGCCGCCGCAAGCGCCGCGACGCCAAACCGCTCGCCGTGATGGTGCGCGATGTCGAACAGGCGCGGCGCTACTGCCATGTCGTACCGGAGGAAACCGAGCTGTTCGCCGGCAAGGCCGCGCCCATCGTGCTGCTCTTCGCCGAAGGGGGAGCGCTGGCCGACGGCATCGCGCCGCGTCAGGACCAGATCGGCGTCATGCTGCCTTACACACCGCTGCACCATCTGCTGATGCGCGCGCTCGACCGGCCCATCGTGCTGACCTCCGGCAATCTTTCCGAGGAACCGCAGGTTATCGACAACGACGCGGCACGCGAACGCCTTGCCGGCATTGCCGATTCCTGGCTGATGCATGACCGCGATATCGTCAACCGGCTGGATGACTCGGTGGTGCGGCTCGATTCCGGAGGGCCAACGGTGCTGCGCCGGGCGCGCGGCATGGCGCCGGAGCCGTTGCGCCTTGCCGAAGGTTTTGCCGACGACGCCCCCGTACTCGCCATGGGTGGCGAGCTGAAGTCGACCTTCTGCCTGATGAAGGACGGACAGGCGATCCTGTCGCAGCATATCGGCGATCTGGAAGAGGCCGGCACCCACGCCGACTACCGCAAGATGCTGGCGCTCTATCGCGATATCTTCCGCTTCGAGCCGGAGGTGATCGCGGTCGATGCTCACCCGGATTATCTCTCGACCCAATGGGGCGAGGCGCTGGCGGCGGAGACCGGCGCGCGCCTCGCGCGGGTCCAGCATCACCACGCCCATCTCGCCTCCGTTCTCGCCGAGCATGGCATCGAGCCCGGCGACGACCGAACGCTCGGCATCGTGCTCGACGGTCTCGGCCTTGGTGACGACGGCACGCTGTGGGGCGGTGAACTGCTGGTCGGCGCCTATTGCAGCAGTGAGCGGGTCGGTCATTTCGCGCCCGTGCAGTTGCCGGGCGGCGCGCAGGCAATGCGCGAGCCCTGGCGCAACACTGTCGCCCACCTCCATGCGCTCCACGGCGAGGCGTTCCCGGCTGTTCTCGACGGCACGGCGCTTGGCGCGCGCCTTGCCGGAAAGCCGCTCGGCGTCATTGCTCGGATGATCGCCCAGGGGATCAACGCGCCGCTGTCGTCGTCGGCCGGACGGCTGTTCGATGCGGTGGCTGCTGCGCTTGGCATCTGCTTCGACCGGCAGAGCTATGAGGGGCAGGCGGCGATGGAGATGGAAGCGCTGGCGCGGCCGCATCTGGCGCATGCCGGTGCCTATCCGCTCGACCTCGGCGAAGGGAGCCCGCTGGTGATTTCGTGGGCGCCGCTCTGGGACGCGCTGATCGGCGACCTGAAGGCAGGGGTCGAGCCCGGCATCATCGCCGCCCGGTTTCATGCAGGTCTCGCCGACGGGCTTGCCACGGCAGCGGGCCGGATCGCCGGCGAAAAGGGGCTTCGCCGCGCGGCCCTGTCAGGCGGCGTGATGCAGAACCGCATTCTGCTCGCGATGCTGAGCGACAAGCTCGCGCGCGCCGGGCTAGAGGTGCTTGTGCACAATCAGGTGCCGGCCAATGACGGCGGCCTCGCGCTCGGCCAGGCCGTCGCGGCCCTCAGTCACGGCTGACGGAGTAATCTACCCCATTCGCTCGGATGCGTACGCCCCCGGTCCGGCCGGGAATACCACCGTCTTGTTGCCATTGAGGAAAACGCGGTGGTGGATATGCGCGTGGATGGCGCGGGCGAGCACCTGGCTTTCCACATCGCGCCCGAGCGAGACATAGTCGTCCGGGTTCTGCGCATGGCTGACCCGAACGATGTCCTGCTCGATGATCGGCCCTTCGTCGAGATCGGCAGTCACATAGTGCGACGTCGCCCCGATCAGCTTCACGCCGCGCTCATAGGCCTGCTTGTAGGGGTTGGCGCCCTTGAAGCTCGGCAGGAACGAGTGGTGGATGTTGATGATGCGCCCGGACATCTTCTGGCACATCGCATCCGACAGCACCTGCATGTAACGCGCAAGCACGACCAGCTCGGCGCCGGTCTCTTCGATGATCGCCATCTGCTGCGCTTCGGCCTGCGGTTTCGTGTCCTTGGTCACTTTGATGTAGTGGAACGGGATGTCGTGATTGACGACAACCTTCTGATAATCGAGGTGATTGGAGATCACGCCGACGATGTCGATCGGCAGCGCACCGATCCGCCAGCGATAGAGCAGATCGTTCAGGCAGTGGCCGAAGCGCGAGACCATCAGCAGCACTTTTATCCGCTGCGAGGCGTCATGGAAGGTGAAGTCCATATCGAACTTTTTCGCAGTTTCGGCGAAGCCCTCGGTCAGCGTTTCCGCAGTCGCGCCGGTTTCGCTCTTGAAGCCGACCCGCATGAAGAAATTGCCGGTGCGAAGGTCGTCGAACTGCGCACTGTCGATGATGTTGCAGCCATTGTCGGCAAGATAGGCCGAGATTGCTGCAACGATGCCGCGCGTCGTCGGGCAGGTGACCGTAAGGGTGTAGGACGTCATGGGAGGCTCGCGTCTTCGTCTGGGAGGCAGGAAAGTGCAGCGCACGGAGCGAGCCGTCAAGCCTGCGATGGGACTTCGCGGTGACGTGCATTTATCTGCTTGCGCGGACACATTTTGCGCTAGATTGCCGGTAAGAAGAAACACGCTGCAACAAAAGAGCCGCACTGCGAGTACAGCCATGGTCGCTTCCGCCGCCCCGAAACCTTTCAATCAGCGCAAGCGCCTGATCGTCGTCCAGACCCTGAGCGTGCTGATCGTCATCGCGCTGTTGTTCGCCCAGCCGGGATGGGACGAGAATTCGACCATCCATGAGTTCATCGAGATGGCCGGCCTTGCGCTGATCCTCGCCTGCGTTTTTGGCCGGCTGTGGAGCATCCTTTTCGTCGGCAGCCGCAAGAACAAGGAACTGGTGACCGACGGGCCGTATTCGATCACCCGCAACCCGCTCTATCTGTTCTCGACCATCGGTGCGGTCGGCATCGGCCTGACATTCGGGTCGCTCATCGTTGCGGCGCTTCTCGGAACGCTGATCTACGCCGTTTTCCACATGACCGCGCGCAAGGAGGAAGCCTTCCTGCGTGGCCAGTTCGGCGCCGAATACGACGCCTATGCGGCCCGCACGCCGTTGTTCTGGCCCAACTTCCGTGCCTATCGCGATGCCGGCGAAACCACCTTCTCGCCGAAGGCGGTCGTCAAGACCTTCTTCGATGCACTCTATTTTCTCGCCGCGTTCCCGGCGATCGAGCTGGTCGAATATCTCCACGAAACCGGCGTGCTGCCGACGCTCTTCCACGTATTCTGATCGCCCCTGTGGTCGTGACTGTCGATCGGCGTAGGCGCCGGCTTGGCGCGGCGGTGGGCCACCTTCCGGGGCAGGTTTCCGCACGCTGCCAAAGACGCCGTCGCGGCCTGTTCCGAGCAAAGCCGCCCGGTTTTCAGCTTCGCTGACGAGCGTGCGACGCGGCGTGGATTCCCGGAAGTTTGCAATATCTTACAACGGCTTGAACGGACCGGGTCCGACGCCGCGCGACGTCAGTAGCCCGGTTTTCCGCTTCCAAAATAGTAATAAAAAATAATTATTATTGACTATTATTAATGAAGTGCACAATATTGCCGAAACAGCGGAGACCGGGGCAGATGCGCATCGCGAAGACGAGGACGGACGAAAGCAAGGGTACGCCGGAGGAAGGCGTTCTCCGTGAGTTCGTTGGCTACAACGTCAAGCGGGCCTACATGGCGCTGCAGCCGGCCGCCCAGGCGGGCATGGCCGAATACGACCTGCGCGTCCCGTCCTTCAGCTGTCTGTCGGTTATCGTCGCCAATCCGGGCATCGCGCCGTCCGAACTCGCGGAATGCCTGAAGATGGAGCGATCCAACATCGTCGTCGTCATCGACGAGCTCGAGTCGCGCGAACTCGTCAACCGGACCAAGTCCACGAAAGACCGGCGCCGGTATGCGCTGAGCGCGACAATGCGGGGCAGGCGGCTGCACGAAAAGGCGGTTGCCGCAATCCACCGCAGAGAAAACCACCTGCTTCGCAGCCTGAGCGCCGAGGAGCAGGCAACGCTGGTCGAACTGCTGAACAAGGTTGAGGCGGGATCGACCAAATAAGAGTGCGTCGCGGTCAGAGCAAACAAGGACCGGGCGACAAGGGAGGGGAATAATGACTGTACGCTTTGCTACGCTGGCGCTGGCCGGCGCGATCGCGGTCGCCGGTTCTGCGGCAAATGCCGACACCATCCGTGCGACCAGTGGCTTCGGTGCCGCCCATGTACTGGCCACCGACGTCTATCCCGAATTCAACGTTCGGCTGAAGGAATTCACCGACGGGCGCTGGGACCTCCAGGACACCCCGTCGGGCCTCGTCGCGCCGAACGAAATGAGCGCGGCGCTGCGCGATGGCGTGTCTGAAATGGGCACGCTGCTGATGCCGTATTTCCCGGCCGAGTTCCCGGAAGCGGCGCTGCCGTCCGAACTGTCGATCATCGGCTCGAGCAACCTTGCGATTTCCTCGGCCGTGACCGAGTACATCGCGACCTGCGCCGAATGCCAGGCGGAGTTCCAGCGCAACGGTCAGGTCTATCTCGGCACCGACGCGACGCCGACCTACAACATCCTGTCGTCGAAGCCGGTTCGCAGCATCGAGGACATGAAGGGCCTGCGCATCCGCACCGGCGCGCCGCTCTACGCTGCCTTCGTCGAGATGCTGGGCGGAACGGCCACCCAGATCCCGTCGTCGGAACTCTTTGAGTCGCTCAGCCAGGGCATCATCGACGGCACCATGAGCGCCAATCACGAGATCATCGCTAACCGCCTCGGCGACGTCGTCAAGTATGTCACCGAAGTCAATGAGGGCGTGTTCAACGGCGCCGCCGACGCCACCGTCAGCAAGCTGCTGTGGGACCGTATGTCGGTCGAGGATCGCGCCGCGCTCGCCCGTGCGTCTCAGTACGGCACCGTGAAGGGCCTCTACGCCTTCATGCGCGACGCCAAGGCCGCCCGTGAGGTCGAGGGCATCGAGTTCATCCAGATGGACGAGGGCCTTGCCGCGGCCAAGAAGAAGTTCAACGACGCGCAGATCGCCAAGGCCGCCGACATCCTCACCAAGCGCGGCGTGACCGACGCCCAGGCCAAGGTCGACCGCTACATCGCACTGGTCGAGAAGTGGGAAGGCCTAGTCAACGACGGCATGCCGTACGAGGAACTCGCCGAGCTTCGCTACAAGGAGATCTTCTCCAAGGTCGACATGGGCAGCTACGGCCAATGACCAACCCGGGTGCCGTGCGCCTGAGCGCGCACGGCACACCGTCGCCTGAGCTCCGGGGGTCCCATGAAGACGTTCGAAACCATCGTCAGTCGGGTCAGTCTGCTGTTCGCGGC
Source organism: Hyphomicrobiales bacterium (assembly GCA_002869065.1). Taxonomy (NCBI): domain Bacteria; kingdom Pseudomonadati; phylum Pseudomonadota; class Alphaproteobacteria; order Hyphomicrobiales; species Hyphomicrobiales bacterium. The sequence goes on from PKTR01000001.1 coordinate 180,628, forward strand.
ATTCGTGCTGCTCGCCATGATGCTGCAGGTCGTCGCCGACGTTTTCTTGCGCAGCTTCATCGGAGACGGCGTTCCGGCGACCGCTGAAATCGTCGCGCGCTACTACATGGTGTCGATCAGCTTCCTGCCGCTCGCCATGACCGAGATCGGCCGCCGGCATATCGAGGCAACCATCTTCACCGACGGCCTGAACGGGCCGATGCGCAAGGTGGTGGCGCTCGGCGGCTTTCTGATCGGTCTCGCCGTGTTCGGTGTTCTCGCCTGGGGCTCCGCACAGGAGGCGCTGCGCCAGACAGCACGCAGTTCCTATGTCGAGGTCGGCACGATGTATTTCTCGACCTGGCCGAGCTTCTGGATCCCGCCGGTCTCGTTCGCGCTGATGGAAGTCATCCTGCTGGTCCGCCTCATCGAGGTGTTGACCGGACGTTTTGAACTCCACGCCCATGACCCGCTGGAAGAGATCGACTCCCATGCCGGGGAGGCCTCGTGATGGATCCGATCACCATTGGCATCCTGGCCCTGGTCGGCCTGCTCGTTCTGATCGCCTTGCGCGTGCCGATCGGCGTCAGCCTGATCTTCGTCTCCTTCGCTGGCATCTGGGCCATCGCCGGGATGCGGCCCGCCATGAGCATGCTCTCGACGATCCCCTATTCGTCGTCGGCAAACTGGACGCTCTCCTCGATCCCGATGTTCCTGCTGATGGGTTATCTCGCCTATCACTCCGGCCTGACGCGCGGCCTGTTCGAGGCGGCGCGGATCTGGTGGGGCTGGCTGCCGGGCGGGCTTGCCATCGCCTCGCTCGCCGGCGCCGGGGGCTTTGCCGCGGTGTCCGGGTCCTCTGTCGCCTGTTCGGCGGCAATTGGCCGGATCGCCATCCCCGAGATGAACCGGCAGGGCTACGATCTGCGCATCGCGACCGGTTCGGTTGCCGCCGGCGGCACCATCGGCGCGCTGATCCCGCCGTCCATCATCCTGATCCTGTTCGGCATTCAGTCGAACAGCTCGATCAACGCGCTGTTCATCGGCGGGTTGATCGTCGGCGTCATCTCGCTGCTGTTCTACGTCGCCGCCGTTCTTATCGTGTCACGCCTGTCGCCCGGTCGCCTGCCGCGCAGCGAGCCCTACACGATGAGCGACCGCTGGGCGAAGACGCTCGAGATCTGGCCCGTGCTGCTGCTGATCCTGTCGGTTCTCGGCGGCCTGTTCGGCGGCTTCTTCACCGCGAGCGAAGCCGGCGCGTTCGGCGCCTTCATGGCGCTCGTTATCGGCCTTTCCCGCCGCTCGCTGAGCTGGAGCGGCTTCCGCGAAAGCCTCGTCGATACGCTGCTTGCCTCCGGCGCGCTGTTCATCATCGCCATCGGCGCCAATCTCTTTACCCGCCTTGTCGCCATGTCCGGCCTGTCGGTCGAGATCAGCGGCCTCGTGGAGAGCATGGGCCTCGGCACCACCGGCCTGCTGATCGCCATCACGCTGATCTATCTCGCGCTCGGCATGTTCCTTGAGCCGATCGGCGCGTTGCTGCTGACACTGCCGCTGTTCCTGCCGCTCATCGGCATTCATGGCATCGACAAGATCTGGTTCGGCGTCCTCGTCGCCAAACTGCTCGAGATCGGCATGATCACGCCGCCCGTCGGACTGAACGTGTTCGTCATTCATTCCGTGGCACGAGATTTCGTCCGGCTCGAACAGGTGTTCGCTGGAATCGTGCCGTTCCTCCTCGCCGACCTCGTGCTGATCGCGATCATGCTCGCGACACACGGCTTGTTCTAGGGAGGGGACCATGCAGGTTTCCGGACAGATCGCACTGGTAACGGGCGGCGGCAGCGGCCTCGGCGAAGCAACCGCCCGACGGCTCGCCGGCCAGGGCGCCCGTGTCGCCGTGCTCGATATGAGCGAAACAGCCGCCGAGCGTGTTGCCTCGGAGATTGGCGGATTGGCCGTCGCGGCCGACGTCACCGATGCCGCGGCGGTCGAGGGGGCCTTCGACAAAGTCGCAGCCGAATTCGGCAGCGCACCGCGCATCGTCGCCAGTTGTGCCGGCATCGGCACGGCGGCCCGCATCCTGCCGCGCGATGGATCGCTGACCCTCGACGTCTTTCGCCGCACCATCGAGGTCAACCTGATCGGCACCTACACCGTGCTAAGCGTTGCCGCCCGTGCGATGTCCGCGCTCGACCCCGTCGATGCCGACGGCGCGCGCGGGGTGATCGTCAACACCGCCTCGGTCGCCTATCAGGACGGCCAGATCGGCCAGGCGGCCTACGCCTGCTCGAAGGGCGGCGTTGCCTCGCTGACGCTGCCGGCCGCGCGCGAACTGGCGCGCGTCGGCGTCCGGGTGATGACCATTGCGCCCGGCATTTTCGAAACCCCCATGGCCGGCGGGCTGACGCCTGAAGTGCGCGCCTCGCTTGAGGCGGGGATCCCGTTCCCGTCGCGCATGGGCACGCCCGACGAGTTCGCCATGCTTGTCCAGCAGATCGTTGAAAACCCCATTCTGAACGGCGAGGTGATCCGCCTCGACAGCGCCGTTCGACTGGCCCCGAAGTGAGGACTACGCGTTGACCGGCACCTACACCGAAGCCAAGTACGACGGCATGATCGCCGAGCTCGTCATGACCCGTGAGGACAAGCGCAATGCCATGTCCGACGGCCTCCTGTCCGAGATCGAGAACTTCTATCAGACCCTGCCGAAAGAGGTCCGCGTGGTGATCCTGCACGGGCGCGGCGGTCATTTCTGCTCTGGCCTCGACCTTGCCGAGCACGTTTCCCGTAGCGCCGAAGAGGGTGTCCACCACTCCCGCCACTGGCATCAGGTCATGGATATGATCCAGTTCGGCGGCCCGGTGACGATCAGCGCCATGACCGGCGCGGTGATCGGCGGCGGCCTTGAAATGGCGACCGCGACCCATGTGCGCATCGCCGAGCCCTCGGTGATGTTCCAGCTGCCGGAAGGACGCCGCGGCATCTTCGTCGGCGGCGGCGCGACGGTGCGGGTCGGCCGCATCCTCGGTCCCGACCGTATGGTGGAGATGATGCTGACGGGACGGATCTACGACGCGGAAGAGGGGCTGCGCCTTGGGCTGACGCATTATTCCGTCGGCGAGGGCGAAGCACTTCCGATGGCGCGCAAGCTCGCGGCCAAGATCGCCAAGAACGCGCCGATGTCGAACTACTTCATGGTGAATGCGCTGGCGCGGATCGGCGATATGTCGCGCGCCGACGGGCTGTTCACCGAGAGCCTGGCTGCCGCGCTCGTTCAGACCACGCCCGATGCCGAGGAAGGCCTCAAGGCATTCCTCGAAAAACGCGCGCCGGTGTTCCGTTAAACACGGAACGGGGGAGGGAACAATGACCACAACGATAATCGAAGAAGCACCGACCGACCTTGCCGAACGCGCCGAGTGGGCGCGGCGGCACACGCTGACCCACTATCTGCCGCACAAGGTGGTTCGTGAGGACCGGGCCGATGGCACGATTCTCCTGCGTTCGGGATACGAGCTTCCCGAACCGGCCCGCAACACCGGCCAGTGGCTGCACGATTGGGCGCAAAAGGCGCCGTATCGCATCGCCGTTTCCGAACGCCCGCAGGAGGGCAACGGCTGGCGCAACGACACCTACGCCGAACTGCTGCAGCAGGTGCGCGCGGTCGGCGCCGCGCTGGTTGCGCGCGGGCTCGGCGAAGAGGACACGATCGTCATCATGTCGGGCAACGGCCTCGATCACCTGGTGATGTCGCTTGCCGCGCAATATGTCGGCGTGCCGGTGGTGCCGCTTGCCGAGCAATACTCGCTCATCGTCGAGGCGCATGGCCGGCTGGTCTACGTGCTCGACAAGGTGAAGCCGAAAATGGCCTTCGTCGACGACGCGACCCGCTACGCGTCGGCGCTGGCGTTGCCGGAACTCGAAGGTGTCGAGATCGTCGCCTGCCGTGGCGAGTGCTCGCGGCCTGTTACGCCGATGGCGAAGCTGCTTGAGGGCGACGACAGCGTCGACGTCGATGCCGCGCACGCCAGGGTCGGCCCGGATGCTCTGGCCAAGATTCTGTTCACGTCCGGCTCCAGCTCCGATCCCAAGGGCGTGCTGACCACCCATCGCATGATGTGCGTGAACCAGGCGCAGATCGGCGCCGTGCTGCCGTTCCTGCATGAAACCCCGCAGCGCATCACCGACTGGCTTCCCTGGAACCACGTCTTCGGCGGCAGCCACAACGTCAACATGATGCTCGCCCACGGCGGCACGCTGACCATCGATAGCGGCAAGCCGACGGGACCCGCCTTTGCCACCACGTTGAAGAACCGCACCGACCGTCCCGGCACCATGGCGTTCAACGTGCCGGTCGGCTGGGTGATGATGGCCGAGGCGCTGAAGGACAAGCCGGACCTGCGCCGTCACATCATCAAGGAGCAGCAGCTGCTGTTCTACGCCGGCGCGTCGCTGCCGCAGAATGTGTGGACCGCGCTCGAACGCTACTGCTTTGAAGCACTCGGCGGCCTGCCGCTGATGACCTCGAGCTGGGGCCTGACCGAAACCGCGCCTGCCTGCCTGTTCGTGCACGAACCGATCGGCCGCTCCGGCGTGATCGGGGTTCCGCTGCCGGGCGTGACGATCAAGCTCATTCCCGATGACGATCGTCGTTGCGAGGTCCGCGTCAAGGGCCCGAACGTCATGGAGGGCTACTATCAGGACCCGGAAAAGACGGCGGCCGCCTTCGACGAGGAGGGCTTCTTCATCACCGGCGACGCGGTTCGCTTCGTCGACGAGGCGGATGCCGCGCGCGGCCTGATCTTCGACGGACGGGTGTCGGAGGACTTCAAGCTCGAGACCGGCACCTGGGTGCAGGCCGGCACGCTGCGCATGAAGGTGCTCGCCGAACTCTCCGGTCTGGCGCGCGACATCGTCGTGTGCGGCCACGACCGCGGCGAAGTCGGCCTGTTCGTCTTCCCGGCCGACGGCGCGGCGGAGGCCGGCGAGGTCACCCATGGCGCCATCACCGACGAGCACCTGATGGCCCGCATCGAAGAGCGGCTGCGCGACATGAATCACCACGTCACGGGTTCGGCCAAGCGCATCACCCGCGCCATCATCGTCGCCGAGCCGCCGTCGTTGCAGCACAACGAGATCACCGACAAGGGATCGTTGAACATCAACAACATCCTCAAGCGCCGCGCCGACCTGCTGGAGCGGCTGTACGACAACGAAGACCCGGCGCTGATCCGCGTGTAACGCGCCCAAAGGAGAGTTCACATGGTCGATTTCTCAGCGGTCCGCGCGATCGACTTCCACACCCATGCGGAGGAGCCCTGCGGCTGCCATACCGATGACGGCTATGACGAGCTGCAGAGCACGATGGCGAAATATTTCGGCGCGCCGTGGTCGCATCCGCCGACCATTCCCGAAACGGCCGCTCACTTCCGCGCCCAGAACATCGCCGCGGTGATCTTCCCCGTCGACTCCGAACGCGAGACCGGCTACCGCCGCTATCGCAACGAGGAAGTGGCCGAACTCGCCGCCGAGAACGACGACATCCTGATCCCGTTCGCCTCGATCGATCCGCACAAGGGCAAGCTCGGCGCGCGCGAGGCCCGCAATCTGGTCGAGAACTACGGCATCCAGGGCTTCAAGTTCCACCCGACCATGCAGGGCTTCTATCCCAACGACCGGCTCGCCTATCCGCTCTATGAGGCGATTGCCGAGACCGGCAAGCCGGCGCTGTTCCACACCGGCCAGACCGGTGTCGGGTCGGGCATGCCCGGCGGCAACGGGATGCGGCTGAAATACTCCAACCCGATGTATATCGACGACGTCGCGGTCGATTTCCCGGACATGCCGATCATTCTCGCGCACCCATCCTTCCCCTGGCAGGAGGAAGCGCTGTCGGTCGCCCAGCACAAGCCCAACGTCTATATCGATCTGTCGGGCTGGTCGCCGAAATACTTCCCCAAGATCCTCATCCAGTACGCCAACACCATTCTCAAGGAGAAGATGCTGTTCGGCTCCGACTGGCCGATGATCTCGCCGGAGAAGTGGCTGGGCGCCTTCGAGAAGGCCGACTTCCGCGACGAGGTCCGCCCGCTGATCCTAAAGGAAAACGCCATGCGCCTGCTGGGGGTGTCATGAGCGAATTCCACGCGCCGGTCGACGATATCGTCTTCTCGCTCCGCCATGTGGCGCGCGCCGACCGGCTTGCCGACTGGGACGACGAACTGGCCGCCGAGATCATTGCGCATTTCGCCGCCTTTGCCGAAGGGCGGATCGCACCGCTCGATGCCGCTGGCGACCAGCAGGGCTGCCGGCTTGTCGATGGCCGCGTGCGCATGCCCGACGGCTTCGGCGAGGTCTATGGCGAACTGGCCGAACAGGGTTGGCAGGGGCTTTCCGCACCTGAAGAGCATGGCGGGCAGGGGCTAAACGGCGCCGTTCGTGCTGGCGTCAGCGAGATCTTCACCGCCGCCAACCATTCGCTGCAGATGGTCACCTCGCTGGTGCCCGGCGCGGTCTCCGTGTTGATGCATTTCGGCACCGAGGAACAGAAGGCCGCCTGGATTCCGCCGCTGGCCGAGGGGCGCTGGCTCTCGACCATGGCGCTGACCGAGCCCGGCGCCGGGTCGGATCTTTCGGTGATCCGGACCCGCGCGGCGAAGGACGGCGACACCTGGCGCATCGACGGCGAGAAGATCTTCATCTCCGGCGGCGATCAGGACATGTCGGAAGGCATTTTCCATCTCGTGCTGGCCCGATCGGGCCCGACCGAGGCGGGCGTGAAGGGACTGAGCCTGTTTGCGTGTCTGTCGGACCTCCCGGACGGCACACGCAACCCGATTTCGGTAACACGGATCGAGGAAAAGCTCGGCCTTCACGCCTCGCCGACCTGCCAGCTCGCCTTTGATGGAGCCATTGGCCACCTCGTCGGCGAGGAGGGCGGCGGCCTGAAGGCGATGTTCGCCATGATGAACCACGCGCGCATAGACGTCGCGCTGCAGGGTGTTGCGCATGCAGCGCGCGCTGCCGATCTCGCCCGCCGCTATGCCGCCGAGCGCCAGCAGGGGCGCGATGCAACCGGCCAGCCGGTGACCATCGACCGCCATGCCGACGTCGCGCGGATGATCGACACCTGCGATGCGCTGGCCATCGGTGGGCGGGCGCTCTGCCATCTGACGCTGGTTGCCGAAGCGCTCGGCGACGCGCATGACTTCGTCGAGTTCATGACGCCGCTGTGCAAGTATTTCTGCACCGACGCCGGTACGTGCGCCGCAGACCTCGCCATTCAGGTGATGGGCGGCTACGGCTACTTGCGCGAATACGGCGCCGAGCAGAACTGGCGCGATGCCCGCATCTGCGCGATCTACGAAGGCACCAACGGTATCCATGCCCGCACGACGGCGACCCGCTCGCTGAAGATGAACGGCGGTGCCGGCATTGCGGCTTTCGCGGGCTTCTTGCGCGACAGTGGTGCCGCGTTCGAGGCGTTGGCAGAGGGCTGGGTAGAAGAAGCGCAGCGCGTCGCCGCCAGCAACGACCCTGCCGTCGAGGCCCATGCCTTCATGGAAACGACCTGCGATCTCGCCTACCGCGCGGCCTGGGCGCGCGTCGCCGCGGCAGCCGATGCGGCGCCGGACGCGGACCGTCTGAAGCGGCTCGCGGGGTTGGTCGAAACGGGAGCGCTTTGAGGCGCTCCCTGACCCCTCAAACGGCTTCCAGCGCGATGGCGATGCCCTGTCCGACGCCGATGCACATGGTGGCGAGCGCCTTTTCGCCGGACCCGAGCTCAAGCGCGGCGGATCCGGTGATGCGCGCGCCCGACATGCCGAGCGGATGGCCGAGCGCGATGGCGCCGCCATTCGGGTTCACGCGCGGATCGTCGTCCGCGATGCCAAGATCGCGCAGCACGGCGAGACCCTGACTGGCGAAGGCTTCGTTGAGTTCGATGACGGCGAAGTGGTCCACGCCGAGCCCGAGACGGGCCATCAGCTTCTTCGATGCCGGCGCGGGACCGAACCCCATGATACGCGGCGGTACACCTGCCGTTGCAGCACCCAGCACGCGGGCAATTGGTGTCAGACCGTGGGCCTTGATGGCCGCTTCGGACGCGACCACCAGCGCCGTCGCGCCATCGTTCACGCCAGACGAATTGCCTGCCGTCACGGAGCCATCCGCCTTGACGAAGGTCTTCAGCTTCGCGAGGCCATCAAGCGTCGTCTCGGGGCGAGGGTGCTCGTCTGTGTCGACGATAAGCGGGTCGCCGCGTCGTTGTGGAATGCTCACCGGCACGATCTCGCGGGCGAGACGGCCATTCGCCATCGCCGCGCCGGCCTTTTGTTGCGAGCGCAGGGCGAAGGCGTCCTGATCCGCCCGGCTGATTGAGAAGTCTTCGGCGACGTTCTCGGCGGTTTCCGGCATCGATTCGACGCCGTGCGCTGCCTTCATGGCCGGATTGACGAAACGCCAGCCGATGGTCGTGTCGTGCACCTCGTTGGCGCGCGAAAATGCTGAGGTTGCCTTCGGCATCACGAACGGCGCCCGCGACATGGATTCGACCCCGCCGGCAATCATGAGGTCGGCATCGCCCGCCATGATCGCCCGCGCGGCAATCGCGACCGCGTCCATGCCCGACCCGCAAAGCCGGTTGACCGTCGTTCCCGATACGCTGTCGGGATACCCGCCGAGCAGCACTGCCATGCGCGCGACATTGCGGTTGTCTTCGCCAGCCTGATTGGCGCAGCCGAGAATGACGTCGTCGATGGACGTGAGATCCATGCCCGGATTGCGCGCGGCGAGGGCGGCGAGCGGGATCGCGACCAGATCGTCGGCGCGAACCGGCGACAGCGCGCCGCCGTAACGGCCGATGGGCGTGCGGATATAGTCGCAGATATAGGCGGCGGGCATTCAGACCCCCAGATAGCGGGTGTGCGTTTCCTCATCTTCGCGCAGGTCGGCGGAGGTGCCGCGCCAGACGATCTGGCCGCGGCTCATCAGGCTGACCTCATCGGCGAGACCAAGCGCGAAATTGAGGTTCTGTTCGACGAGCAGGACCGTCAGCCCCGCCGCCTTCAGTTCCTTCAGCTTGGCAAAGATCTGCTGAATGATGATCGGTGCGAGGCCCTCGGTCGGTTCGTCGAGGATCAGGATGCGCGGGCTGCTCATCAGCGCCCGCCCGATCGCCAGCATCTGCTGCTCGCCGCCCGAAAGCTGATGGCCGCCATTGTCGAGACGGTTGGCGAGGTTCGGGAAGAAGGCGGTCACGCGCTCCAGCGTCCATTCCGGATTGGGACCGGCGAGGCGGCTCGCCAGTTCCAGGTTTTCGCGCACCGACAGCGCGCCGAAGATGTCGCGCGTTTCCGGCACATAGGCGATGCCGGCCTTGGCGTTGTCATAGGGTTTGCCGCCACCGATCGAGCGGCCCTCGAAGGTGATCGTGCCGGCTTCGGTCGGCAGGTGGCCGATGATGGTCTTCAGCGTCGTCGACTTGCCGACGCCGTTGCGCCCGAGCAGCGCATGCACCGTGCCTTCGCGCACCGTCAGGTCCATGCCGTGCAGGATGCGGGTTTCGCCGTAACCGCTCTCGACGCCGCTGAGTTCAAGCATCGGCTTGCCAATCGCCGAGATAGATGTCGCGGACAATGGGGTTGCCACGTGTTTCATCGGGAGTTCCTTCAAACACCACTTCGCCGAAATTGAGCACCGTGATCCGGTCGGCGACATCGAAGGCGAGATCCATGTCGTGCTCGATGATCAGCACCGTGAGATCCTTCGGCAGCTTGTGCAGCAGATGGTGAAAGCCCTGGATCATCGAAGGGCCGACGCCGGACGTCGGTTCGTCCATCAACAGGATGCGCGGCCGCGTCGCCAGCGCGAGCCCGACCTCGAGCTGGCGGCGGTTGCCGTAGGAGGCGTTCTTCACCGGCGCGTCGAGCATGTCCTGCAGCGCGACCAGCTCGGCGACTTCCTCCACGGTGTCGCGGACTTCCTTGTCGGAAAAGCTGTCGCGCACCATCCAGTGCGACTTGCGCTGCGAGGCGGACGCGGCAAGCGCTAGGTTTTCCCGCACGGTCAGATCGTCGAACAGATTGTTCTTCTGATAGCTGCGCGACAGGCCGCGCCGCGCCCGTTCCGCCACCGACAGCGAGCGCACCGAGGTGCCGTCGATCAGGATGTCGCCGCCGCAAGGCGTCAGCGCCCCGACCAGCAGATTGAACAGGGTCGTCTTGCCGGCGCCGTTCGGCCCGAGGATGACGCGCCGTTCGCCCGGCTCGAGCGCGAGGCTGACATTGCGCGTCACCTCGATGCCGCCGAAGGATTTGCAGAGCTCTTTCACCTCAAGCATGACTCGGCTCCTTCGCCTGACCGGCGGTTCCGCGCCGTCCATTGAGCCAGAATTCGATCTGACCCCAGATGCCGCGACCGCCTGCAAGCACAGTGGCGATCAGCACAAGGCCGATCACCATGTGCCAGTGGTCGGTGTGGCTGGAGACTTCGTGCTTGAGGAAGACGAACAGAACGGCGCCGATGAGCGGGCCGACCAGCGTGCCAAGCCCGCCGAGGATCACCACGATCAGGGCTTCGCCAGACACCGTCCAGAACAGCAGCGAGGGCGAGATGTACATGGTGTGCTGGGCGGCAAGAATGCCGGCGACGCCGGCCAGCAGGGCTGAAAAGCCGAAGGCGCGGCCGCGATGGAACACGGTGTTGATGCCGAGCGCGCGCATCCGGTCCTCATTGCTGTGGATGCCCGTCAGCGTTCGCCCGAAGGCTGAGCGCAGCACCCAGGCGGCAGCGAAATAGACGCCCGCGACCAGCAACAACGCGTAGAGCGCGAAGGTCAGGCTGTCGTTGAGATCGATTCCGAGGAACGAGAAGTCGAACCGGGCGATGCCGCCCATGCCGTCGTCGCCGCCGAGCCAGCGCGACTTGAAGACGATGGTATAGGCCATCTGGCCGAAGGCGAGCGTGGCCATGATGAAATAGATGCCGCTCGTGCGCCCGGTGATCCAGCCAACCAGCGTTCCGAAGACGGACGCGGCCGCGACCGCCGCGACCGCCGAGGGCAGGTTCGGCAGGCCGAACTTGGCCGTCAGGATGGCGTAGACATAGGCCGAGATACCCATGATCGCGCCGTGACACAGCGAGACCATGCCACCGAAGCCGGCGCAGACGTCGAGGCTGACGGCGAGTATGGCGAGGATCGCGATCTCGATGACGATTTCACGCGAGAAGTAACCGCCGGTCGCCGCGTAGATCGCAAGGCCCGCGAGCGCCGCGAACAGGATGATGGTACGTGCCGTGGTTTGCTGGAACATGGATCACCCTTTCGCCGGCAGAAGCCCCTGCGGGCGAAGAAGCAGGATCGCCGCAAGGAGCACATAGCTGAGGATCGCGGCAAAGCCGGGCAGCAGGACGGCGCCGAAGGTTTCGATGAAGCCGATGATGAGCGATCCGGCGACGGCGCCCTGCAGGCTGCCGAGCCCGCCGATGACGACGACGATCAGCGTCGGGATCAGGATCGAGACGCCCATGCCCGTCGTTGCTGAAAAGACCGGCGCGGCGACGACACCGACAAGGCCCGCCAGCGCGCAGCCGACACAGAAGACGAGGAAGAACAGGCGCCGCACATTGATGCCCATGGCGGTCGCCATCGCTTCGTTCTCGACGCTGGCGCGGATCATCGCGCCGATCTGCGTGCGCGCCAGAACCACCCACAAACCGGCCATGACGAGCGCGCCGAGCACGATGATGAACAACCGGTAGGTCGGATAGGCGACGCCGAGCAGATGGGTCGTTCCCGAAAGGAGGTCGGGCGTGTCGAGCCCGAGCGCGATGTCGCCCCAGCCGATGCGTACCAGATCGATGATGACGAAGATCAGACCGAAGGTGACGAGCACCTGATTCATCGGTCCCGCGCCGCGCAGCCGGTCGATCAGGAGGAAATAGAGGAGGGCGCCGACAAGAGTCACCGCCAGCGGCGCCAGAAGGAATGCGCCCCAGTATCCGCCCGCAAAGCTCGCCGCCGTGATCCCGGTATAGGCGCCCAGCATATAGAACGAGCCATGGGCCAGGTTCACGAAGTGCAGCAGCCCGAGAATGACCGTCAGCCCGATCGACAGCAGAAAGAGAAGCATCGAGAGCTGCAATGCGTTCAGGAACTGCAGCACCCAGAAACCGGTATCCATGTCGGGACACTCCTGTTCGGGGAAGCGGCCCACGCCGCGCCAGAGCGCGGCATGGGCCAGCCGATTACTGCAGTGTGCAGCCGTTCGGGGCGTCCTGGACGCCTTCCATGGTCGCGATGACCTTCTGCGTCAGGGCACCGTCCGCCATCACCGTCTCGTAGACATAGATGTTCTGAATGACGTTGTTGGTGGCCGGGTCGATCTTCAGCGGGCCGCGCGGGCCGGTGTAGCTGACCTGCGGGATCGCGGTTGCCAGCGAAGCCCGATCGGAAGCGCCGCTTTCAACGGCGCCGATCAAGACACGGCCGGCGTCATAGCCCTGCACCGAGTATTCCGACGGCATGCGGTCGTACTTCGCCTTGAATGCCTTCACGAAGGCCGCGTTTTCCGGGGTGTCGAGGGTCGGGACGTAGTGCAGCGACGTCTTGACGCCAACGGCTGCCTCACCCTCGGCCTTGACGTAGAGCGGCGAGGTCAGGAAGCCCGAGCCATAGAGCGGAATGCCGAGATCGAACGAGCCGTACTGCTTGACGAAGCTGATCGCCTCGCCGCCGGCATAAAAGACGAAGATCGCGTCCGCGCCCGACGCCTTGGCGTTGGTGAGATACGGGCCGAAGTCGGACGTCTTGCCGAACGGCGTGTATTCCGCGCCCACGACCTTGCCGCCGGCGGCGGTGTAGGAGGCGGTGAAGGCATCGATCATCTGGCGGCCGGCGGCATAGTCCGGCGCCAGCGTGTAGACGGTCTTGATGCCCTGTTCGGCAAGCCAGGTGCCCATCGGCCGGTTGACCTGGCTGTTGGAGAACGAAACGCGGGAAATGAACGGCGAACAGCTCGCGCCGGTGGCGGCGTCGTTGCCCGCGTTGGCGACGATCAGCGGCACCTTTGCGCCATCGATGAAGTCGCGCAGCGCGCCGAGCACGCCAGAGGACACCACGCCGACGATGACGTCGACATTGTCCTGCAGGACAAGCTTGCGAGCCTTGGCCAGGCCGACCGGCGGCTTCACTTCGGTGTCTTCGCGCACGATGGTGAATTCACCCGTCTTGCCCGCTTCTTCGAGCGCCAGGTTGAAGCCATCGGTGATGTCGTTGCCGAGCGCCGCATAAGTGCCGGAATAGGGCAGCAGCAGGCCGACATTGGTTTCGGCAAGGCTGCTGGCTGTCGAGCCGACGCTGACGGCGGCTGCAAGCGCGATGCATTTGATCGTGGTTTTCATGTTTTTCCTCCCTCGGTGCCGTTGGTGATCTTTGTTGATCTGGCATTTTGGCTATATGCAAAAAAATGCATCTCGTAAAGCAATTTCGTTGCACATCGCACAATTTTATGCAGTATAAAGCACAACAAAAGATGCCGTTCATATCGGGAGGAATCATGAGTCAGGCGCGGTTTGAAGAGCTTGTTGGTGAGATCGCGGCGTCGATCGGTTCGCGGCAACTCGATGAAACCCTTGAGGGATTTTTGAATTCCAAATGGGCGAAGGACGACGTCGCCTTTGCCGAGCTGCGCAGCCTATGCGCCGAAGGCGAGCGCGAAGGCTGGCTGATGGGACGCGAAGCGGGCGGCATCAAGTTCGGCCGCGCCATGAAGCCCGGCGGAGTGGTCGGCGACTTCAGCGTCGACGTCGTACGTATGAAGAATGTCAGGGGACCGCACCACATTCATCCTAACGGGGAGATCGGCGCGGTCATGGCCCTTGAAGGCGCGCCGATGTTCGACGCCTTTCCGGAGGGCTGGTACGTCTACGGCCCGGGCACGGATCATTATCCGACCGTCGGCGGCGGCGATGCCTATGTATTGTATCTGCTTCCGGGCGGCGCGATCGAGTTCACCGGACAATAACAAACAGACAGACTGCGCGCGGACGGGCAGCGCAGGGAGGAGGACAAGGTGGAGTGTGAGAACAACGAAAATGCCGCGATCTATTTCGTCGATCGGCATGTTTCCGAAGGCCGTGCAGACAAGGTCGCGTTCCGCGAGGCCGATGGCGCGCATCGTTCGCTGACCTATGGCGAGCTTTCCGAGCAGAGCGGGCGTTTCGCCGGCGCGCTTGCCCGCCACGGCGTGCGCCGCGAGGAGCGTATCGCGATCATCGTGCGCGACCAGATCGAGTTCCCGGTGGTGTTCTGGGGTGCGATAAAAGCCGGTGCGATTCCCGTGCCGATCAACACGCTGCTGTCGCCCGAGATCTACGAGAACATTCTGAACGACAGTCGCGCCACGATCCTCATGGTCTGTCAGGCGATGTGGGAGACGGTGAAGCCGGCGCTCGACGCCAACCGCTATTTGCGTGCCGTCGTGGTGATCGGCGACGCCCCGGAGGGAACCGAGAGTTATTCCGAGTTCGTCGACGGCGCGCCAGTGGAAGCCCCGGTCGAGGTCTGCGAGGACGAGCTGGCCTTCTGGCTCTACTCCTCCGGCTCGACGGGCACCCCGAAAGGCGTGCGCCATGTCCATTCATCGTTGAAGGCGACCGCCGACACGTTCGGTGCGCAGGTGCTCGGCATCCGCGAGGACGATGTCGTCTATTCCGTCGCCAAGATGTTCTTCGCCTATGGGCTCGGCAACGCGATGACGTTCCCGATGTCGGTCGGCGCATCGACGATCCTGCTGAGCGGTCGCCCGACACCCGACGCGGTATTCGACATCATGTCAAAGGAGCGGCCGACCATCTTCTGCGGTGTGCCGACGCTCTACGCGGCCCTCGTCAACGAGCGCGAGCGCGAAGGCTCCGCGCCCGATCACTGCATCCGCATCTGCACCTCGGCGGGCGAGGCGCTGCCGCGCGAGATCGGCGAGCGTTGGGAGCGGCTCTGGCACGCCCAGATCATCGACGGCGTCGGCTCCACCGAGATGCTGCACATCTTCCTGTCGAACCGGCCGGGCGACATCGTCTACGGCACGTCCGGAACGCCGGTGCCGGGCTATGAGGTCCGCCTTGTCGACGAGCATGACGAAGACGTTGCCGATTGTGGTGTGGGCGAGCTTCTGGTGCGCGGGCCGTCGAGCGCCGACGGCTACTGGAACCGCCGCCACAAGTCGATGGCGACCTTCGCCGGCCACTGGACCCGCACCGGCGACAAATACGAGCGCACCCCCGAGGGCCGCTTCATCTACTGTGGCCGCGCCGACGACATGTTCAAGGTGTCCGGCATCTGGGTGTCGCCGTTCGAGGTCGAACAGGCGCTCGTCGAGCACCCGGGCGTTCTGGAAGCCGCCGTCGTTGCCCATCGTAACGAGGAGGGGCTGGAGAAGCCGGTCGCTTTCATCGTTCTCAAGCCAGGCACAGACCCGAAGGTCGTCGGCGAGCTGAAGGAGTTCGTCAAGGCGAAGGTCGGCCTGTGGAAATATCCCCGCTGGATCGACGTCGTTCAGGAACTGCCGAAGACCGCAACCGGCAAGATCCAGCGCTTCAAGCTGCGCGACGTCGAGGTCGAGGAGACGGCGTGATGGCCGTCGACTGGGCTGCCCGGACCGGGCGCCTGACTGGGCGCCTGACCGCTGCGGGCAAGTCGCTCGAATGGGGAACCTTCGGGCCGGCGCCCGCTGGCGGCGGCAGCGCCATCGTCATGCTGCACGAGGGGCTCGGTTGCCTCGCGCTGTGGCGTGACTTCCCGGAAAAGCTTGCCGGGGCAACGGGTCTGCCGGTGTTTGCCTATTCGCGCGCCGGCTACGGCCAGTCCGATCCGGCGGATCTGCCGCGCCCGCTCGACTACATGACCCGCGAGGCGGTCGAGGCGCTGCCCGAGGTCTTGGACGCAGTTGGCGCCGGGAAGGTGGTCCTGTTCGGCCATTCCGACGGTGCAACCATCGCGGCCGAATATGCCGGCCGGATCGAGGACTCGCGTCTGCGCGGGCTGGTGCTGATGGCGCCGCATTTCTTCACCGAGGAAATGGGGCTGACAGAGATCGCGCGGGCCAAAGACGTCTTTGCCAGTCAGGACCTGAAAACGCGCATGGCGAAATACCACCGCGACCCCGAAGCGACATTCCGGGGCTGGAACGACGCCTGGCTGGCGCCTGGCTTCAAGGACTGGAACGTCGCCGACGTGATCGAGCGCTGGCGCGTGCCTGCGCTCGTCATTCAGGGCATTGGCGACCAGTACGGCACCGAGGCCCAGGTGAATGTCGTGGCCGAGCGCAGCAACGCGCCCGTCGACATCGCCTTGCTCGAGGACTGCCGTCATTCGCCCTTTATCGATCAGCCGCAGGCGACGCTCGATGCCGTCGCCGCGTTCCTTGCCCGCCTCGACGGGAACGAGACCGCGCAGGAGGCTGTCGCATGAAACTCGAAAGCTATCTGAGCGGACGCTGGCAGGCTGGTGAAGGGGAGGGCCGCGCCCTCGTCAATCCGGTCTCGGGAGATGAGATCGCACGCGCCGGCGCGACCGGGCTCGACCTTGCCGCCGCGCTGGACTTTGCCCGCACCTCCGGTGGCCGAGCGCTTGCCGACATGACTTTTGCCGAACGCGGCGCGCTTTTGAAGGCAATCGCCGACGCGCTGCAGGCGAACCGAGATGCCTATCTCGACATCGCGCGCGAGAACTCCGGCAACACCGCCGCCGATGCCTCCGTCGATATCGATGGCGGCATCTTCACGCTGAAGACCTACGCGCGCCTCGGCAAGTCGCTCGGCGACGCCTCGATGATCGTCGAACCGGGCGGCGATCAGCTTGCCCGCGATCCGGTCTTCTTTGCCCGCCATATCTGGCAGACCCGGCCGGGCGTGGCCGTGCAGATCAACGCTTTCAATTTCCCCTCCTGGGGCATGTGGGAGAAGGTCGCGCAGGCAACGCTCGCCGGCGTGCCGTCTCTGGCGAAACCGGCCACATCGACCGCGCTCCTTTCGGAGCGGATGATGCGCGATGTGATCGCCGCAGGCGTCGTACCCGAAGGCGTGCTGTCGCTTATTTGCGGCAGCGCCGAGGGCATGGTCGCGGCACTCGGGCCGATGGATTCGGTCGCCTTCACCGGATCCGCGGCAACGGCCCGCATCCTGCGCCGTGAAGCGGCCGAGATGATCGCCGCGCCGCGCCTGACGGTCGAGGCCGACAGCGTCAACGCCACCATTGTCGGCCCCGACGTCACCGCCGGCGATGAGATCTTCAATCTTGCGGTGCGCGAGGTCGTCACGGCGCTGTCGGTTAAGGCCGGCCAGCTCTGCACCAACATTCGCCGGATATTCGTGCCGGCTGCTCTTGCCGATGATTTCACCGCCGCGGTCGCCGCCAAGGTGAGTGCCCTCGCGGTCGGCGACCCGGCCGACCCGGCAACCCGCGTTGGCCCGCTCATCAATGTCGCTCAACGCGACGAGGCACTGCGTAATATCGAAGCCCTGTCCGCCGAGACGCTGCTCGTCGCCGAGGCCAGATTGCCCGATGTCGCGGTGAACTCCGGTTTCGTCGCGCCGCGCCTGCTGTCCTGCCTTGATCCGTCTGGCGCCCACGCCGTGCATGAACTCGAAGTGTTCGGACCCTGCGCGACGGTGCTGCCCTACAGCGATATGGCTCAGGCCGTGACGCTCGGTACACGCGCCGAAGGCAGCCTCGCGCTCAGCCTGTTCACCAATGACCGCAAGGTGCAGGCCGAGACCGTTGCGGGTCTCGGCCCGTGGCATGGCCGCGTGCTGATGGTCGACAGCGAGGTCGGCAAGGCCCACACGGGTCACGCGATCGTCATGCCGCAATGCGTCCATGGAGGTCCCGGCCGCGCCGGTGGCGGCGAGGAGCTCGGCGGTCTGCGCGGCCTGCGCTTCCACATGCAGCGCACCGCCGTACAGGCAGGTCCCGCCGCGCTCGAAGCACTCGGCGGCACGGAGGCGGGCGCGGTTCTGTGAGTCGGCAGGCATCCAATCAAACTGAATAAAAGTGCAATATGATGCATAAAATGGCTTCCATTTATGGCTATGAACGACTAAAAAAGGGAATATCCTGCCAAAACGGGGTTTACGAGACCTGAAGTTGGCAATATTGTGCAATCTGCGTTGCGACGCAAACCTCGGAGGATTTCAGGCCGTGACCAAGGTGATCGACTTTCAGACGGATCCGTCCAAATACCGCCACTGGCGTGTCGAATATGATGGCCCCGTCGCCAGTCTCTATATGGACGTCGATGAAAAGGGCGGTCTGTTCGAGGGCTATGAGCTGAAGCTCAATTCATACGACCTCGGCGTTGACATCGAGCTGGCCGACGTCGTCCAGCGGATGCGTTTCGAGCATCCCGAGGTCAAGACCGTGGTGATGCGCTCCGGCAAGGAGAAGGTCTTCTGCGCCGGCGCCAATATCCGCATGCTGGCGGGCGCGGCACACGCCCACAAGGTCAACTTCTGCAAGTTCACCAACGAGACCCGCAACACCTTCGAGGCGGCCGGCGTCGAATCCGGGCAGAGCTACATCTGCGCTGTGCAGGGCGCCTGCGCCGGCGGCGGTTACGAGCTGGCGCTCGCCTGCGATCACATCATCCTCACCGACGATGGCTCCTCCTCGGTCGCGCTTCCCGAAGTGCCGCTGCTGGCCGTGCTGCCGGGCACGGGCGGCCTGACCCGCGTTACCGACAAGCGCAAGGTGCGCCGCGATCACGCCGACGTCTTCTGCTCGATCGAGGAGGGTGTACGCGGCAAGCGCGCCAAGGACTGGCGGCTCGTCGACGATGTCGTCCAGAACTCCAAGTTCGACGAGATCGTTGCCGAGCGCGCGAAGGAATTCGCCGCGAAGTCGAATCGCCCCGACGACGCAAAGGGCGTCGCGCTCACCCCGCTCGCGCGCACCTTTGCTGATGATGGCAGCGTGCAATACTCGCTGGTCGAGGTTGCCATCGAACGCGACAAGGGTGTGGCGACGATCACCATCGCCGGTCCAGACGGTCCCGCGCCGGCGTCGATGGAGGCGCTGCAGGAAGAGGGCGACCAGACCTACATGCTGCGGCTCGCCCGCGAGCTGGACGACGCCATTCTTCATCTGCGGTTGAACGAGCTCGAAATCGGCGTTCTCGTTATCAAGTCGCAGGGCGATCCGGCGCTGGTCATCAAGCACGAGGCGTTGCTTTTCGCCAACAAGGATCACTGGCTCGCCAACGAGATGCTGCTCTACTGGAAGCGGGTCCTGAAACGGGTTGATCTCACCTCGCGCTCGCTCGTCGCGCTGATCGAGAACGGCTCATGCTTCGCCGGTGTGCTGGCGGAATTGCTGTTCGCCGTCGACCGCAGCTACATGATGGAAGGCGACTTCGAGGGCGACAATCGCCGCGTCGCGGCGATCACGCTGACCGACTCGAATTTCGGTCCGTTCCCGATGTCGAACGATCTCACCCGGCTGCAGACCCGGTTCCTCGGCACGCCGGAACTGGTCGCCGAGGCCGAGGCCGAAAAGGGCAACGAACTGGAGGCCTTCGACGCCGATCGTCTCGGTCTCGTGACCTACGCCTACGACGATGTCGATTGGGACGACGAGGTGCGCATCTTCCTGGAGGAACGCGCCAGCTTCTCGCCCGACGCCCTGACCGGCATGGAAGCGAACCTGCGTTTCCCCGGGCCGGAAACTATGGAAACCCGCATCTTCGGCCGCCTGACTGCCTGGCAGAACTGGATCTTCCAGCGCCCCAACGCGGTTGGCGAGGACGGCGCGCTGCGCCGCTACGGGACCGGCATCCGCGGCGACTACGACATGCGCCGGGTCTAACAAACAGCAACGCACCAGGAGACGCTCCAAATGCTCGATCTGATCAATGTGAGTTACGACACCCAAATCCCCAACAATGTCGGGCTGTCCAGCGACAAGCGCGTTCTCAAAGCGCTGGAGAAATGGCATCCCGGCTACATCAACTGGTGGACCGGCCTCATCCCCGAGGAATTCCAGAAGTCGTCGGTCTATCTGCGTACCGCCGTCTCGGTCGATCCGAAGGGCTGGGCGAAGTTCGGCTACGTCAAGATGCCGGAATACCGCTGGGGCGTTCTGCTCGCGCCGCAGGTTGAGGATCGCCGGATCCCGTGCGGCGAGCACGCCGGCGAGCCGGCCTGGCAGGAAGTGCCGGGCGAGTATCGCAACCTGATGAAGCGTCTGATCGTCATTCAGGGCGACACCGAGCCGGCCTCGGTCGAGCAGCAGCGCTGGCTGGCGCTCTCCGCGCCGTCGCTCTACGACATGCGCAACCTGTTCCAGGTCAATGTCGAGGAAGGCCGCCACCTGTGGGCGATGGTGTACCTGCTGCACAAGTATTTCGGCAAGGACGGCCGCGAAGAGGCCGATGATCTGCTCCGTCGTCAGTCCGGCTCGGAAGAAGCCCCGCGCATGCTCGGTGCCTTCAATGAGGAGACGCCGGACTGGCTGTCCTTCTTCATGTTCACCTACTTCACCGACCGCGACGGCAAGATGCAGCTCGAAAGCCTTGCCCAGTCCGGCTTCGATCCGCTGTCACGCACCTGCCGCTTCATGCTGACCGAAGAGGCGCACCACATGTTCGTCGGCGAGACGGGCGTCGGCCGCGTGATCCAGCGCACCTGTGATGTGATGAACGCCAACGGCATCGACGATCCCTATGACATCGGTAAGATCCGCGATCTCGGCGTCATCGACCTGCCGACCATCCAGAAGAAGCTGAACCTGCACTACACGCTCAGCCTCGACCTGTTCGGCCAGGAAGTCTCCACCAATGCGGCCAATGCCTTCAATGCCGGCATCAAGGGCCGCTACATGGAGCACCGCATCGAC
Organism: Hyphomicrobiales bacterium; assembly: GCA_002869065.1. Lineage (NCBI taxonomy): Bacteria > Pseudomonadati > Pseudomonadota > Alphaproteobacteria > Hyphomicrobiales > Hyphomicrobiales bacterium. The sequence goes on from PKTR01000001.1 coordinate 201,497, forward strand.
GACGACCACAAGCTGACCGGCGACAGCTACGTCGTCTGGGACATCGAGGACGGCAAGGCCGTTCAGAAGGAAGTCCCGGCACTGACCGCGATCAACATGCGCCTGCGCGACGACTACAGCCGCGACGCCGCCGGTGGCGTTGGCCGCTGGAACAAGATCATCGAAAAGGCCGGCGTCCAGTTCGAGCTGAAGCTGCCGCACGAAGCCTTCAACCGCAAGATCGGTGTCTTCTCCGGCCACCTGTTCGACCCCGAAGGCAAGGTGGTTTCGGGCGCCGAGTACGACGCCGGTATCACCAACTGGCTGCCGACCCATGCGGACGGCGACTTCATCCAGTCGCTGATGAAGCCGTGCTGGGAATCGGGCAAGTACGCCGGCTGGATTGCGCCGCCGAAAGTCGGCATCGACAACAAGCCGGGCGACTTCGAATACGTGAAGCTGCACAGCGCCTGAGCCAAATCCTATCGGAACCAGGGGGAGGGACGGCGTGTTCCGCGCCGCCCCTTCCGCATCGGGCGCCGGGAAGCGTCCGGGAACGAGCGTCGCAGCACGCATGCTGCGGGCGAATATGATGAAAAGCGCTTGGGAGGAGCCAGATGGGCATCGCGACGAAGCTGTTGAAGCAGCATCTGATCGATCCGGAGATTTGCATCCGCTGCTACACCTGCGAGATGACATGCCCGATCGCCGCGATCACGCATGACGACAACAACGTCGTGGTCGATGCGGCCATCTGCAATTACTGCATGGCCTGTATCCCGGTCTGTCCGACCGGCTCGATCGACGAGTGGCGGGTGGTCGACGCTCCCTATTCGCTGGAAGACCAGTATTCGTGGGCCGAACTGCCGGACCAGCAGGACCTCGGAGAAACGAGCGATGAGGGCATCGAGGCGCTCGACGACGCGATGTCGGCGCTGCTCGCCGAAGCGCACAAGGGAGCGGGCGGCAAGTCGAAGGCGCCGGCAAGCGCCTCCAAGCCGACGGTCAATCTCTATGGGCTCGGCAATCCCGCGACGGCGAAGGTGCAGGGCACCTATCGCCTGACGTCCGAGGACTCGGGCACCGATGTGCGCCACATCATTCTCGATTTCGGCGGCCAGCCCTTCCCGTTTCTGGAAGGTCAGTCGATCGGCATCATTCCGCCCGGCGTGGACGAGAACGGCAAGCCGCATTTGCCGCGGCTCTATTCCGTTTCCTCGCCGCGCGATGGCGAACGTCCGAACTACAACAACGTCTCGCTGACCGTGAAGCGCGAGGAAAACGGCCTCTGCTCAAATTACGTTTGCGATCTCAAGATGGGCGACGAGGTCCAGGTGACGGGTCCGTTCGGCGCAACCTTCCTGATGCCCGACGATCCTGCCGCACGTCTGCTGATGATCTGCACCGGCACCGGTTCGGCGCCGTTCCGCGCCTTCACCATGCGGCGTCAGCGTTCGGCGGCCGGTGCATCGGGCGACATGGTGTTGTTCTTCGGCGCACGCACGCCCGACAGCCTGCCGTATTTCGGCCCGCTCAACAAAGTGCCCGCCCGGCTTTTGCGCAAGCACATGGTCTTCAGCCGCATTCCCGGTGCGCAAAAGGAATATGTGCAGGACCGCATGATGGTCGAGCAGGAAGACGTTGCCGAATTGCTCGGTGACCCGAAGACGCATATCTACATCTGCGGCCTGAGAGGCATGGAGGAAGGCGTCGAGAAGGCCTTCGCCAACATCGCCGAAAGCGCCGGCCTGCCCTGGGACACGACGCGCGAGGCGATGCGCGAAGAGGGCCGCTATCACGTCGAGACCTATTGATGGCCTTCGAGCACGAGATCCGCGTCACCTGGGGCGACTGCGATCCCGCCCGGATCGCCTATACCGGCAGGTTGCCGATGTTCGCGCTCGACGCAATCAACGCCTGGTGGGAGCACCATGGCGGTGCCGGCTGGTATCAGATGGAGATCGACCAGAATCTCGGTACGCCGTTCGTCAGCATGAACATGAGCTTCCGTTCCCCGGTCACGCCGCGTCACAGGCTGATGTGCGCGGTGCGACCGAACCGTCTCGGCGAGACCTCGGTCGGGTTCCGCGTCGAGGGGCGGCAGGACGGGCAGCTCTGTTTCGAGGGCGATTTCGTCTGCGTCTTTACGGTCGCCGACGCGTTCAAAAAGACGCCGCCGCCACAGCGGATACGCGACATCGTGGCGGTGCACATGATCGGGTAGGGGACCGGCGGCACGCGGCCCTCCGCAATCCTGTGGGAATCGAAGAAAAGCGTTGAGTTTTCCTGTATCTATCATTACTATGTGCAATATAGTGCATGAGATTGGCGATATGGGCGAGATTACGAATTTTCGGGGCGAAACGGTCGATGCGGGCGCCGATGACGACGTCAATGCAGCGGCCGACCAGTTGGTCAAATCCGTCGGCGAACGGGTGCGCAAGGCGCGCGAGCTCAAAGGCTTGCCGCGACGGGTGATTTCGGAAATTTCCGGCGTTTCGCCGCGCTATCTGGCGCAGCTCGAAGCTGGTCAGGGCAACATCTCCATCGGCCTTTTGAAAAAGGTCGCGCTGGCGCTCGATCACCGCATCGAATGGTTCGTCGGCGAAGAGGATCCGTGGACCTCGGAAGCGCTGCACGTCGCCGATCTGTTCCGCGTCGCGCCCGCCTCGGTCCGTCAGAAGGTGCTGGACATCCTCAACCCTGTGCCAGCGGAAAAACGCCGCGCCCACCGGATCGGCCTGATCGGACTGCGCGGGGCCGGCAAGTCGACGCTGGGCGCCATGGCCGGCCAGGCGCTCGGTGTCCCCTTCGTCGAGCTGAACCGCGAGATCGAAGCCAATTCCGGCATGCCGGTCAATGAGTTGCTGGCGCTCTACGGGCAGGAGGGCTATCGCCGGCTGGAAGCCGAGGCGATCGATCGGGTGATTGCCACCCACGATACCGCGATCCTTGCGCTTGCCGGCGGCATCGTGTCCGAGCCCGACACCTACAAGCGGCTTCTCGACCATTTCCACACGATCTGGCTGCGCGCGAGCCCCGAAGAGCATATGTCGCGGGTGCTGGCGCAGGGCGACACCCGTCCGATGGCCGGTAACCCGGAAGCGATGGAGCAGCTCAAGTCGATCCTGCGCAGCCGCGAGTCGCTTTATGAGCGCGCGCTGGCGCAGCTCGATACCTCGGGCAAGCCGCTGAAAACCTCGCTCGACGAACTGATCGAACTGATCTGCGACCGGGGCTATCTCGGCACGCCGATCTGCCAGGAAAATGCCGGCATCCGCCGGTCGAAGAAGGCGAACACAGCGTCCGAATAGCCCGGATGCGCGCGGGCTCAGCCTGCAATCGCGCTCCGGATTCGGGACAATCCGCAAACATGTGAGGAGAAAACGATGCTTTCACGGCGTCGGGACGGCATCTACGGCTATGTCGAATTGGACAATCCGCCGGTCAACGCGATCGGCCGGGCGTTGCGCCAGGCGCTGCTCGACGCCGTCGAGTGGGCCGAGGCCGAAGGTCTGGAGCGCGTCATTGTCTCCGGCAAGGGCAGGGGCTTTGCCGCCGGCGCCGACACGTCGGAATTCGACCGCCCGCCCGAGCCGCCGCATCTGCCCGACGTGCTGGCCCGCATCGAACAAAGCCCGGTTCCGTGGATCGCCGCGATCCATGGCGCGGCACTCGGCGGGGGCGCGGAGATCGCGCTCGCTTGCCGCTACCGCATTGCCCGTCCCGACGCGACCGTCGGCTTGCCCGAGGTCACGCTCGGCGTCGTCCCGGGCGCCGGCGGAACGCAGCGTCTGCCGCGCCTCATAGGGCTCGAAGCCGCGCTCGATCTGGTGCCGACCGGCAAGCCGGTCAGCGGCACGGCGGCAAAGGCGCTCGGGCTCGTCAACGAGGTCGACGACGATCCGGTCGCCCACGCCGAAATGCTGAACGGCGAACAGCTCGGCACGGTGGTCCCGGTCGGCGAGCTGAACACCGGTACGGTTGCGCCGGAAGCATTCGAGAAGGCGCGGAAAACGGCGGCGAAGCGCATGCGCGGCCAGATCGCCCCGCAAAAGGCAATCGACCTGCTTGAGCTTTCGCAGAGCGCGTCGCTCGCCGACGGGATGGCCGCCGAGCGCGCGGTGTTCCTCGAACTGCGGGCGTCCGAACAGGCGCGTTCCCTGCGCCACATCTTCTTTGCCGAGCGTGGCGCAAAGGCGCCGGGCTGGCTGACGGCGGATCCGATGCCGGTCGAGAACGTCGCAATCGTCGGCGGTGGCACCATGGGGGCCGGCATCGCCTACGCGCTGCTGAACGCAGGCCTCAAGGTCAGTGTGCTCGAAACCGACGCCGACGGCGTGGAGCGGGCAAGGGCCAATGTCGACAAGATCATCGAGGCGAGCCTTGGCCGTGGTCTGATCGACGCCGCCGGCGCCGATGACCGCCGTTCCCGGTTGACCATTTCCGACGACTATGCGGTTGCCGGCGACGCCAATCTCGCGGTCGAGGCGGCGTTTGAAAGCATGGAGGTCAAGCGGCAGGTTTTCGGCCGGTTGCAGGCGGCCATGCCGGCGGAAAGCATTCTTGCCACCAACACGTCCTATCTCGACGTCGACGAAATCGCCGCCGTCCTCGACGATCCCTCGCGGCTGGTCGGTCTGCATTTCTTCGCGCCGGCCCACATCATGAAGCTGCTGGAGATCATCCGCGGCGCGAAGAGTTCGGACCGCGCGCTGGCGACCGGCTTCTCGCTCGCCCGCCGTCTGAAGAAGATCCCTGTGCTGTCCGGCGTTTGCGACGGCTTCATCGGCAACCGCATCCTCGCCCGCTATCGCGAGGCCGCCGACACGCTGCTCATGGACGGCACGACGCCGTGGGAACTCGACGAAGCCATAGTCGAGTTCGGCTACGCAATGGGGCCGTATGAGGCGCAGGACCTCTCCGGCCTCGACATCGCCCACGCCAATCGCCGCCGGCAGGACGCGACGCGCGACCCGAACCGCCGCTATATCCCGATTGCCGACCGTATGGTCAATGAGGGGCGTCTCGGGCGCAAAGCCTCGGTGGGCTGGTATCGTTATCCGGGCGGTGGCGGCAAGGTCGTCGACCCGTTGCTCGAGGATCTGATCCGTGAGGAGGCCCATTTCGCCAAGGTCGAACGGGGTGAGTTCAGCGCCGATGAAATCCGTCATCGCCTGACGCTTGCGATGATCAACGAGGCTGCGGAAATCCTCGCTGAGGGGATTGCCGAGAAGGCCTCCGACATCGACCTCGTCACCGTTCACGGCTACGGCTTCCCGCGTTGGCGTGGTGGGCTCATGTGCTATGCCGACGCGCTTGGGGCCAAGGCCGTGCTCGAAGGGCTGAGTGAGCTGGCGAAGGAGGATGCGCTGGTTTGGAAGCCGAGCCGGGTGGTGGAGGAATGCGCCGAAAAGGGGCTGCGCTTCGCCGACTGGCGGCGCTGACCGCGGTCGCACGGGTGGCAAACCCCGTGCACCGGGCGGCCAATTCGGTTACATAGCGGGGCAATTCCCTCGAACCGGACCCCTTTGTCTGCCGTGTCAAACGCTGTGAACCACCGCGCCGCCCTGGAAAACCGCGACAAGATCTTCGCGGTTGCGCCCATGATGGACTGGACGGACCGGCACTGCCGGGCCTTCCATCGCCGGCTGACGACGCGCGCGTTGCTCTACACCGAGATGGTGACGTCGGGCGCGGTCATTCACGGCGATCGCGAGCGCCTCATCGGCTTCAGCGCCGAGGAGCATCCCGTCGCGTTGCAGCTCGGCGGCTCCGACCCGGCGGAACTCGCCGAGGCAGCGCCCATCGTTGAGGGCTTCGGCTATGACGAGGTCAACCTCAATGTCGGGTGTCCCTCCGACCGGGTGCAATCGGGCCGCTTCGGCGCCTGCCTGATGGCCGAGCCCGGCCTCGTCGGCGAGTGCGTCGCGGCAATGAAGAACGCCGTCTCGATCCCCGTCACCGTCAAATGCCGCATCGGCATCGACGATCAGGACCCCGAACCGGCGCTCGATGCGCTTGTCGCCGCTGTCGTCGCGGCCGGCACGGAAGCGGTCTGGGTGCATGCCCGCAAGGCCTGGCTCGAAGGTCTCAACCCGAAGCAGAACCGCGATATCCCGCCGCTCGACTACGACCGGGTCTATCGGCTGAAAGCGGCCCATCCGGACCTTTTCATCGGCATCAATGGTGGTATCGCGACGCTCGACGAAGCCTGTGCCCATCTCGACCATGTCGATGGCGTGATGCTCGGCCGCGCCGCCTATCACACCCCGGCCTTGCTCGCCGCCGTCGACCGGATGGTCTATGGCGCGGGCGGGGACGGCCCCGATATTTTCGCGGCGGTTGACGGGTTCACGGATTACATCGAGCGCCAGCTCACCCGCGATATCCGCCTGTCGCACATCACCCGCCACATGCTCGGCCTGTTCCACGGCATGCCCGGCGCTCGCCGCTGGCGTCGTATTCTCACCGTCGAGTCGGTCAAACCGGGCGCTGGTATCGAAGTCGTCGAAGCCGCACTCGACGCCGTCCGCGCCTCGGTGCTGGACAGCGCCGCGCATATCGGCGACAGAGAAGAGGACGCCGCGCCCAACCGGGTACGCGCATAAATCACAAGAGCAGGGACCGGATCGCGAAGCGCCGGTCATACGTTAGGAAACGACCATGGGGCTCGATCTTCCGCTCGGCGAACTCGCGCTGTTTGCCGTTGCCCTTCTCGGCACGGGCGCCGTTGCCGGCATCCTCGCCGGCATTTTCGGCATTGGCGGTGGCGCCGTGCTGGTGCCGGTGCTCTACCAGTTCCTCGGAATGCTCGGCGTCGATCCGGCGGTGCAGATGCATGTCGCCGTCGGTACCTCGCTCGGCATCATCGTGCCGACCTCAGTGCGGTCATTCCTGTCGCACAAGGCGCGTGGCGCGGTCGATATGGACCTGCTGAAAAGCTTCGTCATCGCCGTGCCCGCCGGCGTTGTGCTCGGCTCGATCGTCGCTGCCTATGTCTCGGCCGCCGGGCTGAAGGGCATTTTCGCGGCCATCGCCGCGCTGGTCGCCTTCAAGATGCTGTTCGGCAAGGCGAGCTGGCGTCTCGGCGATGATCTGCCCGGCGTCGCCGGCCGCAGCTTCGTCGGCGTTGTCATCGGCTTTCTGTCGGTGCTGATGGGCATCGGCGGTGGCGTCATGAACAACACCTTCATGACGCTGTTCGGCCGCCCGATCCATCAGGCGGTGGCAACGTCTGCCGGCGTTGGCGTGCTGATTTCCATTCCCGGCATGTTCGGCTTCATCTGGGCCGGCTGGGGTGCGGAGGGCCTGCCGCCGCTGTCGATTGGTTTCGTCAACGTGCTCGCCGTCGCGCTGGTCATCCCGGTGACGATCCTCATCGCGCCGCTTGGCGTGCGCATCGCGCATGCGCTGACCAAGCGCAAGCTCGAGGTCGGCTTCGGCATTTTCCTGCTGGTCGTCGCGACGCGCTTCCTGATCAGCCTGTTCTAGAGCGCATTCCCGAACCGAAGGTCCGCGCAAGCGAAAAGTTGACAGACTTTTCGGAAAAGAATTCGCGGCAAAACAAAGAGATAAAGCATTTCAGTGAATCAACGTTCGCAGGAAATGCTTTTGGGCGCAACAGACCGCCTATGGCGTAAAGATCAGCCGGTCGCCCTCGACCCGCCACGACGACATGCGGTTGAGAAAATTCATGCCGAGCAGGCTGGTTCCGAGCTTGCCCGATGGCGTCACCAGCGCATCCATCTTCTCGATACGGATATCGCCGACGATGAGCGGACCGGTGGTCACATGGGCGACGCCGGTTTGTCCGTTCGCCGTCATGATCGGCACGGTGTAGGACAGGCGCTCGACGTCGACGCCGATACGCCGCGCGTCGTCGTTGGAGAGCGTCGTTGTCGTCGCGCCGGTGTCGACCAGGAAATCGACCGGCGTGCCGGCAAGGTTCGCGCGGATGTGGAAATGATTGTCGGAGCTGCGCATCACCATGACCGCGCCCGAACCGTCGCTGACCGACATGCCCGGCACGATCGCCGCCGCCGTGCGCCGCGCGATCATCGACAAATCGTCCTTGAAGGCATAGCCGGCGACGAGCACGAGCCCGAGTCCGCCCCATACGAGAACCGCCTTGCCGACCTCACGAAACTGCGGGCGGGAGGCAACGAGCGAGGCAAGCAGGACCGCCAGAAGCACGCCGAGATAGACAAGATTTGGCGCGTCCTCGCCGAGCGGGTCGGCGCCGGCACCGGTGCCAATCCCGGCGATGAACCAGACAAGACCGGCAACGCCGAGGCCGGCGAGGGCGATCAATGCCACTTTGCGGAAATTCGGCGTCATCGGGTCAGGGTCTCCGTATCGCTTTGCCGAGGCAGCATGTCCGGCGGTTCTTCCTAGATAGGAAGCCTTTCGCGCCATGCCAAACGCGGGCGTCGTCAGACCGCGACCATGAGCAGCGCGACGAGGAAACCGATTTCCGCCAGTTGCTGGCTTGCGCCCAGCACGTCGCCGGTCTGCCCGCCGAGTACGCGGCGAATGAAACGTGCAAACACCGCGACGACGGCGACCGCGCCGGCAACCGCAACCAGCGTTGGGCCGGCTCCGGCGGTGACCGCCAACGGGGCAAGCAGGATCACGGTCAGGGTGCTCGCGATCAATACAGCGGCGCGCTCGGGGCGGCCGAAAGAGGCCGAGGCGCCATCCGGGCGAGCGTGCGGCAGGAGATGCGACACCCAGGCGACCAGCAACCGGCTGACGGCAGCCGCCGACATCAGCGCGATTGCCGCGGCGAGAGGCTCGTAGCGCACAATCAGCGCGGCAAGCGCGGCGGCACGGACCAGCAGCGACAGAACCAGCACGACGGCGCCATAGGTGCCGATGCGGCTGTCGCGCATGATCGCGAGCTTGTCGGCGATTTTCCATCCCCCGCCGATTCCATCTGCGACGTCGGCCAGCCCGTCTTCATGCAGCGCGCCGGTCGTCGCCACCAGCGTGGCTAGCGTCAGGAGCGCGATCAGCGCCGCCGGCAGCGCGGTCGTCGAGAGAATGAAAAGCACCAGGGCGGCGGGAAGCGCGATAAGGGCCCCGGCGAGCGGCAGGGCGCGCGCCGCGCGGGCAAACCCGGTCGATTGCATCGGATCGTCGGTGGCGTGAAGCGGCGGTACCGGGAGGCGCGAAAAGAATCGCAGCATGCCGGCCAGGTCGACAAGCCACGATGCCGCGCTGTTGTCGTTTTCGCTCATTCCTCGCCCTGCCGCTGCACTTTGCTGTTGGTCATACCCGCACGCGCTTGCATTGCCTCGTGCCCGGTTATAGATCGGGAACCCTCTGCTGTCTCAGCTTTCCCGCCCAAGGAGTCGTTCGATGTCCTCGTGCGCCGACCGCGCCCCATTTGATGATATCCGCACGCTGATCGATACCATGCCCGGCACCGACGATGCCGCCGTCGCCGCCGTGCGCGAACGTGAACGCGACCTGACCAAACCCCAAGGCTCTCTCGGCCGGCTGGAAAGCCTGGTCGAATGGCTTGCCGCCTGGCAGGGATTGCCGCGCCCGAGCGTGGATAAGCCGCGTGTCGCCGTCTTTGCCGCCAATCACGGTATCGCCGCGCGCGGCGTTTCGGCCTATCCGCCCGAGGTGACCAAGCAGATGGTCGCGAATTTCGCCAACAACGGCGCCGCGATCAATCAGCTCTGCGCCGTCTATGATATCGGCCTCAGGGTCTACGAGCTGGCGCTCGATGCGCCGACGCCGGACATTGCCGAGACGGATGCGTTTGACGAGGTCGGCTGCGCCGCGACCATCGCCTACGGCATGGAAGCGATCGAGGGCGAAGTCGATCTGCTGTGCATTGGCGAAATGGGAATCGGCAACACCACCGTTGCCTCGATCCTCTACCACGCCCTTTACGGCGGTGAGGCCCGCGACTGGGTCGGACCCGGAACCGGCCTCGATGCCCATGGCGTTGCCGTGAAGGCCGACGTCGTCGCCAAGGCCGTCGCTCGCCTCGGCGGTGAGCGCCCGGAAGCGCTCGAGATTCTTCGCCGCCTTGGTGGGCGGGAGATCGCGGCAATGGCCGGCGCCATTCTGGCTGCTCGCCACGCCCGCATCCCGGTCGTCGTCGACGGTTTCGTCGCAACCTCCGCTGCGGCCATCGTTCACGGCATGGCGCCTGACGCTATCGATCATTGCCTGTTCGCGCACACATCCGCCGAGCCGGCGCACGCCCGCGCACTCGAGGCCATGGGCAAGGAGGCGCTGCTCAATCTCGGCATGCGGCTCGGTGAGGGGACGGGCGCGGCGATCGCGGCGAGCATCGTGCGCGCGGCTGCCGCCACCCATAATGGCATGGCGACCTTCTCCGAAGCCGGTGTTGCCGGCAAGGGCGCCTGATTCCGTTTTGATTTGGGTCGAGTGACGCGATCCGCTGCGCGGTCAGCCCCGTGCGGCGGCTTTGCGCCGTTGCGCCGGGCGATTGCGATCTTCCACCGTCGGCATGATGTCGAGTACGCGTTCGGGCGGGAAGGTGATGAGGACCTCGGTACCTTCGCGCAGTTTCGATTTCAGATCGAAGGTGCCGCCATGCAGATTGATCAGCGCCTGGCAGATCGGAAGGCCGAGACCGGTTCCCGGCTCGGCGGACTTCTGCGCCAGTGATCCCTGGCCAAAGGCCGACAGCACGATCGGGATTTCGTCCTCGGGGATGCCGGGGCCGGTGTCTCGCACGGCGACATACTGCCCGCCGCCTGCGGTCCAGCCGACCTTGGCCTTGATCTTGCCGCCCGCCGGCGTGAACTTCACCGCATTCGATAGAACGTTTAGGATCACCTGGCGGATTGCCCGCTCGTCTCCCCACAGTTTCGGCAGGTCGGGCTCGATCTGCTCGATGATCTGCAGGTCCTTGCCGCGCGCCTTCAGCGACATCATGTGCACGCAGTCCTCGACGATGTAGGGCAGCGTCACGGCTTCCTCGACGAGTTTCTGGCGGCCGGCCTCGATCCGCGACAGGTCGAGGATCTCGTTGATCAGCGTCAGCAGATGCTGGCCGGAGGAGTGGATGTCGCTGATGTATTCCTTGTAGGTCTCGTTCTCGACCGGGCCGAGGATCTCGTTCTTGATGACTTCGGAAAAGCCGAGAATGGCGTTGAGCGGCGTGCGCAGCTCGTGGCTCATGGTGGCGAGGAAACGGGATTTCGCGAGATTGGCTTCCTCGGCGCGGCGGCGCGAGTCGTCGGAAATCGCCGTCGCCTGTTCCAGTTCGGCGATCAGCGCATCCTTTTCGGCCCGGTGCTCAAGCGTCGTCAGCGAGGACTTGTAGAGCCGGTATCCGAGCGCGATGAAGAAGGTCTGCGCACCCAGCGCCATCGCCGCCATGATGTAGTAGACGACTTCCTGCTTCGCCACGTAGATCGCGACGGTCGCGAGCGTGATCGGGATGGTCGCGGCGGCCGACGTGACGGGCAGGCTCGACGACAGCATGGTGAGAACGGCAACCACCACCAGCATTGTTGCGAACTGGAAAATCTCGAAGGAATTCGCGGTATCCGACGACAGCAGGAAATAGCCGATCCACGCAATCGAATAGAGCAGCGAGGCAATGGTCAGCTTGCTGCGCCATTTCGCCAGCTCGACCTGATGGAGCGGCTGCTGGCTGAACCGCCGGCAGGTGCCGAGCAGAATGGCGTTGGCAGCGAGTGTCAGCGAGGCCCAGGAAATGACGATGACCTTTTCCATCCAGATCCCGGCGATCACGCCGATGATGATGGTCAGGGCCGGAAGCAGGATCGCCGCCGCAAGGTGATTGCGGGCGAACATCGCGGTCAGTTCGCGGTCGAATGCGGGGCGGGTACCGCTGGAGGACATCATGCGTTCGCGCACGTCATTGACCGCACGCGAGACATCTTTTCGATGTTCCGCGCGCTGCCGGTTGGCGGCAGTCTTGCCGTCACCCTGCAGGCCAACTTCCTCGGACATGCGTTTGCCGTTCCTCAAACCCAAAAATTTCGTCGGATCGAAATACCCCACCGATAGCGCCTATTATTCCGTCCAATCGTTAAGAAAGAATCAGAGAACGCGGTTTCGCGAAAAATGTTTGATTGGCGTGCATTGCGGCGGTGGAGCGCTCGGGCATCATGGATGACGACCGGGTTATTCATTGTTCTTGCAGTGATTTCCCTGTTCATTCTTCCGCAGGGAAAGGATGGCGGGGAGGTTGTCGGCCATGCTCGCGCGGGCGATGGCGATAGCCTGGAGATCGCCGGCCGGCGTTTACGTCTTCACGGCATCGACGCGCCCGAACTCGATCAGACATGCCGCGACGAAGCCGGCCGTCCCTATCCCTGCGGCAGGGTCGCTCGCGATCGGCTGCGCAACCTCGTCGGCGGGGGCGAAATCACATGCGCAGTCAATGGCACCGATCGCTTCGAGCGTTTGCTGGTCGCCTGCCGGTCTGGCGAGGTCGATATCAATGCGCGAATGGTGGCTGACGGCTGGGCAATTTCCTACGGCGCCTACAGCGACGAAGAGGCCGAAGCGCGCCGTGCCGGGCGCGGCATCTGGCAGGGCGAGTTCGAACGCCCGCGTGATTGGCGCGATGCGCGACACAACACTGCAAGGTGATCCGACCGGCCGCGATTGGTGATCGCGACGGGCTTGAGAAACGCCCCATGCCGTGATCAGCTTGCGCGCCAAAGGGGAGGACGACCATGAAGCTGTATGTCGACAACAATCGCGCGCCCAATCCGCGCCGGGTCAGGATCTTCATCGCCGAAAAGGGCATCGACGTTCCGACCGAAATCGTCGACCTCGGCAAGCTGGAGCACAAGACGGACACGTTCACCGCGCTGAACCCGATGCAGCGCCTTCCGGTGCTCGTCCTCGACGATGGCACGGTGATTTCCGAGTCGGTGGCGATCAGCCGCTATTTCGAGGAGCTCTATCCCGAGCCGCCTCTGTTTGGCGTCGATGCGCGCGATCGCGCCATCGTCGAGATGTGGAACCGTCGCATGGACCTAAATCTCGGCATGATGTTCGCTGCCGTGTTCCGCCATTCGCACCCAGCGATGGCGGCTATGGAGGTTCCGCAGGTGCCGGAATGGGCTGAAGCAAACCGGCCCAAGCTGCTGGATTATCTGGCGTTTATGGACAAGGAACTGGCCGGGCGCCCGTTCATCGCCGGCGAGCGCTTTACGATCGCCGACATCACCGCGGTCTGCATCATCGATTTCCTGCGGCCGGCCCGCGTCAAGGTTCCCGAAGAGCTGACCAATCTGCACCGCTGGCACGCCGAGGTCTCGGCTCGTCCGGGCTGTGTGCAGTAGCGGCAGGATCCGGCCGAATGAGCGTTTCCCCCGGCGAGGATCTGCGCGACGTGGTGGCGCCGGGGCTGGAAGACCTCGGGCGGCGTGTAGCGGCCTGTCGGGTTTGTCGCGATGCCCCGCTCGAAAAGACGCCACTGCCGCACGAACCGCGACCGGTACTGCGGATATCGCGCACCGCGCGGATCGCCATCTGCGGCCAGGCGCCTGGCGCACGGGTGCACGCGTCGGGATTGCCCTTTGACGACCCGTCCGGCGACCGGCTGCGCGACTGGCTCGGCGTCGACCGAGCTGTTTTCTATGACGTCACCCGCGTCGCCATCATCCCGATGGGCTTCTGCTTTCCTGGCCTCGACGCAAAGGGCGGAGACCTGCCTCCGCGCAAGGAGTGTGCGCGCACCTGGCACGACGAAATCTTCGCCGCGATGCCGCAGATCGGTCTGGTGCTGGCCATCGGCGCCTATGCGCAGAGCTATCACCTGGGCACAGCGCGCCGAAAGACGCTGACCGAAACGGTTGCCGATTGGCGGACCATCTGGGAACGGGATGTGCGCCCGCGCGCCTTGCCGCTGCCGCATCCTTCCTGGCGCAACACCGGCTGGCTGAAACGTCATCCCTGGTTCGAAATCGATGTGTTGCCTGTGCTCAAAAAAGAGGTCCGGACGCTCATCGAGCATCCGGACCAGTCCGGGTAGAGCCAAAGTGTCTCTTGATGGAAGCGCCTGTCGCTCAAGGGGCAAGAGCCGGGCTTCTCGTTCGGTGGGAGCCTCCGCCGGGCCCCGGGAACCGAAAATCGTCGGGTCGTTATCAGGCGGCTTCGGCGTCGGACAGGGCGAGCGCGACCTGCGCAGCCTGCTCTTCAAGTTCGTCCTCGATGATGGAAACGTCGTAGCCGGCACGTTCCGCCGTTTCGATGACGACTTTGACGCCAAGCCGGGCGGCCATCGCCTGCGCCCAGAGAAGCGCGCTGCGGGTTCCCGACTTGCAATACATCAGCACCGGTCCAGGCAGCTCGGCGAGCGCGTCGGCGACATCGTCGACGATCGCTTCGTCGGTGACGTCGAGACCGGGGCAGGGGATGTAGCGGTAGGCGAGGCCGACGTCCGCGGCGAGTTCTGCCGCATGGTCAGAGAGCACCGGCACGCTCTTCTCGGTATCCGGGCGATTGTTGATCACGCTGCGAAAACCGCGCGCGGCGGCAACGGCGAAGTCGGCCGAATTGAGCTGCGGAGCAACGGCGACATGCGGGGTAAGAGCGGCAATCTTGGTCATGTTCTTCTCCTCGCAGGGGCAGCGATGAGGACGCTGCACCATCTGGCTTGTCATTGAAGCTAGGGAGATTTTCGCGCCGCACAAGCAAAAAGCGACGTATGCTTAGAAAATAAATCTAAAATTCCGATTGCAACCGATGCCGATAGGAATATCATACCCCAAACTAAAAATGCCGAGAAAAAAATTCTGGAGGGGAAATCATGGTGGATCGCACGGACCGGAAGATTCTCGCCATTTTGCAGGAGGACGCGACCGTCCCCGTTGCCGAGATCGGCCGTCGGGTCGGCCTGTCGACCACACCGTGCTGGCGCCGTATCCAGAAGCTGGAGGAGGAAGGGGTGATCCGCAAGAGGGTCGCGGTCCTCGATCCGGCCAAGGTCAACGCCAAGGTGACCGTGTTCGTCGCGATCCGCACCAACCGCCACACCGAAAACTGGCTGGAGGAGTTTTCCTCCACCGTCGAGGAGTTCCCCGAGGTGGTCGAGTTCTACCGCATGAGCGGGGATATCGACTATCTGCTGCGCGTGGTGGTGCCCGATATCGAAGCCTATGACGCCTTCTACAAGCGCCTCATCAGCCGCATCGAGCTGTCGGATGTGAGTTCGACCTTCGCCATGGAGGCGATCAAGTACACCACCGCGCTGCCGCTCAACTTCGTCACGCTCGACAAGCAGACATAAAAAACGCGGCCTAAGCCGCGCATCGATGTCATGAGAAGCAGGCAGTGGAGCGGGCCGCGAGGGCCCGCTCTTTCGTTGCAGAGTTACTTCTTGCCGTGGTCGTCGAGACGGGCGATCAGGCTCGACGTATCCCAGCGCGCGCCGCCCATGTTCTGCACTTCGCTGTAGAACATATCGACGAGCGCCGCGACCGGCAGGTTGGCGCCGTTGGCGCGCGCCTCGTTGAGGCAGATCGCCAGGTCCTTGCGCATCCAGTCGACCGCGAAGCCAAAATCGAACTTGCCGTCGCGCATGGTCTCCCAGCGGTTTTCCATCTGCCACGACTGAGCCGCGCCCTTGGAGATGACGCCGATCACCTTGGCGACATCGAGCCCGGCGATCTTGGCGAAGTGGATGCCTTCGGCGAGACCCTGAACGAGACCGGCGATACAGAGCTGGTTGACCATCTTGGTGAGCTGGCCGGCACCGGCCTCGCCCATCAGGCCAACCATGCGGGCAAAGCAGTCGATCACCGGCTTCGCTTTGTCGTAGTCGGCTTCGTCGCCACCGATCATGACGGTGAGGACGCCGTTCTCGGCGCCCGCCTGACCGCCGGACACCGGCGCATCGAGCGCACCGAAGCCGCGCGCCTTCGCCTCGGCAGCGAGTTCGCGGGCGATTTCCGCGCTTGCCGTGGTGTTGTCGATAAAGACCGCGCCTTCCTTCATCGACTGGAAGCAGCCATCGGGCCCGAGCGTCACCGAGCGCAGATCGTCGTCATTGCCGACGCAGGAGAACACGAAGTCGCAGCCTTCCGCTGCCTCGCGCGGGGTGAGGGCGAAGCTGCCGCCGTGCTCGGACACCCATTTCTCGGCCTTCGCGGTGGTGCGATT
The DNA here is from genome assembly GCA_002869065.1 of Hyphomicrobiales bacterium. Taxonomy (NCBI): domain Bacteria; kingdom Pseudomonadati; phylum Pseudomonadota; class Alphaproteobacteria; order Hyphomicrobiales; species Hyphomicrobiales bacterium. The sequence continues at coordinate 217,616 of PKTR01000001.1, forward strand.
GTAGACGACCACGTCGTGGCCGCCGCGGCTCTTGATGAAGCCGGCCATCGGATAGCCCATGACGCCGAGACCGATAAAAGCGACTTTCGCCATTCATTTTCTCCCTTGGATTTTCGGGCCGCGCGGGGGCGCGGCGAATTGTTTGCCTCAGTAGTAGAATAGATTTGCCCCGGACGGAAACCCGTGCGGCGGGCGTAGCAGTTTCGCCGCTGCGGGAAAACTGCACGGACTATGCGATCTGGGAGAGCGCCTGTTCGAGGTCGCCGATCAGATCGTCGACATGCTCGATGCCGACCGACAGGCGCAACAGGTTTTCCGGCATGTCGGTCACGCCCGCTTCGATTGTGTGGCGATGCTCGATGAGGCTTTCGACGCCGCCGAGCGAGGTCGCCCGCACGATCACCTTGAGCGCACCCGCTACGGCGAGTGCGTCCCTGGCGCCGCCCTTGATGCAGAACGACATCAGGCTGCCGAACCCGTTCGTCATCTGCTGCACGGCAATGTCGTGGCCCGGATGATCGGCGAGGCCGGGGTAGAGGACCCGTTCAACGGCCTCATGGCTGTTGAGGAAAGACGCGATGGCCACGGCATTGGCCGATGCCCGCTCGACCCGGAGTGCGAGGGTGCGCAGGCCCCGCAGGAACAGCCACGTCTCGAACGGTCCGAGTACGGCGCCGGCTTCCCGCCGTTCCGCCCGGATGGCGGTCCACCATTCGGCGTCGATGGCGTCGCTCGCCACGACGCCGGCCAGCACGTCGGAATGGCCGTTCAGCGACTTCGTTGCCGAGTGAAGAACGATGTCGGCGCCGAACGAGGCCGGCCGCGAATGGATCGGCGTCGCGGCCGTCGAGTCGACGGCAAGCAGGGCTCCGACCGCGTGGGCGGCGGTTGCGGCGCGTTTCAGATCGACGATGCCGAGCCAGGGGTTCGACGGTGTCTCGACGAGAACGAGGCCGGGCCGGGCTTCGGCGATGGCGTGTTCCAGTATGTTGGCATCCGTCGCATCCACTTCGACAAGCCGGACGCCGGAGCGGGCGCAATGCTTGCGCAGCCAGACCGTGGTGCCCCAATAAATGCCGCTCTGCGCGACGATGGCACCGCCATTCGGCACCGCGCGCATCACTGCCGCAATCGCCGCCATGCCGGAGGGAAAGGTGAGGGCGCCGCGCACGCCTTCAAGCTCGGCGAGGACGCCTTCGAGCTGGGCATAGAGCGGCATGTCGTCCCGGCCATAGATCCGGCCCGGCGCGAGCGGCTGATAGTCGTCGCCACGGGCAAAGGTCGTCGCCGGCTGGATCGGCGGCACGACGCCGCCCGACGCGGCATCGATTGCGCCGCCGCCATGGGCGAGCAGGGTTTCGATATGTTTGGGCGCCAGCCCGTCCGCGTCGCCGCTCATCTCAGTTGGCCATCTTGAGGTGGCGCGTCAGCCGCTTCTCGAGCCGGTTCCAGATCCGGCGCAGCGTCTCGACCATGACCAGGTAGAGAATGGCGGCCCAGATGAAGACCTGGAAGTCGAACGAACGGGAGAAGGCGAGCTTGGTTGCGCCCATCAGGTCGAACACGGTGACGACGCTGGCGATCGCCGAGCCCTTGATCATCAGGATGATCTCGTTGCCGAGCGGGCGCAGCGCGATGATCAGTGCCTGCGGCACGATGATGCGAAAGAAAATGACGACCGGTTTCAGGCCGAGCGACTGGGCGGCCTCGGTCTGGCCGCGCGGAACCGACTGGATCGCGCCGCGCAGGATTTCAGCCTGATAGGCGGCGGTGTTGAGCGTGAAAGTGAACAGCACGCACCAGAACGCTTCGGCAAAGAAATCCCACAGGCCAACGGCCTCAAGCTGGTCGCGGAATTGACCGGCGCCGTAATAGATGAGGAACACCTGTGCAAGCAGTGGCGTGCCGCGGAAGAAATAGACGTAGCCGTAGGAAATCGCCTGCAGGAAACGAGAGGACGACATCCGCGCCATGGCGACGGGGAAGGAAAGCAGCGCTCCGGCACCCACCGAAATCGCCACGATCGTCAGTGTGACGACGAGACCTTCGAGGAGCTTCGGTCCGTAGCGCGACAGAAGATCAGGATCGAATTGCAGAACGACCATGCGCAGGAGGAAGAAACCGGCGATGGCAAAGACGCTCATCACGCCCCAACCGAGGATCCGGATCTTGGTCCAGCGCGCTTTGCGCGGGGCAGGGGCTTCGAGTGCCGTCATCGCCTAGTGTCCCATGCCGCTTTTGTTGACCCGGCGCTCAAGGCTGGACAGCCCGGCCGACGAAATCATCGACATCACCAGATAGATCATGCAGGCGACGCCGTAGAAGAAAAACGGCTCCTTGGTGACGCCGACGGCGATGTTGGTCTTGCGCAGGAGGTCGTCGAGCGCAATCACCGAAACGAGCGCCGTATCTTTCAGCAGCACCAGCCACAGATTGGTCAGGCCGGGCAGGGCAAGGCGGAAAAGCTGCGGGATGATGACCAGCCGGGTGATCTGGAATCCGGTCAGGCCAAGCGCCTTGCCGCCTTCGTACTGGCCCTTCGGAATGCCACGCAGCGCGCCGAGGAAGACTTCGCTTGAAAAGGCGGAAAAGACGAGACCAAGTGCAACGACGCCGGCGGTGAACCCGCTGATCTCGACATAGGTATCTGTGAAAAAGGCGACGATCTGCTGCAGGACGATCTGGCCGCCATAATAGACGATGAACAGCGTCAGCAGTTCCGGCAGGCCGCGAAAGATGGTCGTGAAGATATCGCCGGCAAGCACCAGCGAGGGTTCGCCGGAATCCTTGGCGAGCGCGACGAGAAAGCCGATCAGAAGCCCCAATGGCAGGGTGACCAGTGCGAGCCGCACCGTCAGCCAAATGCCGATCAGGATCTCGTCACCCCATCCCGTTGGCCCGTAGGCCAATAGCCCCAGCAAATCTGACAAGAAAACCCTCTAAATGCTGATCGGGCGGCGGTTTGTGCCGCCGCCCGAAGAGAGCGAAAACGCCGATCAGTAGATCGAGAAGGGGAAATACTTGGCGTTGATCTTGTCGTAGGTGCCGTCCGCGCGGATCTCGGCGAGGGCCTTGTTGAACATGTCGGCGAGATCGGTTTCACCCTGACGGATGGCGATGCCGGCGCCGGCGCCGAAATATTTCTCTTCGTTGTAGCTATCGCCGACGAAGTCGCAGCACTTGCCGTCTTCGGTCTTCGAAATCCACTCGTAGAGAACGACGGAATCAGCGAGCACCGCGTCGAGGCGGCCGGAGGCGAGATCAAGATTGGCCTCGTCCTGCGTCGCGTAGAGCTTCACGGTCGAGTTCTTGTACTTGTCCTCGAGGTAGTTGGCGTGAATGGTCGAGGACTGCGCGCCAAGCGTCTTGCCGGCAAGCGCTTCCGGGCTGGTGTCCTTGACGTCCGACGTCTTCGCGGCAATGAAGCGGGCCGGGGTCTGGTAGTACTTGTCGGTGAAGTCGACCTTCTTACGGCGTTCTTCGGTGTTCGACATCGACGCGATGATGGCGTCGTACTTGTTGGCGAGCAGGGCCGGAATGATGCCGTCCCAATCCTGCGCGACGAAGGTGCACTCGACCTTCATGCGGCTGCACAGTTCCTTGGCGATATCGATATCGAAGCCCTGCAGCTCGTTGTTGGAATCGAAGAAGTTGAACGGAGGATAGGCGCCTTCGGTGCCGATCCGGACCTTCGTCCATTCCTTGGCCTGGGCGACGCCCGAAACGGCCATGATCACCGCCGCGGCGGTGGCGATTTTGGCAAAGAATTTCATTCGTTATCCCTCTGTCTGAGCCTGGGGGCTTATGCCGCCCTCGTTATCTCCGGCCGTGCGGCGGGCGCCGCAACCGGGACCGGCGGGTATATTCCCACCAAAAATGACAAAGGCGCAAGGATGCAGCGCGGCGAAAACCGCAATTTTCCCAAATTGATCCGAGAAATGCGCCGTGACGCGGCGGCATGCGTTTTGCGCGAAAACGCAAACGAAAAGCCATGCGGTCAGACAGATGTCGATACAGAGCGCGGCGGCAGACCGAATTCGGTGAACAGAAGCACACGGACCGGGGCGCCTTCCTCGATCGAGGGCGTGTCCTCGTCGATCTCGATGAGACCGTCGGCCTCGCGCAGCGAGGTGATGATGCCGGAGCCGTCACGGGCGAATTTCTGCACCCGCAGGGTCCCATCATCGCCCGTCACCAGAATGCCGCGCAGGAACTCGCGCCGGCCGAGCTTGCGCTTCGGCACCTCGAAGGCCGCCGGGATCATCATCGCGCGCGGCAACTCGAAGCCGCCGCCGGACATGGCGACCAGCGTCGGGCGGACATAGCTGAGGAAACAGTTGAAGGCGGCAACCGGATTGCCCGGAAGCCCGAGCACCACGCAATCGCCGATCTGGCCGAAACTCATCGGCCGGCCCGGCTTGATCGCGATCTGCCACAGATGGCGATGGCCGAGCGCGTCGATGGCGTCGATCAGATGGTCTTCCTCGCCAAGGCTTGCCCCGCCCGAGGTCACGATGGCGTCGTATGTTGCCGCGAGGTCGGCCAGCGTCGCCTGGATCTTGTCGGCATCGTCTGGCAGCACGCCGACATCGACCGGTTCGGCACCAGCGGCCTGCAACAGCATCGTCAGCAGGAAGTGGTTGGTGTCGTAGACCTGACCTGGCCCGAGCGGATTGCCGGGGCGGATAATCTCATCGCCGGTCGAGACCAGCGCGACCTTGAGCCGGCGATAGACGGTGACGTCGTTCTTGCCGGTCGAGGCGATCGCGCCGACTTCCTGCGGTCTGAGCCGCACGCCGGGGGAGAGGATGGCCGCGCCCGCCTGGATGTCCTCGCCGGCCCTGCGGCGGTTGGCGCCGTCCTTCAGGCCAGGCGGTATGTGCACCCATTCCGTGCCGTCGCGCTCCTCGCGCGTGCAGTCTTCCTGCATGGCGACCGTATTGGCCCCGGCCGGCATCACCGCGCCGGTGAAGATGCGTGCAGCCGTACCGGTAGCAAGGGGCGTGTCGGCCGCATGGCCCGCCGCGATGCGCGCCGAGATCGGGAACCAGCCGTCGCCGGCCACATAATCGGCATAGGCAAAGGCGTAGCCGTCGACAGCGGAATTGTCGGCCGCCGGCACGTCACGCGGCGCGACAATGTCTTCGGCCAGAATTCGGCCTGCCGCTTCGATCAGCGGGATTGTCTCGATGTCGACCACCGGACCGATGCGCTCGCGCAACAGCGCCTGCGCTTCGTGGTGGGTCAGCCGGTCGGCGTCGGTGAGGAAGCAGTCGTCGAGGAGGCGTTTAGTGCGCGGCATCGTGCCGTTTGATCCCGAAGGTTTCGATGATGAAGTCGGTGATAGCGCCGATATCGTCGAGGGAAAAGACCGGCTTGTCCGTATCGTCGACGGCATGGTCGCTGGCGATGGCGAAAACGGTGGGATCGGTCAGCGCCAGCGGGTCGTTGCGCGAGGCCTCGAGCCGGCGAACCTCAAGCTTGGGGTAGGATTCGCGCTTGTAGCCTTCGACGATCACGACGTCGCAGGGCGCGAAGCGCGGCAGAAAGTCGCCGAGGCCCGGTTCTTCCTCGTTTTCGCGGTTTTCATGCATCAGCACCCAGCGATAGCCGGAGACGAGGGCGACTTCGCCGGCGCCCGCGCCGCGATGGCGGTACGAGTCGGTGCCTTCATGGTCGACGTCGAACGCATGGTGTGCGTGCTTGACGGTCGACACCCGGTAGCCGCGCCGCGTCAGCTCGCCGACGATACCGACGACCATCGTCGTCTTGCCCGAGTTCTTCCAGCCGGTCACGCCGATCACCGGCACGCCGTTCGGCCCAACAATCGCATTCATGCGTTGAGTTCCTCGTAGATCACCGCCGCCGTTTCGAGGTCTTCCGGCGTGTTCACGTTGAAAAAGGGATCGATTTCGATGTCGTCGATGATCGGGCCGCCGAAGCGCACCTCCGCCATCTGATGCCGGTCGACCCAGGCGAGCACCTTGCGGCTGTTGTCGCCATTGAGCCAGGCCTCGAGATCGTCGGCAAGAGCGACCGGCCACAGCCCGAACACCGGATGAATGGAATTGCCCGAACGCGCCAGCGCGATCATCGTCTCGCTGTAGCCGGCGGCCCCAACGAGGCGGCCGACCAGATCGGTCGGGAAGAACGGCGTATCGCAGGCCACCGTCACCACCCAGCGCGCGTTCGGCGCGTGCTCGCGGGCATAGGTCATGCCGGCAAGCACGCCGGCGAGGGGGCCCGCGAAGCCTTCGATGGCATCGGCAACGACGGGAAGCTTCAGATCGGCGAAGCGCGCCGGGTCGCCATTGGCGTTGACGACGAGCGGACCGACTTGCGGTGCGAGCCGCTCCGCGCTGACGGAAATCATCGTACGCTCGCCGAGCATCATCAGGCTCTTGTCGACGCCGCCCATGCGTCGCGACAGCCCGCCTGCCAGCAGGCAACCGACAGTGAGCGAGGCATAGCGCCCCGGATCGTTCATCAGGGTTTCGTCTTGTCCGGTAATCGACGCCACGTTCCGCCTAGGCCTCCGCGCTGTGCCCGCGACCGCCCTTGCGGGCGTGCTTCGGATCTTCTTCGCCGATCCGCTCGGGATCCTCGTCGAAGATGATCCGCTCGGTTCCGGCAACGGCAACGAACCGCTTGCCGCGCAATCGACCGACCAGCGTCAGGCCGGCCTTGCGGGCAAGCTCGACCCCGGCTGCGGTGAAGCCGGAACGCGAGGCGAGCACGGGAATGCCCATCAGCACCGTCTTGATCACCATTTCCGAGGTCAGACGCCCCGTGGTGTAGAAGATTTTGTCGTCCGGCGAAACGCCGTTTCGGAACATCCACCCGGCGATCTTGTCGACCGCGTTGTGCCGCCCGACGTCCTCCATATAAACGAGCGGGCGGTCGTCCTTACACAGCACACAGCCGTGGATCGCGCCGGCGGACAGATAGAGCGAGGGCTGGGTGTTGATCTTTGCCGACAAGGAATAGAGCCAGGAGGTGTGCAGTTTGGCCTCGCTGGCAAGCTTGATGTTGCCGAAGCTGTCCATCACGTCGCCGAACACTGTGCCCTGGGCGCAGCCCGAGGTGCGCACCTTCTTCTTCAGCTTTTCCTCGTAGTTGGTCTGCCGCTCGGTGCGAACGACGATGACGCCGATGTCTTCCTCGTAGTCGACGGAGCGGATGACGTCGTCGGCCTTCAACATGTTCTGATTGAGCAGATAGCCGATGGCGAGCAGGTCCGGGTGGTCGCCGATCGTCATCATGGTGACGATCTCCTGGCTGTTCAGGAAAAGGGTGAGCGCGCGCTCGTTGACGACGCGAATCTCGACCGGCTGACCGGTGTGGTCGACGCCGCTGACGGGGCTCGACAGCAGCGGATCGTCCGGGTTCGGCGCGATGGTGAACTCTTCAAGGGCGACGGACTCGTCCTCGCTCATATCCTCCCCCTTTCATTCTTGTCTTTATCCGGTTATGGGCGTTATGCCGCAGGGAGGCAAGGGCGACAGACATCGCCGTCATGCAAATTGCTTTCATTGGATGCATTGACCAATGCGAAGCGGCCTATAGATTACCGGCTTCGAATATACGGACGCGGCGGCGTTGAGTGCCGAAAGCCGTGTAGGAAACGCTGTCGCGGAAGAGGGAAGCGGAGAATATGACCGAAATCACCAAGGAAATGGTTCTGGAGCGCCTGCAGAAAGTTCGCGGGCCGGATCGCGAGAGCGATATCGTCGAACTGGGCCTCGTTTCCGACATTTTCGTCTCGGGCAACCGGGTTGCCTTTTCGATCACCGTCGATGCCGACCGGGCGAAGGACCTCGAGCCGCTGCGTCAGGCGGCTGAAAAGGTCGTCTCGGACATGCCGGGCGTCGAACGTGTCATGGTCGCCCTGACGGCCGAGAAAAAGCCGGGCGCCAGTGCGCCTGCGCCGCAGCCGGCCCAGGCCGCGCCGAAGGAAGACCCGACCAAGCCGGGCGTGCCGGGCGTCAAGACCATCATCGCCGTTGCCTCGGGCAAGGGCGGCGTTGGCAAGTCGACCACCGCCGTCAACATCGCGCTCGGCCTGCAGGCCCTCGGCCTCAAGGTCGGTGTGCTCGACGCCGATATCTACGGCCCGTCGATGCCGCGCCTCCTCAAGCTCACCGAGCAGCCGGAGCCGACCCCGGAAGGCAAGCTGAAACCGGTCGATGGCTATGGCCTTTCGGTCATGTCGATGGGCTTCCTTGTGGAAGAAGACGTGCCGATGATCTGGCGTGGCCCGATGGTCATGTCGGCGCTGACCCAGATGCTGCGCGAAGTGGACTGGGGCCAGCTCGATTGCATGGTCGTCGACATGCCCCCGGGCACCGGTGACGCTCAGCTCACCATGGCCCAGCAGGTGCCGCTCGCCGGCGCCGTCATCGTCTCGACCCCGCAGGACCTCGCCCTCATCGACGCCCGCAAGGGCCTGTCGATGTTCAAGAAGGTCAGCGTGCCGGTGCTCGGCATCGTCGAGAACATGAGCTACTTCCTGTGCCCGTCCTGCGGCGAACGTTCCGACATCTTCGGTCATGGCGGGGCGCGCGCCGAAGCCGAGAAGCTCGGTGCGCCGTTCCTCGGCGAAGTGCCGTTGCACATGGACATCCGCGCCCATTCGGACGACGGCACTCCGGTCGTTGTGTCCGATCCGGACGGCCCGCACGCCAAGATCTACAAGGACATCGCCGCCAAGGTCTGGGCCGAGGTCCAGTCGCGCACCGGCAGCTCCGCCCGCACCGCACCGCGGATCGTGGTTGAGTAAGCCTCGTCCTTGAGGGCAGATATCGAAGCGGCCGGGCCTAGCGCCCGGCCGTTTTTTTTGAGCGCATTCCCGAAAAATGGGAACCGGTTTTCGGATAAGAATTCGCGCAAGAAAATTTGCTCGTGCGTGGTGAGTGGTTTGACAGTCACTATGAATTTTCAAGTGCGCTGAAGAGTTTAGCCTGGTTTCTTCGCGGCCTGCCGGGCGGCGATGCGCTCGCGGTGGAAGGTGTAGACCCCGGTCGCGATGACGATGGCCGTGCCGATGAGCGTGAGGGCGTCAGGCACATCACCCCACACGACGAAACCGATCACAAGTGCCCACAGCACGATCGAGTAGCGGAACGGAGCCACGACGGCCATGTCGGCGATGCGGATCGCGGCGATGATGAAGAAATAACCGATCAGGATGAAGACGGCGGCCGCCGCAAGCAGCATGAGGTGCCGTGAGGTCGGCGCGGACCAATCCTCGAAGGGCGACATCGCAAGGCCGAGCAGGGCGACCGCAGTTGTCGTCGCGAAGGTGACGTGAAAGGTCGTCAGCTTCGCCGGCATCCGCCGCGTCGCCAGATCGCGTAGTGTGATGAAGCAGATCGCGGCAAGCGCCGACAGCACCCAGATATCGAAGCCCTCCGGTCCCGGCCGCACGATCAGCGCGACGCCGAGGAAACCGGCGCCGACCGCGATCCAGCGCCGCCAGCCGACCCTGTCGCCGAGGAAGATGGCCGCCGCCGCGGTGACCAGTAGCGGCACCGCCTGCAGGATCATCGTCGCGTTGGCGATCGGCATGTGAAAGAGGGCGGTAAGATAGAACACCGTCGCGCCGACCTCGCCGACGAGACGCCAGCCGACGACGCGGTGGCGAATACCGGTCAGCCCCGACAGATTGCCGGTCGCAAACCCGATCAGCGACAGCATCGAAAGCGCAAACAGCCCGCGAAAGAACAGGATTTCGCCGGTCGGCAGGTCGGCGGAAGCGAGCTTCACGAAGGCGTCGTTGAAGATGAAGCCGGCCATCGAGGCCGACATCGCGGCGATGCCGGCGAGATTTCGTGCGGGAGTGGCCTCAAGGGGCGCGGGAGCAGACGACACGGCAGGCGCACCCTTCAGAACGACTCACACGGGAGGAATGAAAACACCAGCAGAATAGGCCGCTGGCTAGCCGCCCGTCACCGACATGTGGCGAGTAACGCTTGGCTGGTTGGTGTCCCGGTCGATGATGAAATCGTGGCCCTTCGGCTTGCGGCCGATCGCTTCGTCGATTGCCTGCTTGAGAAGCTCGTCGCCCTCGGAAGCGCGCAGCGGCGCCCGCAGATCCGCCTTGTCGTCCTGGCCGAGGCACATATAGAGCATGCCGGTGCAGGTGATACGCACGCGATTGCAGGATTCGCAGAAATTGTGCGACATCGGCGTGATGAAGCCGACCCGCCCGCCGGTCTCGGCAAGGCGGATATAGCGCGCCGGCCCGCCGGTCGCGTAGTTGCTATCCTCGATCGTGTAGCGCTCCGAGAGCATCGCCCGCACATCCGACAGCGGCAGATAGCGGTCGGTGCGGTCCTCGTCGATCTCGCCCATCGGCATGGTTTCGATCATGGTCAGGTCGTAGCCGCGGCCATGCGCCCATTCGAGCATCGGCAGGATCTCGTGATCGTTGACGCCCTTCAGCGCGACCATGTTGATCTTGATCGACAGGCCCGCCTCGTCGGCGGCGTCGAGCCCGCGCATCACCTTGGAGAGTTCGCCCCAGCGGGTAACGGCCTTGAACTTGTCGGCGTCGAGCGTGTCGAGCGACAGGTTGATGCGTTTGACACCGTAGTCTGCGAGCTGTCCGGCGTAGCGGGTGAGCTGCGAGCCGTTGGTGGTGACGGTCACTTCGTCGAGCTGGCCGCTTTTCAGATGCCGCGAGAGCTGCCGAAACAGTTCCATGATGCCCTTGCGCACCAGCGGTTCACCACCGGTGAGGCGGATCCGTCGCACGCCTTTTTCGACAAAGGCCGAACACAGCCGGTCGAGCTCTTCCAGCGTCAGCACCTCGCGCTTCGGCAGGAAGGTCATGTTCTCGGCCATGCAATAGACACAGCGGAAATCGCAGCGGTCGGTCACCGAGACGCGCAAATAATTGACGGCCCGTCCGAACGGGTCGATCAAGGTGCCCGGATCTGCCTCGAGCGGGCCTGGATGCTGCATCGGACTTCCTCCACCATCCCGGTTACACCCGATAGTCCGGTCCCGGTATGCCTCTTTAAAGAGTACATTAGGCAAACAGTCGGCGGCGTCAAACCACATTAGTCAAGAACGCGGCGCACTGCGATCATCGGGCGCCTTGCCGAAAGGGGGTCTTTGACCTAAATCCCGCCTCAACAGTTTCAAAAAACCGCTCCGGGAGCCGTTATGCAGATTGAAGATATTTGGCCGACCGAAATTCGCCTCAAGAAGGATCGCCGCGGACTGGTCGTCGCGTTCGATACCGGCGAGACCTTTGACCTTTCGTCAGAGTATTTGCGGGTGATGTCGCCCTCGGCCGAGGTGCAGGGGCATTCGCCCGACGAGCGCAAGACCGTGCCGGGCAAGATCAACGTCGAGATCATGAAGCTCGAGCCGGTCGGCAACTACGCCATCAAGATCGATTTCGACGACATGCACGACACCGGCATCTACTCTTGGCAGACGCTCGCCGAGCTGGGTCGCCAGCACGATGCCCTGTGGGCGCGCTATCTGAGCGAGCTGCAGCAGCAGGGCATGTCGCGCGAGCCGGCTCCGGTACCCGGCGCCTGACCGCATCCACTCAGGAACACCTACAAACAAAAACGCCGGCGCGAGGGATCGCGCCGGCGTTTTCGTATTTGTGATGGTTCGCCCTATTTGCGGACGACGACGACCTTGGCGCCAACCTCGACGCGCTTGTAGAGGTCGATCACATCGTCATTGGCCATACGGATGCAGCCGGACGAAACGGCGGTGCCGATGGTCCAGGGCTCGTTCGAACCGTGAATGCGGTAGATGGTCGAGCCGATATACATGGCGCGCGCGCCGAGCGGGTTGTTCGGACCACCTTCCATGTAGTGCGGCAGGCCCGGCTGGCGTTTGCGCATTGCCGGCGGCGGGGTCCAGCCCGGCCACTCGGCCTTGCGGGACACGCGGTGGGTGCCCGACCACTGGAAGCCCGGACGGCCGACGCCGATACCGTACTTCAGCGCCTTGCCACGTTCCATGACGTAGTAAAGGCGGCGTTCCTTGGTGTTGACGATAATGGTGCCCGGCGAATAACGACCGTCATAGGACACCGTCTGACGACGGATCGGCGACTTGCCGCTGCCCATGTAACGGATCACGCCAGGTCCATCGACCTGAGTGCCGCTCGCGTCATAACGCGTCATCACGCCCGGATTGTATTCGGCCATGGCCGTACCGACAACGCCGAAGGCCATCGCAAAACCGGCCGCAAAAAGAGAAATCTTCCGCATCGCAAACCCTTTGTTGCTCGACTTGTCGCCCGAATCCCAGAAAAAACCCTGCATCGCCGCTCGGCCGATGGCAGTTTATGGCGGATAATGATGATGTGGCCAAATTGCGACAAGGTTAACGGGGCGGAATGTGAACACGGCCCCTAAGGGTTTTTGCGATGTGTTGTGATTTCGCCACGGTGTGCGCAACAATCTTTCGCTCGATACAATCAAAAGGCGAGGGGGCGAGGGCGTGCAGCCGGCAGGCAGGCCGGATCCAGCGGTTTCCCTGTTCCGGGGCGCTGCGGATCAACTCAGCGGAATCCGATTGCCGTCCTTCGATTCCTGATAGCTCTCGGAAAGCGCTGCATAGGCATCGCGGATGCGTGTCGCCTGCTCGGTGAGGGCGGTGCGCGCCGGATCGGTTTCCGCGGCGATCAGGTCGGCGATCGACTGCGCCTTCCAGAACGCATTCTCGTGCCGATAACCGCCGGGCTCCAGCGTGAACACCTCTTTGAGGATCTTGAGATCATGGGGGATCGCGAAGGCGTCGCGCGAATCCTCATGGCTGAAAAAATAGGTGAAGTTGTCGAAGCCGGCCCAGGTGATCGCCGACATGCACATGGTGCAGGGCTCGTGCGTCGACAGGAAGATGAGATCCTCCGTGTCCGGCGTCTCCGCCATCTCGTAGAAGCGCTTCAGCGTGTGGACCTCACCATGCCAGAGCGGGTTCTCGGTCTCGTTGTTGGTCTCGGCGATGACCAGCGACAGGTCGCTTTTCCTCAGGATCGCCGCGCCAAACACCTTGTTGCCGGCGGCGACGCCCTTTGCGGTCAGCGGCAGGATGTCGTGCTCGATCACATCGAGCAGGCGGGCGGCGAGCGACGTCGTTGTCATGCGCAACGTTTCCTTCGGGGGCAGGGCGCCGGCGGGCGTCCCCGCCGGCTATCCTGACTAGCTGAGATTGAGGTCCTGGAAGAAGTCGTTGCCCTTGTCGTCGACAATGATGAAGGCCGGGAAGTCCTCGACCTCGATGCGCCAGATCGCTTCCATGCCGAGTTCGGGGAACTCGACCACTTCGACCTTCTTGATGCAGTCCTTGGCAAGCCGCGCCGCCGGCCCGCCGATCGAGCCGAGATAGAAACCGCCATGCTTGTGGCAGGCGTCGCGCACGGCCTTCGAGCGGTTGCCCTTGGCGAGCATGACCATCGATCCGCCGACGGCCTGGAACTGGTCCACATAGGCGTCCATGCGGCCAGCCGTGGTCGGCCCGAATGAACCCGACGCATAGCCTTCCGGGGTCTTTGCGGGACCGGCGTAATAGATCGGGTGATTTTTGAAATAGTCCGGCAGTTCACCGCCCGATTCCAGCCGCTCGCGCAGCTTGGCGTGGGCCAGATCGCGCGCGACAATCATCGGTCCGGTCAGCGACAGTCGTGTTTTCGTCGGATGCTTGCTCAGTTCGGCAAGGATCTCCGGCATCGGCCGGGTAAGGTCGATCTTGACCACATGGTCGGACAGGCTTGCCTCGTCGATGTCCGGCATATACTTCGCCGGGTTCGCCTCGAGCGCTTCCAGGAAAACGCCGTCCTTGGTGATCTTGCCGAGCGCCTGGCGGTCGGCCGAGCACGATACACCGATGCCGATCGGCAGCGATGCACCGTGGCGCGGCAGGCGGATGACGCGCACGTCGTGGCAGAAATACTTGCCGCCGAACTGCGCGCCGACGCCGGTGCTCTGCGTCAGCTTGAAGATTTCCTCTTCCATCTGTAGGTCGCGGAAGGCGTGGCCGCTCTCCGAACCCGCCGTCGGCAGGCCGTCGAGATAGCGCGTCGAGGCGAGCTTGACGGTCTTCAGATTGAGCTCCGCCGAGGTGCCGCCGATGACGATGGCGAGGTGGTAGGGCGGACAGGCGGCGGTGCCAAGCGTCAGGATCTTCTCCTTCAGGAACGCCATCATGCGCTCCTTGTCGAGCAGCGACGGCACGCCCTGGAACAGGAACGTCTTGTTGGCCGAGCCGCCACCCTTGGCGACGAACATGAACTTGTAGGCGTCCTCGCCCTCGGCGTAGATCTCGACCTGCGCCGGCAGGTTGTTGCGGGTGTTCACTTCCTCGAACATCGACAGCGGCGCGAGCTGCGAGTAGCGCAAATTCTTCTTGAAGTAGGCGTCGCGGACGCCTTCCGCGAGCGCGGCTTCATCCTCGCCCGAGGTCCACACGCGGCGGCCCTTCTTGCCCATGATGATGCCGGTGCCGGTGTCCTGGCACATCGGCAGCACGCCTCCGGCCGAGATGTTGGCGTTCTTCAACAGGTCATACGCAACGAACTTGTCGTTCGGCGTCGCTTCCGGGTCGTCGAGGATCTTGGCGAGCTGGGCGAGGTGGCCGGGGCGCAGCAGATGGTTGATGTCGGCAAAGGCCTGTTCCGACAGGAGCCGCAGTCCCTCGCGCTCGACCTTGAGGATCTCCTGGCCCTCGAAGGTCGCCGTCGACACGAAATCGCCGGTCAGCTTCTTGTACGGGGTGGTGTCGAGGGCGAGCGGGAACAGCGGAGAATGGGAGTATTCGGACATCGGCGCCTCCGGTTGGTCGATCAGGCTCCGGTCCATGCCTTCATAGACGGGCATGTCGTATTGCGGGCGGTCCCGATCGCTCATGATGCTCTCCCTTTGTCGGCATGATGCAGTGCGGGAGAAACGCTGTCAGCCTTGTAACGCCGATGGCCGGCGCCGCCAAGCCATACCGATGGCGGGTTGCGCGGTCCGACACCGGCCGGCGATCTCCGAATGGGCCCGGACTGTCTTACCCGGCCTCGATGGGCTAGGGTTTCAGCCGCTACGCGGTTCTCAGACTCTTCAGCGAGAGCTGCAGCGACATCCAATCGGAATGAATCGGACATGTCATGACGCAGGAATCGGCTCTCGCCTTCGTGCTCGCACTTCTCCTATGGGTCGTCATACCCGGCCCGGCAATTGTGATGATCGTAGGGCGGGCGCTCGGCGCCGGCGCGCGCCACGCGGTGCCCCTGATCGCCGGTATTCTGGCGGGCGACGTGTTCTACATGATGATCGTGTTATTCGGCCTGGCCGCCATCGGCCAGCTCGTGGGCGAATTCTTCATCATCGTCCGCATGCTCGGCGCGGCATACCTGATCTATCTCGGCATCCAGCTCTGGCGCCGACCTGTATCGGCGATATCCGCACAGGCCGGAGACGAGAAACCGAACGGTATCAAAAGTTTCATCGCCGGGTTCGGCATAACCCTCGGCAATCCGAAGGCGATTCTGTTCCACCTTGGCTTCCTGCCGACCTTCTTCGACCTGTCGCGGATCGGCATCGTCGACGCCCTCGCCATCATCGGGCTTTTCCTTGCCGTGCTCGGCAGCGCGTTGGTGGGTTACGCATTGCTGGCGGGCAGGGCGCGGGCTCTGTTCGTCGAACCCGCGCGGCTGCGTCTCGTTAATCGAAGCGCCGGTGCGCTGATGGTCGGCGCCGGCGTCGCCATCCTGGCAAAGCGGCAGTAGACGCTTCGCCGTCGGAAATTGGCCTACTGCGCGCGCTTGGCGGCGACCGATACGGAGATGGTCACGCCATCGCCGACCATTTCGAGCGGCACGCCGGTGCCGACCCCGAAATCCGTCCGCTTGACCGTGGTTTCTCCCTTCATCGACGCCATGTCGCCGTCGATTTCGAGCGTGAACGGCAGCTGCACCGGCTTGTCGATATCGCGCACGGTCAGCGTACCCTCGGCGAGGAACCCGTCGGCGGTCTTCGAAAAGGTCCGCGCGGCAAAGGTCGCCATCGGCTGCGCCTTGCTGTTGAACCAGTTCGGCGTCGGCAGGTTGGCATCCTTCTGAACGTCACCCGTGGTGGCGCTGGTCACGTCTATCGATACCGTCACCTTGCTGTCGGCAAGGGTCTCCGGATCAAAAGAAATATTGGCAGTCCATGTTTGAAACGAGCCGGTGAACGGCGCGCCCGCCTGGGTGCCGGTGAAGGTCAGCGAACTGGCGGCAGGATCGACCTCCCAGCGGTCGGCCGCAAGCGCGGGCAATCCGGTTGCCAGTATCGCGGCAGCGGCCAGCCCGAGCGCAGTACGGCGCAGGTGCGGCGCCGGAGAGTACCGTAAAAACATGGTGTTATCCTTTATTGTTCGCGCGCGCGGGGACGGTAGAGACCATCCGGCGCAGCGTGTCGTCGCGGTCGATCATATGGTGCTTCAGCGCGGCCGCCACATGGGCGATGACGACGACGATCATGAGATTGGCGAGCAGTTCATGGATCTCGGCGAGCAGATCCGTTGCAGCTTGCGGTTCTCCGAGCAAGCCGGGCACCGGAAGGTGCGGAACCGTGAAGAGATTGAAATAGACCGTCGGCAGGTTCAGCGGCGAGGCCGACACCATGAGCCAGCCACTCAGCGGGATCAGCAGCATCAACCCGTAAAGGGCGATGTGCACGCCATGCGCGCCGAGCTTCTGCCACATCGGCATCAGCACCGGCATGACCGGAACCGTATTGCGTGCGCGCCAGAAAAAGCGCAGGAAAACCAGTGCCAAAGCCGTCAGGCCGAAGGATTTGTGCAACTGGTACAGCACAAACTTGTTGGGATCCGACAGCGGCAGGCCGTGCATGTATTTGCCGACGATGATCAGCGCGGCAAGAAGCAGCGCCATTGTCCAGTGGAAGGCGATCGAGACGGCGCCGTAGCCGGATTGGGTATTACGAAGCATGATGCCTCCACGAGAAAGATGTATGGGCCGGAGAGGTTTTCTCCGGCCCTGTGCCATGAGGCCGTGATTACTGCGCGGTCGCTTCGAAATCGATCACCACCGGAACCTCGTCGGAAATCGCCGGAACGAAAGTGTTCATGCCGAAATCGGTCCGCTTGATGGTCGTGGTGGCATGGAAGCCGACCGTCTTGGTGCCCGACATCGGATTCGGCGCAATCTTGGTGACCGTAACATCGAGGGTTACCGGCTTCGTGACACCGAGCAGCGTGAAGTCGCCGGTGACGGCGAGCGTCATGTCGCCGGTCTTTTCGACCGATGTGCTGGCGAAGGTGATTGCCGGATTGGCGGCGGCGTTGAAGAAATCCGGGCTCTTCAGATGCTCGTCGCGCGGGCCCCAGAATGTTGCGAGGCTCTCGACCGGGATGGTGACGGAGACGGACGAGGCGGACGGGTTTTCCTCGTCGAGCATCAGCGTGCCGTCGAAATCGTTGAAGCGGCCGTGGACCGTCGAAAAGCCGAGGTGGTTGACCGTGAAGGTCACATTGGCGTGCGACTTGTCGAAGGCGTAGGCGGCCGGTTCGGCCTGAGCCGGAGCGGTGAGGGCGGCGCCGGCAAGGGCAGAGGCGGCGACGGCGGCGAGGGCGAAACGTTTGATCATGTGTCAGTCTCCTGTTGGTGTTCGGCGTTCGATGTGCGACCTGGGAGGATGTCGTCTGCCCGAATAGGTGGCGGAGACGGCGGGTTTGATCAATCGGCCCGCCATTGACTGACTGTTCCGAAAAATTGAACAGTCACGCGCATTCACGGGTTTGTGTTCGCTGGATCGAACAGCGGAAAGGAAGTGCCATGTTCGATTATTCGCTGGTTCATTGGACGGCATTCCTGACCGCGGCAGTGCTGCTGAACCTCGCTCCCGGTCCCGACATGGCCTTCATCCTCGCCCAGACCGCGCGCGGCGGTCGTCGCGCCGGCTTTGCCGCGATGTTCGGCATCTGGTCCGGCGCACTGGTGCATGCGCTGATGGCCGCGCTCGGCCTGTCGGCCATTCTGGCGACCTCGGCGCTGGCCTTCTCAATGGTGAAGTGGGTCGGTGCGGCCTATCTCGTCTGGCTTGGCATCCAGGCGCTGTTGTCGAAGGGCGGCAGTTTCGCGGCCGAAAGCAGCGCTAAGGCGGCGTCCCCCGCGCGCATCTTCCGTCAGGGCGTGCTGGTTTCGCTGCTCAATCCGAAGGTGGCGATCTTCTTCCTTGCCTTCCTGCCGCAATTCGTCGTTGCCGGCGCCGGCCCCGTGCCCGCACAGCTCTTCCTGCATGGCGCGCTGATCATTCTGGTCGCGGCTCTGATCGAGCCGCCGCTGGTGCTTGCCGGCTCTGTGATCGCCAAGGCCTTTCGTAACAATCGCCGGCTCGGCCTGTGGCTCGACCGTGGGCTTGGCGCGCTGTTCGTCGCGCTTGGGGTGAAACTGGCGCTGACAGACCGCTAGTTCGGGGAGCCGGAGACCTCGGTCAACGGTAGAGGTGCTTCACCGCATCGTGATCCGCCGCCGTCATGCTGTAGCACCGGCACGGCACTCCGCCATACGTGCCATCGCGCCGAAAGACGAGGCCGGCCTTCTCCGCGACCCGCATCGACGCGGTGTTGTCCGGGTGAATATCGGCGATGATGATGTCGAGCTTCAGCGTCTCGAAGGCGTGGGCGACGACCGGGCGCGCGGCCTCGCTGGCGTAGCCCTTGCCCCAGGCGGAGCGGACGAGCCGCCAGCCGATCTCGATCTCCGGCCCGACCGCATCGACCGGGATCAGCAGCACCCAGCCGAGAAATGTCGCCGGATCCACCTTGGCGAAGATCGACCAGTAGCCGAGCCCGCTGTCGTAATCGCTCGCCATGCGCGCACGCACAAACTGCTCATGCGCCGCTCGGTCGGACCAGGGACCGGCGACGTAGCGCGTGACCAGCGGATCCCGGTCCATGGCTAGGCAGGCGTCGAAATCGTCCATCGTGCGCGGCCGCAGCAGGAGCCGCTCCGTCTCGAAGGTCGGAAGCTCTCCCATTGCCGCGCGTCCTATTCGGCGGCTTCGCCCGGCGGGGCGGCCTCGACCTTCGCCGCGCAATATTTGAACTCGGGGATCTTGCCGAACGGGTCGAGCTGCGGATTGGTCAGGATGTTGGCGGCCGCTTCGACATAGGCGAACGGGATAAACATCATATCGTCCTGCATGGCGCTGTCGGCGCGGGCTGCAAGCGTGATCGAGCCGCGCCGCGTCGTCACCCGCACGGGATCGCCGGCGGCAAGGCCGAGCCGGTCGAGCGTCGCCGGATTGAGCGCAACCGTCGGCCCGGGTTCGAGTGCATCGAGCACGCCGGCCCGCCGGGTCATTGCCCCGGTGTGCCAATGCTCGAGCTGGCGGCCCGTCGTCAGGACCATCGGGAATTCGTCGTCGGGCAGCTCCGCCGGATCGGTGACTTGCGCCGGAACCAGCTTCGCCCGGCCGCTCGCTGTCGGGAAGCCTTCCGAGAAGACGATGGAGAGCCCCGGATGATCCGGTGCCGGGCAGGGATAGGCAATCGCCGATTCCGCTTCGAGCCGCTCCCAGGTGATGTTATCGAGCGACGGCATCGCCTGTTTCATCTCGGCGAATACCTCGCGCGGATGGCTGTAGCTCCAGCCGAGCCCGAGCCGGTTGGCGAGCTCCTGAACGATCGCCCAGTCCTCGCGCGCCTCGCCCGGTGCGTCGATCGCCTTGCGGCCCATCTGGACCTGCCGGTTGGTGTTCGACGCCGTGCCGTTCTTCTCCGGCCACGCCGTCGCCGGAAGCACCACATCGGCGAACATCGCGGTCTCGGTGAGGAAGATGTCCTGCACCACGAGGTGGTCGAGCCGGGCGAGACCGGCGCGGGCGTGCTCCACATCCGGGTCCGACATCGCCGGGTTCTCGCCCATGATGTACATCGCCTTGATCGCGCCGTCATAGGCCGCGTTGACGATCTCGACTACGGTCATCCCCGGATCGGGCGCGAGCGGCATCGCCCACAGCGCCTCGAAACGATCCCGCACGGCGGGGTCCTTCACCGAACTGTAGTCGGGCAGGAACATCGGGATCAGGCCTGCGTCCGACGCGCCCTGCACGTTGTTCTGACCGCGCAACGGATGCAGGCCCGTGCCCGGACGGCCGATCTGGCCGGTCGTCATGGCAAGCGCGATCAGGCAGCGCACATTGTCCGTGCCGTGCGTGTGCTGCGACACGCCCATGCCCCAGAACACGATGGCGAGCTCGGCTCGGGCGTAAGTCCGCGCGACAGTGCGGATCGTCTCGGCATCGATGCCGCAGATCGGCGCCATTCGCTCCGGCGTGTAGGCGGCGACATTGGCGGCAATCGCCTCAAAGTTCTCCGTCTGCGCGGCGATATACTGGCTGTCGGTCAGCTCCTCGGTGACGATGACGTTGAGCATGGCGTTCAACAGCGCCACGTCGCTGCCGGGCCGGAAGCGCAGCATATGCGTCGCGTGGCGCTTCAGCGCGTGGCCGCGCGGATCCATCACGATGAGCTGCGCGCCGGCCTTCGCCGCCTGCTTGAAATAGGTCGCCGCGACCGGATGGTTCTCGGTCGGGTTGGAGCCGATGACGATGATGACGTCGGAGGAAAGGCACTCGGTGAAGGCGGCGGTCACCGCGCCCGAGCCGATGCCCTCCATCAGCGCCGCAACAGACGACGCGTGGCAGAGCCGCGTGCAGTGGTCGACATTGTTGGTGGCAAAGCCGGTGCGCACCAGCTTCTGGAACAGATAGGCTTCCTCGTTGGAGCATTTCGCCGAGCCGAAGCCTGCAAGCGCTTCCGGCCCGTACTCGGCCTTCGCCTTGGCGAGACCAGATGCGGCAAAGTCGAGCGCCTCTTCCCACGTCGCTTCGCGGAAATGGGTGAGGGGATTGGACGGATCGACGTTCAGCCCCTTCGGCGCGTCCGGCTTGCGGATCAGCGGTTTCGTCAGTCGCTGCGGGCTGTGCACATAGTCGAAACCGAAGCGGCCCTTGACGCAGAGCCGGTTCTCGTTCGCCGGCCCGTTACGGCCTTCCACATAGGCGATCCTGCCGTCGCGGACATGATAGGTGAGCTGGCAGCCAACGCCGCAATAGGGGCAGACGGAATCGATTTGGCTGTCGGAACCGCGCGTACCGGCCTGGCTGTCGGCATCGACGATGGATTTCGGCATCAGCGCCCCGGTCGGGCAGGCGGCAACGCATTCGCCGCACCCGACGCAGCTCGACGCGCCCATCGGATCGCTGAGGTCAAAGACCGGTGCGTGATGGTGGCCGCGATAGCCCATGCCGATGACGTCGTTGACCTGAACCTCGCGGCAGGCGCGCATGCACAGATTGCAGGCGATGCAGGCGTCGAGATTGACGGTCATCGCAGGGTGGCTGGCATCGGTCGTGGGTGCCGAATGGCCGGCGAAGCGGCTCGTTTTCGCGATCCCCATGCGCTCGACCCAGACCCAGAACGGCGAGGCCGCATCATGCGCGTCCGCCTCCGCCGGCTGGTCGGCAAGAAGCAGCTCGAACACCATCTCGCGCGCCTTTGTCGCCCGCTCGCTGGTTGTCGACACCACCATGCCCTCGCTCGGCGCACGTACGCAGGAGGCGGCAAGAGTTCGTTCGCCCTCGATGTCGACCATGCAGGCGCGGCAATTGCCGTCGGAGCGATAGCCGGGG
This sequence comes from Hyphomicrobiales bacterium, assembly GCA_002869065.1. Lineage (NCBI taxonomy): Bacteria > Pseudomonadati > Pseudomonadota > Alphaproteobacteria > Hyphomicrobiales > Hyphomicrobiales bacterium. The sequence goes on from PKTR01000001.1 coordinate 239,275, forward strand.
CTGTCCTTGTGGCAGAGATGCGGAATGCCGATGCCTTCGCGCTTCGCCACCTGCCAGATCGTTTCGTCGGCACCAGCCGTGACCTCGCGCCCGTCGAGCGTGAAGGTGACCGTGGCTTTGGGCGTGTTATCGGATGCGGTCATGGGATCTCTCGCAGCCTCCTATCGTCCGGCCAGAAGCCGTGCGCCAAACAGGCAGAACAGGGCGCCGAAGGCCATTTCAAGCCGGTCGGCGAAGCGGTCGTAGCGGGTCCGCAGCGCCGGCAACGAGAAGATCGTCGCATAGGCGGCATAGACGGAAAACGAAATGAGCGTCGTGCCGGTGGCGAACAGCAGCGCGCTTGCCGCATTGATGCCCGGCGTGACGACGAGCGCGGCCATCGCGGTCCAGAACAGCAGCGCCTTCGGGTTGAGCGCGACGACGCCGAGCCCGCGCAGCCAGGATTGCAGCCGGGTCGACGAGCGATGGCCGGCGCGCGCCGACGCGACGCCACCTTTCAGCCCGGCGCGGATCGCCTTGATGCCGATGTAGATGAGATAGGCGCCGCCTGCGATCCGCAACACGTCGCCGAGCCAGGGATAGGCTGCAAAGGCGTAGGTGAAGCCGAGGATCGAGGAGAAAGCCCAGATAAACGAGCCCGTGGCGACGCCGGCGGCGACGAACAGCGCCTGCGAACGCCCCGCGCCGAGCGCGGTCGAGGCGACGGCGAGAAGGTTCGGGCCGGGCGCGATGGCGACTGCCGCAAAGGCCAGCCAACCGACAATCAGGACGTCATAGGGAATCGCCATCATCACACGCTGCCTTTCTTTTCGATCACCAGAATGCGCGCCGCGCCGACCGGGTGGGCGACATGCTCGGTGCCGACACCGGCGTGGAAGATGTCGCCGGCTTTCATGCGCATCACCGTCTCCGCGCCGTTCTCGCGCAGCTTCATGTCGACCGCGCCGTCGAGCACGACGAAGACTTCCTCGCCGTCGTTGACGTGCCAGCGATAGGGCTCGTCGGTCCAGTGAACGCGTACCGTCGCGCCTTCGATCTCGGCGACATCGAGCGCCGCCCAGGCCTTGTCCGGGCTGAAATCCCGCCAGTCGATCAGGCTCATGCGGTGTCCTCCTTGGCGAAGAAGGTCAACACGCTGCGCACCGGATTCGGGGCGGCCTGTCCGAGACCGCAGATCGAGGCGTCGCGCATCACCTGTTCGAGATCGCCGATCAGGGCCTCGTCCCAGGTGCCGGCCTCAAGCAGCGCGACCATCTTCTCCGTGCCAGCCCGGCACGGTGTGCACTGGCCGCAGCTCTCATGCATGAAGAAGCGCAGAAGGTTGAGCGCGGCGGCCTTCACGTCGTCCTGATCCGACAGGATGATGACGGCGTGCGAGCCCATGAAGCCGCCGTGCGGCTCGAATGAACCGAAATCGAGCGGTTTGTCGGCAAACGATGCCGGGAAGATGCCGCCCGACAGGCCGCCCGGCAGGAACGCCGCGAGGCTGTGGCCGTGCAGCATGCCGCCGCAATAGCGGTCGATCAGCTCGGTGAGTGTGATGCCGGCCGGCGCCACCTTGACGCCCGGACGCGCGACGCGACCCGACACCGAATAGGACCGCAGGCCCTTGTGGCCCTGTTTGCCAAGCCCGGCGAACCAGTCCGCGCCCTGCGCGACGATATCGCGGATCCACCACAGCGTTTCCACATTGTGGTTGAGGGTGGGGCGCCCGAAGAGACCCTTTTCGGCGATATAGGGCGGGCGATGGCGCGGCAGCCCGCGTTTGCCCTCGATGCTCTCGATCATCGCCGACTCTTCACCACAGATATAGGCGCCGGCACCGCGCCGGAGCTCGACCGGCGTTGCCGCCGTCAGCCCGGCCTCGTCGAGCAGCGCGATCTCGCGGGAAAGCGCTGCGCGCAGATGCGGATACTCGTCACGCAGATAGATGACGATGCGTTCCGCCTCGACCGCCCAGGCGGCAATCAGCGCGCCTTCAAGCATGCGGTGCGGATCACGCTCCAGATAGTGTCGATCCTTGAAGGTGCCGGGCTCGCCTTCGTCGGCGTTGATCGTCATCAGGCGGGGACCGGGATAGGTGCGCACGATCGACCATTTGCGCCCGGCCGGGAAACCAGCGCCGCCGAGGCCGCGAAGGCCGGCGTCGGACAGGATGGCGATCAACTCGTCGACCGGCAGCTTGCCATCGCGACAGGCCTCCAGCAGCTCGTAGCCGCCGGCCTCGCGATACATGTCGAGCCCGACCAGCGCTTGCGGCGCGATCGGATCGGTGTCGCCGGCTTCAACGGTTGCGATGACGGTGTCGGCGTCCGCGCGCTCGACCGGGTGCTGGCCGACGATCACGGCAGGCGCTTCGGCACACCGCCCGACGCAGGGTACGCGCTGGATGCGCACGCGCTCAGGGTCGGCCCAGTCCGAGAGTTTTGCGAGCAGATCTTCCGCGCCGGCAAGCGCGCAAGAAAGCGAATCACAGATACGGACCGTCAGCGGCGCGGGTGCGGCCTCGCCATCGGCGACGATGTCGAAATGGTGATAGAAGCTCGCGACCTCAAAGATCTCGGCTTGCGCGAGACCGGTATATTCGGCGAGCGCGCGCAGGTGCCGGTTATGCAGAGCGCCGAAACGGTCCTGCAGGCGGTGCAGATACTCGATCAGCAGATCGCGCCGCAGCGGCATATCCGAGAGCAGGGAGGAGACTTCCTCGAACGCGGCCGGGTCGAGCGGGCGTCCCTTGGGATGGCGCCGGGGTTTCTTTCGTGCGCCGTCAGCCGGCTTCGAAAGCGTCGAACTGTTCTTCATGGCCCGGTCCCGTCCTCGTCAGCATTCCCACAACACCCATGCCTGTTTGGCGAGCCGGCGCACCCCAGGCGAGCGATCAGTTTGCACGATTTGTAACGAAAGAGTGGTCGGGATGCGACAGTCGAACGTCGCCTGGAGTCGGCCGATTGTCCGAAGATCCCATCAGGCCAAAAAAAACGCCGCTCCGATTGGGAGCGGCGTTTAGTTGCCGAAGCGGAAAGACCGGTTAAAGGGGGGGGGAACCGCCTCGGTGTAGCAAGCTCGAATGCCAAAGGCATCGAAGGGACAAGGAAGGACGACGACCCGTCGCCCGAATTCTCCAACTCATCTTGTGCCGGCGCGACATTCGCGATGTCGGCGCACTGGCCGGGTGCCCTTGGGCGAAATCTCAAAATCGCTATTGCCGTCTCATTTCGGCGCCGCGATATCAGGAATATAAAATACTATTTTTATGTTGGCTAGAGGAAAATTCGCTCAAATGCATTTTTTTCTGGCAAGTATGCGCCGATGGTAAATAGGCGTCGGAAACGTCGCGTAACTGCGGTTAATCTACGTTATTTCAGGATGTTGCCGCATCTGCGAACGCTCCGCTGAGGCAGTGGCAAGATCCTGATTTGGGAATTTAACGGGTAAAATAAATATCCGTATTGATAAATGAGGCGGCGGAGCCCTATGCGGGCTCCACCGGTCTCGTTTATTCGGGCACGCAGATTTGCTTGGCGCCGATGGCCTTGATGGTGCGCAGGATCAGGATCGCGATCACGGCCACGAGCACCGCGTAGAGCACGAAACCGAACATGCGGAACGCGTCTGAGCCGATCTTCTCCGCATAGAGCAGGGTGGCGATGGTGATCGCGGCGAGCGGGAACGAATAGGCCCACCAGGAAAGCGCGTAGGGCAGGCGCGAGAAGCGCTGGATCTGCACGGCGACGACCAGCAGAAACAGGACGCCGGCATAGTAGAGAATGCGCGCAAAGCCATCGAGCGCGCCGCCATTGAGGTGCATGTAGGCGACGAAGCCGACGGCCGGCGGGGCCACCAGGATCACCAGCGTCGGATAGAGCCGTTCCGGCAGCGGGTTATGGAAGATCAGCCGGTTGAAGACGAGTGTCAGCAGCACGACCCAGAACACCATGCCGACGGAGAAGAAGAACCACGACACCTCGACGAAACCGAGCGACATGCCGGTGATCGGGACAATCACGTTACCGACGGCGGGAATGAACCATGCCGGGTTCATGTGCGGCGTCTCGAACGAACGATGCCCGATCCAGGCCGACACCACCGAAAGGGTGGCGATGATATGCAGCGTCGCGCCGACCGACCACATCGCAAGCGCCGCCGACTTGGAGAACGGGACGATTGCCGTCGCCAGAAGCAGCAGGCTGATGCTGATCGCCGGGAAGAAGCTGAGCCGGACCGGGTGATGCCACTCGGCCACAACGGCTGACCAGTAGCGGGTCGCCTTGGTGAGGTAGAAGGCGGCGATCACGACAAAGGCCGCGACCGCGGCGATCACCAGCCCGAGGCTGTAGAAATGCTCGACGCCAAGCGTCTTCTCGAGCCGCTCCGTTGCCAGCGTCAGCCCGCTGAGGCCCATGACCACGGCAAAGAAGCTGACCGGAAAATGCGAAAGTCGTTCACCACTTTGCGCTGTGCTCATTGAGGATCTCCCGAAGGGATGACGGGACCGCGCGGCGTGTCCCCGGTTATGGCTGGAAGCCGGTGTTATATGAGAATGTTCTCATATTGCAATGGAAGTGCGACAAAATATACCGCTTCACCACGGGAGCGAAATCGCCCGCTCCAAAGTGGACCATATTTTGCGCATTATTTGACATGGATGAAATACGCGCTAATCATCATCCGGTATAAAAGCGTGATTGTTCACCTGCTTTAACCCGATCGATTGAACGAGACGATTCCTATGCGGCTGACTCACCATTCCAACTATGCCATGCGACTCCTGATGTATTGCGCATTGATGGACAAGCCCGTCTGTCGCATCGCCGATGTCGCCGAGGCCTACGGGATTTCGGAAAATCACCTGACCAAGATCGCGCAGAAACTTGCCCAGATCGGTGTCATCGAGACGGTGCGAGGGCGTAATGGTGGTGTCTATCTCGCCAAGACCCCGGAAGAGATCAATGTCGGTGAGATCATCCGCGTCACCGAAGAAAATCTCGTTCTTGTTGAGTGCTTTGCGGACGATTCCAATACTTGTCCGCTGACCGCGGCCTGCCGCTTCAAGCGCATTCTGCATCAGGGTCTGACGGCTTTCCTGTCGGTGCTCGATGGCTATACGCTGGCCGACCTCGTCGCCGCCCCGGATCAGTTGAAGCCGCTGATGCATCTCGGCGACGACGAAATGGGTGCCGTGAAAGAATCGGCGCCTGCTGCCTGATCGAGCGGCCCGCGCCACAACGACCTTCCTATCGCTGCGAACCGGCCCGATGATCGGTACGCGCCAATTTCGGTGCGTCCGACGCCGGAGTCCGCATTTTTGCGGACAAGGCGCTTTTCATTTGCGACAAAATGCCATGGGTCAGGGCTGGTATTAGCCGCCTGACCTACAACGAACGGCGCAGGCGACTCGCGTTCCGGCCCCGTGCGCTCTGTCTGTTCGTTCAGGAAATTCCGACCAATCCGGCCCCCGAGCACCTGCTCGCGGTGGGGCATCGTGCCGCGCTAAAAGTGGTAAAACAAATATGGAAATACGGGCGGGGCGCCTATATTAGGGGAAACTAAAGCACCATTTATCGAGTTCGCACAGGAAGGCTTCCGACCCATGCGTTACCGTTCAGGCCTCGTCGAGGGCTACAGCCCTCTCTATTTCCTCGCCTCGCTCGGCGCCGGCGGCATGGCCGTCTCATTCTTCATGTATCTGATGTTCATGGTGCCGCATAAGACGCACCCGATCCCGACCTATGAGGATTGGACGGCGGCGTTTGCAAGCGGCAATCTCGGCTATCAGATCATGATCCCGATCGTTCTGGTGGCGGTCGTGTTCTTCATTCTGCTGCACATCCGGCTGTTGATCTGGAACATTCGCGAGTACCGTGCCTTCGCCAAGCACCCGGCGCATGACGATCTGAGCCGCTCCAATGCCGGCATCCAGCTGATGGCGATCCCGCTGACGCTCGGCATGACCGTCAATGCGGGCTTCATCGCCGGCGCGCTGTTCGTGCCGGGCCTGTGGAGCGTCGTCGAGTATATGTTCCCGGCGGCCATCATCGCCTTCGTCGCCATCGGTGCCTATGCGATGAAGCTGTTCCTTGCCTTCTTCACCCGCGCGCTGACCACCGGCCATTTCGACTGCGAGCGCAACAACTCGCTCGCCCAGATGCTGTCGGTCTTCGCCTTCTCGATGGTCGGCGTCGGGCTGGCCGCACCGGCGGCCATGAGCCACATCAAGGTGGTTTCGGCGATCGCCTTTTTCTTCTCGGTCGTGTTCCTGGCCAGCGCCGTCTTCTTCGGCATCATCAAGGTGGTGATGGGCTTCCGCTCGATGATGAACAACGGCGTTCAGATCGAGGCGAGCCCGACGTTGTGGATCATGATCCCGGTGCTGACGATCCTCGGCATCGCCTTCATCCGCCTGACCTTCGCGCTCGACCACAATTTCGGCGCGCCGGCCAGCACCGGTGGCCTGTTCGCGATGATCTCGGTCATCGTCTCGCTGCAGATCATCTTCGGCCTGCTCGGCTATTCGGTGATGAAAAAGGTCGGCTATTTCGAGCAATATCTCGCCGGGCCGGGCCGCTCGCCGGGCTCCTACGCGCTGATCTGCCCGGGCGTCGCCGGCTTCGTCATGGCGACCTTCTTCATCCAGTTCGGACTGGTCGCAACCGGCGTCGTACCGAAATTCTCGATCGCCTACTTCCTGCTCCACGTGCCGCTCGTCGTGCTGCAGGTGAAGACGGCGTCGCTGCTGCTGCGCCTCAACCGCAAGCTCCTGCACGCCTCGGCATCGGGCTCCATCGGCACGGCAGCCCCGGCGGAGTAAGTCGGAGCGTGTCTCCCAAAAGTGGGCACCGGTTTTAGGATAAAGACACGCGCCTAAACAAACAGACAGAGCCTGTCGCGCGCCTCCGACCAATCGCGACAGGCTCGAAGAACCACCAGCGGCGGCAGTATTCCTCCTTCTGCCGCCAGACAGGAAAACGGGGTCCGGCAACGGGCCCCGTTTTTTGTCAATCGAGGAACTGTGAGGGTTCGGCCAAATTCGTCTGGAAAAGCTCTGCCCCCGATTGGATTGGCGGCGTGAAAAGCGGTAAAATTGTAGCGCTATTTGCACTCAACATACAGGCGAACACATGCCCGGCGCTCAGATGCACAACGAGAAAAACGGGGCCTCCCACGCTTCCACTGGTGCGGCCGATCCTGAGAAGATGGAGCGGCTTGAGAAGCGGCGGGCTGAGCAGTTTGAGCACGCCGCAGCGACGACACGACAAACCATCGCGTTTGCCTTCAAGACGTTGCTCGTGATGAATGCGGGTGCATTGGTAGTCATGTTGGCGTTTCTCGGACATCTGTTCGGCAGCGACAACAGTCGGATGCCTTTGCCCGACACGAGCCAGTTACGACCTGGAGTACAATGGTTTCTTTGCGGGATAGTGTGCGCCCTGCTTGCGCTTTCCGCTACCTATGCAAACGCAGTCATCGCTCAACACGCTGCAATGGACGAAGTTCCGCGAAATGCTGAAGAGTGGAACAAAGGCAAGCCACGGAGAGATTGGCAGGACATCTCGTTGGTAGCCGGTCTGGTCTTGGCGTTGATGTCCGGTGTGTGCTTGGTATCCGGCATATGGAGTGTCGCAGATGTTCTTGCGCCCACTACCGGCACAACGACTCTCTTCGAGAAGTCGAGCCGCTAGGAAGACAGCGATTGCCTAAAATCGCATGGGCAAATTCGCTGCCACGCGCCACGACACTCAAATCGATTTTTCAAGGAAGGAAATGGTGGGCGATACTGGGATTGAACCAGTGACCCCTCGCGTGTGAAGCGAGTGCTCTCCCGCTGAGCTAATCGCCCTTCTCAATGAAGTTCGGGGATTTAATGGAGCAGGGTGGGGGAAGTCAAGCCGTTCACGTCAATTTCCCCCAACCGCCGGAGCCCGCTGGCTCAAACCTTCGCCCGCACCGATTCCACCGCGTCCCAGAGCTGGTCGAAATGCGAGATGATGATGTTCGGGTCGAGCTCGCTGACCGGGATTGGCGTGTAGCCGAAATCGACCGCGACGACCGGAATGCCGGCGCCCTTGGCCGCGTTGATGTCGGCAACCGAGTCGCCGACCATCACGGCGTTTTCGCGCACGCCACCGGCGGCCTCAACGGTCTTCAGAATGTGGTTCGGGTCCGGTTTGTGATAGCCGAACGTGTCCGGCCCGGCGATCACCGCAAAGCGCGACGAGACGCCGAGCGCGTCGAGCAGCTTCTTGCTCAGCACCTCGAGCTTGTTGGTGCACACGGCAAGCTTCCAGCCGGCGGCGGCAAAGCGGTCGAGCTGTTCGAGAACGCCCGGAAACGGGTGGCTGCCTTCGGCGATATGGTCCTGATAGTGCTCGAGGAATTCCGCGAACAGCTCGTCGGTACGCTCCTGCGTCAGTTCCACGCCGTAGTGGGCAAAGCCACGCTGCAGCATGACGCGGGCGCCCTGGCCGACCATGGCGCGGATGTCCTCCGGCGGGATCGCCGCATGCCCGTTCTTCACCAGCAGCATGTTGAGGGTGGCCGCGAGGTCCGGCAGCGTCTCGATGAGCGTGCCGTCGAGATCGAGGACGAGAACGGGAGTGGCGGTCATGCGGAAGGCTCCGAAACGTGAATTTTGGGCGGCTGGCCCGGACAATGACTGAACTGCGGCGTGACCGTAACGGCTCATCCAAGGGATGCAAGTGCCCCAGGCGCTGCAAGTGCCGCAGCCGACCATCAGATAGGTCGCGTTTCGGCGAAGGGCAGGGCGCATTTGCGAAAAGGTCTTGCGCCACAAAGGAACGAAAGCGGCCTGGCCCGCGGTTTTCCTGATCATTCTCCGCCATGCGCTACAGCGCCGCGCGTCTGACCGCCGTGCGCCCGTCGCCTGCGGTGGCACGCGGCCGACAGAAGTGGTAACGAGCATCAGGAACAAAAGCGACATTCGAACCGCCATGAGGCGGCGAACGCATGTCCGAACATGGAGGATGCCATGAAGCTCGCTGATCCGACTCTCCTCAAAGAACAGTGCTACATCGATGGCGCCTGGACCGGAACGCCGGTCACCAGCGTTACCGATCCGGCGACGGGCAAGGAAATCGCCCGCGTGCCGGCTTTCGGCGCCGACGAGACGCGCGCGGCCATCGATGCCGCGAAGGCAGCGTTCCCGGCCTGGGCCGCCAAGACCGCCAAGGAACGCGCCAACATCATGCGCCGCTGGTTCGACCTGATCATCGCCAACCGCGATGATATCGGCCTGATCATGACCACCGAGCAGGGCAAGCCGCTCGCCGAAGCCAAGGGCGAAGTCGACTACGCCGCCTCCTTCATCGAATTCTTCGCAGAGGAAGCCAAGCGCATCTATGGCGAGACGATCCCCTCGCACCGCGCCGATGCGCGCATCGTCTGCATCCGCCAGCCGATCGGTGTGATCGCCGCGATCACGCCGTGGAACTTCCCGGCGGCCATGATCACCCGCAAGGTCGGCCCGGCGCTCGCTGCCGGCTGCACCGCGGTCATCAAGCCGGCCGGCGACACGCCGCTGACCGCGCTGGCGCTGATCGAACTGGCCGAACGGGCCGGCATCCCGGCCGGCGTGCTGAACATCGTCACCGGCAAGGCTTCGGCGATCGGCGGCGAAATGACGTCGAACAAGGACGTCCGCGCCATCACCTTCACCGGCTCGACCGAGGTTGGCCGCATGCTGATGCGCCAGGCGGCGGAAAGCATCAAGAAGGTCGGGCTTGAGCTCGGCGGCAACGCGCCGTTCATCGTCTTCGACGACGCCGATATCGACGCCGCCGTCGATGGTGCGATGCTCTCGAAGTACCGCAACATGGGCCAGACCTGCGTCTGCGCCAACCGCCTCTATGTGCAGGACGCCGTCTACGACGCCTTTGCCGACAAGCTCGCCGCCCGCGTGAAGGCGATGAAGGTCGGTGCCGGCGTCGACGAGGGCGTCGAACAGGGCCCGCTGATCAACGAGGCCGCTGTCGAGAAGGTCGAGGAGCACATCGCCAACGCCGTCTCGAAGGGTGCCGAGATCGTCACCGGCGGCAACCGCCATGCACTCGGCGGCACCTTCTTCGAGCCGACGGTGCTGAAGAACGTCACGCCGGAAATGATGGTCAGCCGCGAGGAGACCTTCGGCCCGCTGGCGCCGCTCTATCGCTTCAAGGACGAGGAAGAGGTGATTCACCTCGCCAACGACACCGACTTCGGTCTCGCGGCCTATTTCTATGCCCGCGATCTTGGCCGCGTCTGGCGTGTCGCCGAGGCGCTCGAATACGGCATGGTCGGTATCAACACCGGCATCATCTCGACCGAAGTGGCGCCGTTCGGCGGCATCAAGCAGTCCGGCATCGGCCGCGAAGGCTCGTCGCATGGCGTCGAGGAGTTCGTCGAGATCAAATACCTTCTGATGGCCGGCATCAACGGCTGACGGCTCGAAATGCCGAATGGGCCGGGCGCTGCGGCATGCCGTTGCGCTTGGCCCTAGGCTGCGAAAATGCTAATCACCCGCCAGCGGCCCGCGACAGGGCCGGACGGGGACAGGAAACGATCGATGAGCGATGACCTCAAACGTGCAGCCGCCGCAGCGGCGCTGGAGGAAGTGACCGACGGCATGAAGCTCGGTATCGGCACCGGCTCGACCGCCGAACACTTCGTGCGTCTGCTCGCGGAAAAGGTGAAGAACGGCCTGACGGTCATCGGCGTGCCGACATCGGAGCGCACCGCCAAGCTCGCCGGCGAACTCGGCATCCCGCTGACCACGCTGGATGAGGAGCCGGAACTCGACCTGACCATCGACGGCGCCGACGAGGTCGACGGTGCGCTGCGTCTGGTCAAGGGCGGTGGCGGCGCGCTGCTGCGCGAGAAGATCGTCGCGGCGGCCTCGAAGCGCATGGCGGTCATCGTCGATGGCGCCAAGGTGGTCGACGCACTCGGCGCGTTCCCGCTGCCGATCGAGGTCAATCGGTTCGGTCTTGAATCGACCCGCCGCAAGATTGTCGCCGCGGCAACCGAGCTCGGTCTCGACGGCCCGGTCGAATTGCGCCGCACGGCTGATGGCGAAGCTTTCGTCACCGATGGCGGACATTTTATTCTCGATGCATCTTTTCGCCGGATTGCCGATCCAGAACGGCTGAACGAAGCCCTTCTGGCGATACCCGGCGTTGTTGAACACGGTCTTTTCATCGGCCTTGCAACGCTTGTGTTCGTTGCCCGGGCCGAGGGAACGGAAATCCTGCGGGCGTAAGCGGTCTTACGCCCGACGAAACGGAGATACACATGACGATGAATCTGATCGCGCGGATTTTCGCCGCCGCTCTGCCGCTGCTTCTGGTTTTCGGCGCTGTTGACGCCCGCGCCCAGGAGGAATTCTCCAAGGAGCACCTGCGCGCCGCCCAGAAGGTGATCGAGGTCGCCCGCGCCGCCGAAGGCTTCGACGAGATCCTGCCGGTCATGGCCGAGCAGACCAAGTCGCTGTTCATTCGCTCCAATCCCGCGATCACCCGCGAGATCGAGGAAGCCACCACCAACGTTGCGATCAAGATGGCCGCCCGCCGTCCGGAACTCGACCGCATCGTCCAGGAAATCTGGGCGCGCCGCTTCACCATCGAAGAGCTGGAGGAAATCAACACCTTCTATGCCTCTCCGACGGGCACCAAGCTGGCCAAGATGTCGCCGGAAATCATCGCGCTTTCCGTCGGTGCGGCCAAGCAGTGGGGTGATGCGCTCGCCACCGAGATGGTCACGCTGGTGCGTGAAGAGCTGAAGAAGCAGGGCCACAGCCTCTAGGGGCAGGGCACTGAACGCCGTGCGGGGGCGGTTTCGCTCCCCCACGCCGCTCACCTGAGCGGTTGACGACGGCATCGGCAACAGCAGACAGGGCCGGGCGATGGCTGATTACGATTACGACCTCTTCGTCATCGGGGCGGGTTCGGGCGGTGTCCGCGCGGCCCGCATTGCGGCCGGCTATGGTGCGCGCGTTGCCGTTGCCGAGGAATTCCGCGTCGGCGGCACCTGCGTCATTCGCGGCTGCGTGCCGAAAAAGCTGTTCGTCTACGCCTCCAAGTTCGCCGAGGAATTCGAGGACGCGGCCGGTTTCGGCTGGACGGTCGGTGACTCGTCCTTCGATTGGGCGACCCTGATCGCCAACAAGGATCGCGAGATCGATCGCCTCAACGGCATCTATATCCGCAATCTGGAAAAGGCCGGCGTCGAGATCCTCGAGAGCCGCGCCGTCGTGGTCGACGCGCATACCGTCCGCCTCCTGGCGCAGAACCGCACGGTCACCGCGGGCAAGATCCTCGTGGCGACCGGCGCGACGCCGTATCTCGATCCGACCGTTTCGGGCATCGAGCACGCGATCACCTCGAACGAAGCCTTCCACCTCGATAAGTTCCCGGAGAAGGTTGTTGTCTGCGGCGGTGGTTATATCGCCGTCGAGTTCGCCGGCATTTTCGCCGGGCTCGGCGCCAAGACCACGCTGCTCTACCGCGGCGAGGAAATCCTGCGCGGCTTCGACATGGATCTGCGCACCCATCTCCACCACGAGATGGAAAAGAAGGGCATCGAGGTCGTCACCGGCGACCGCTTCGTCGCGATCGAGGAAAAGGGTGCCGGCCTCGTCGGCTGGACCGAGGGCGGACGTACCATCGACGCCGACCAGATCATGTATGCGATCGGCCGCCGCCCGAACACGGTCGGCCTCGGTCTCGAGGAAGCCGGCGTGGCACTCGACCGCAACGGCGCGGTGATCGTCGACCACCAGTCGTGCACCAACGTGCCGTCGATCTATGCCGTCGGTGACGTCACCGATCGGGTCAATCTGACGCCGGTCGCGATCCGTGAAGGCCATGCCTTCGCCGACACCATTTTCGGCGGTCGTCCGGTCACCGTCGACCACAGCAACATTCCGACGGCTGTCTTCTCGCAGCCGGAGATCGGTACGGTCGGCCTGACCGAGGACGAGGCGCGTGACCAGTTCGCCGCCGTCGACATCTACAAGACCAACTTCCGCCCGATGAAGCACACGCTGTCCGGGCGCGACGAAAAGATCTTCATGAAGATCCTCGTCGATGCCGACAGCGATCAGGTGCTCGGCGTGCACATGATGGGCCCCGACGCCGGCGAGCTGGCGCAGGTGCTCGGCATCGCCGTCAAGATGGGCGCGAGCAAGGCCCAGTTTGACGCCACGATCGCGGTGCATCCGACGGCGGCGGAAGAGCTCGTCACCATGCGCGAACCAAGCGAACGGCACCGCGCCGATGCCGAAGCCCACGTCGACGCCCATGTCGTGCCGGAAGTGCCGGCGATCGGAGAGGCGATCGGCTCCGCGCTGGCTGGTCATGCCGGCCGCATCTTCGACGACATCGCCGTGCGCACCGCGCGCGATACCGACCACGAAATCCTCGGGCGTATCGGCCTGCATTCGTGGCAGGCGTCTATCGGTCCCTATGTTCCGGGCAATGCCTGGAAGCATGTGCGCGACAACAAGCCGTTCGACAAGATGCTCGAAGAACTCGGCGACCGGGTGCTGGTTGCCGTGTTCGAAGGCGAGCCGGTGGCCTTTGCCGCGCTTGCCGACGAGCCGTGCCGGCTGACCGATATCTGGGTGGCGCCGAACAGCTGGGCGCGCGGTATCGGTACGATCCTGCTGACTGTGGCCGAAGAAGTCGCCCACAATGCGGGCTGCGATGAGATGACCCTGCGTGTCTTCTCGGGCAACCGCCGGGCGCTACGCTTCTTCACCAGCCGTGGCTTCTCGGAAGTCGAGCGCGGCGGATGGCATCACCACATCGCCGACACCGAACTCGACATGGTCACCATGACCAAGACGCTGGGATAACAGGGCGTTCCGTTACAGCCAGCTCGCGCCGGCGTCCTTCAGCGCCGTGTCGAACAGCGCTTCCTCTTCCGCCGTGATGCGCACCGCACGCCGATAGCGCGGGTTATCGCGGTCGTTGTGGATCGGTGCCGACCAGCCGTCTGTGGTCTCGACGAAATGGCGTACGCCGGCGCTGCCCCAGCGCTCGAAGTAGCCGCGCAGCACGCAGTCGACATAGCTCTGGATGATCGGATGTTCGGCATCGCCCCAGCGCTCGTGCTCCGGTTTGACCCGGTAGACGATTGTGCTGATGTCGTTCCCGAGTTTCTCGCCCGACTCCGGTTCGAACTCGCTTGGGTCGAAGGCGTGTCGATCGTAGCGCCATTCGCGCTTGTCGAGCTCCGGCAGTTCGGAGACGGGGTAGAGCACGACGACACCGCGCAGCGTCGTGCGGGGACAGGGCTGGACGGTCAGCCCGCAGGTCCTCCCGATCGGCGTCTCGCCGGCAATGCGCCAGGCGCGCCGTACCCCGCTGAGTCGCCCGGCAATCGAGCGCGTACCGGCCGGCAGAGTTGCCTGCGTCACCAGCGATCCGTATCCGAATACCGCAATCGTTTCCGTCATTTGTCACTCTTGTTGTTCGGTCTCGCAGGCAAATTCATAGACGCTTTTGCCGCCCGCCGCTAACCTTCCGGCAAAGAGGGCCGGCTCATGAGCGAATGGAACCTGGACGCACTGCGCGCCGAGACACTCGGCTGCGCGAATGTGCTGCATTTCAACAATGCGGGCTCGGCGCTGCCGCCGTGCGCGGTCGTCGATGCGGTCAAATCCCATATCGACCGCGAGGCGGCTATTGGCGGCTATGAGGCAGCGGCCGAAGCTAAGGACACGCTCGCCGATTTCTACGCCGCTGCCGCCGAGCTGATCGGCGGTGCGCCTGACGAGATCGCCTATATCGAAAACGCCACCCGCGCCTGGGACATGGCGTTCTACGCGATCCCGTTCAAGCCCGGCGACCGGATCCTCACCTGCCATGCGGAATACGTCTCGAACTACGTTGCCTTCCTGCAGATGAAGAAGCGGGTCGGTGTCGAGATCGACGTGGTGCCGGACGGACCCGACGGCGCCACCGACGTCACCTCGCTCGAGGCGATGATCACGCCGCGTACCAAGCTGATCGCCATTACGCATGTGCCGACGCAAGGGGGGCTGGTCAATCCGGCCGCCGAGATCGGCGCGGTCGCGCGCCGGCACGGAATTCTCTATCTGCTGGACGCCTGCCAGGCGGTCGGCCAGCTCGATATCGATGTCGGCGAGATCGGCTGCTCCATGCTGTCGGCCACCGGCCGCAAATATCTGCGCGGGCCGCGCGGCACCGGTTTTCTGTGGGTGAAGCGCGACGTGCTCGCCGAACTGGAGCCGCCCTTCATCGATCTGGAGGCCGCCGACTGGATCGACGCTGATACCTATCGGCTGAAGCCCGATGCACGCCGGTTCGAGAACTGGGAACGCTATTTCGCCGGTCAGATCGGCCTCGCAGTTGCCATGCGCTACGCTCTGGCGCTCGGGACCAAGACCATCGAGCAGCGGGTCAAGCATCTCGGCGCAACCCTGCGCGCCGAGCTGTCGGACCTGCCGGGCGTTTCGGTGCATGATCTCGGCTCGGAAAAATGCGGCATCGTCACTTTCATCAAGGAGGGCGAAGAACCGCTCGCGACGCGGCAGCGGCTGGGCGCGAAAGGCATCAACGTCACCCATACGAAGGCATCGTCGTCGCGCCTCGACCTGCCGCGTCGCGGCTTCGAGGCGCTCGTGCGGGCGTCCGTGCACTACTACAACACGGATGAGGAAATCGCCGATTTCTGCCGCGCCGTGCGGGGTGACGCGTCGTGAACATCGCCGCCGTGGATACGCCGATCGGGCGGCTGGGTCTCGTGGAGGAGGGGGGCGTCATCATTCGCCTTCTGTGGCAGGCAGAGGACGAGGGCGAGAGAACCGAAGTGCTTGAAGAAGGGCTTCGTCAGCTCGAAGAGTATTTCGCCGGCACGCGTGAGACATTCGATCTGCCGCTCGCACCCGCCGGCAGCGACTTCCAGCAGCAAGTCTACCGCGCCATGCAGGCGATTCCCTTTGGCGAGACGCGCAGCTATGGCGATATCGCCAAAGACCTCGGCAGCCCGGCGCAGCCGGTCGGTCAGGCCTGCGGCGCCAATCCCATCCCCGTCATCATTCCCTGCCACCGGGTCGTCGGCACCAACGGTATCGGCGGTTTCTCTGGCGCCGGCGGCGTCGAGATGAAGATCAAACTGCTGAAGCTCGAAGGCGCTTATTCGCTTTTGCTTTAGCGGGTGGGGCCATGTTGTGTGTGCATGGCGGCCTCCGCCCGTTCCATCTGGCGGCGACCGGATAGCGGGCGTAGGCTCGAAACGTCGTTCCTCCAGCCGACTCCGGTGCCATGTCCCAAGCTGCCCCCGCCGCCAACGGTTCCCGCCTTGCCGTTGTCGATATCGCCCGACTTCTCGGGATTTTTCTCGTTTATCACGGCCATCTGGTCGAGCGGGCGATGTATCTCGGAAACGCCGCGGCGGCCGCGCAGTACAAGTTCATCTATTCCTTCCACATGCCGTTGTTCTTCGTCCTTTCCGGCTTCATCGCCAAGGATTGGGCGGCAGAGCAATCGCTCGGGCGGTTCCTCAAAACACGGCTGACCTCGCGCATCGTGCCGCTGATTTTCTTCAATTTGCTGCTCGTGGTGCTGTCGTTCATCGCGCCGCGCGATTTCCCGCCATTTCCGCTCGACAGCGCGGAACACTATCTCGGCGCGGCGATCAGCAGCCTTCTCAACCTGCCGATCTTCAACGTACCGACCTGGTTCCTGATGTGCCTGGTCTCGGTGGAGGTGCTTCACTTCATCTTCTTCCGCTTCCTGCGCGGATCGGACATGCGCATCGTCGCGGCCATTGTCGTCTTCTATGCGGTCGGATTCGTCGCCAACCGGGAGTTCGACTTCGTTCGTCTGATGGATCCGTTTCGCTGGAACTGGTGGTTCCTCAACGAGGCGGTGACGATGTACGCCTTCTACGTGCTCGGCGTGATGCTGCGCCGGCGCGGGGTCTTCGCTACGGGTGAGGGGAGCCGCTGGCTCTATGCGGGTTTCGCCGTCGCAGGGTTCGCAATCGTTGCCGCGACCTACGGCCTCAATGAAGGGCCGTTCCGGTTGAACATCGACGCGGTTGTCATTCTGGTCGCTGCCCATGGCGATGCGCTGTGGTTCCCGATCACGGCGGTTATCGGCTCGCTGGCGGTACTCTGCCTCGCCCGCGCGTTGCCGCCGTATCGATGGATCACCTATATGGGCGCGAATGCGCTGACCCTGTTCTGCCTAAACGGCGTTTTCTACCACCATATCAACGGGCCGCTGGCCGCATGGTTCACGGCCTCGCTTCCGCGGAGCGGCGTTTCCGTAGCGTTCTTCTTTGCAGCAGCAACGGCAGTGAGTCTGGCGCTCACCGTGCCGGTTGTCATTCTGCTGAACAGATATCTGCCGCAACTGATCGGGCGGCCGACTGTCAGCGGACCAATCCTGCCGCGCCTTCAGTGATCGGTTGAGCCAAACGGGTCGAGCCCGACGACGTCAGACGCAATCCGCGAGCGTTTCGTTGATCAGGTGGTCGACGACGGTCCTGAGCGCGGCATCATTGTCCGCGCCGTTTGCGATTGCCGCGTCGTAGACCGCGAGCTGCCGGTCCGCCGATGTTCCGTTCGCCGCGATCTCGCGAGCGTGTTCAACGGCGGCCAGGCACCCGAAATGCTCCGCGTCCGGGCGGATGAGTTCGAGCAGTTCCTCGACGAGTTCGTGATAGGGCACCCGCTCGCCACGGCCGAAATCGACCATGCCGCCGGACACGCCCTCGCGCTGCGCCAGCCAGCGATTCTGCGAAACAAGGAACGGCGAATATTGCCGCCAGCGCAGGTTCGAGTGGCGCAGCCGCCACAACATGCGGGTGATGCAGCGAAACAGCGCGGCAATGGCGATGGCGTCGTTCAGTCGGGTGCAGAC
This sequence comes from Hyphomicrobiales bacterium, assembly GCA_002869065.1. Classification (NCBI taxonomy): domain Bacteria; kingdom Pseudomonadati; phylum Pseudomonadota; class Alphaproteobacteria; order Hyphomicrobiales; species Hyphomicrobiales bacterium. Next base: position 257,160 of record PKTR01000001.1, read on the forward strand.
GTCGGTGACGCGCATCTCAAGCGTCGGAAAGCGCGCCGAGGGGCGCAGGTCCCACCAGATCTTGGTGCCGTCCTCGATCAGGCCGGCTTTCACGAGGACATCGATGGTGCGCCGGTATTCGCCCGGGCTGTCGAAGCTCTGCGGCAGGCCCGTGCGCGGCAATTCGTTGAACACCGACAGACGGTAGGACTTCAGCCCCGATTTCCGGCCGCGCCAGAACGGCGAGGACGTAGACAGCGCCAAAAGGTGCGGCAGGAAATAGGTGAGCTGGTTGAACAGGTCGAAGCGAAGCGCCTCATCCTCGACCGCGACATGAACGTGCATGCCGCAGATCAGCAAGCGGCGAACGACCACCTGCATCGATTCGGCCAGCTCGTTGTAGCGGTCCTTGTCGGTATGCGGCTGCTGGTCCCATTCGGCAAACGGGTGAGTCGACGCGGCAATCGGCGCCAATCCATATTCCGCGGCCTTTTCCGCAATCGTCTTGCGCAGGCGGGAGAGCTCCTGGCGCGCATCGGCAATTGTCGGACAAACAGGTGTCCCGATCTCGATCTGACAACGCAGGAATTCCGGGCTGACCGAGCCGGGCGGCAGGGCGGCCTGACAGGCCTCCATCAAGCCCGGCGGAGGATCGCTGGCGAGATCGCGGCTTTCCTTGTCGACGAGGAGATACTCCTCTTCGATGCCGATTGTGAAACTGGGTTCGTTCGCGCTCATGCTCGCATCGTGCCTCAACATTCGCGCGAGGACCATACCGTTTTTTGGCGAAAAACGGCGGTTTGTCGCCGATCTGTCCGGTTCTTCTATGGGATTGAAAGTGGCGTGAAAACGCCCGTGAAGCCAGCCGGATAAGGCCATAACGAAAGTTAGACGGCAAAAAAGCGGAATTTAGAAAACCAAAAATGCCGCTCGCATGAAAATGCGCTCGGCATAGATTGGAACCTTTCTTTGAAGTATTCTAAAGAGTCAATGCGGGAGCGCAATGCGACAAAGTGAACGTCGGGATAAATTTCGTAGTGTTATCGACAACGCTACGAAACCAGGGGAGTTCCTAATGTCCCGAAAAGTAACGGGTTTGTGCGTGGCCTTTGCCGGCGCGCTTCTGGCTGCCACCTCGTTTGCCCATGCAGACGATGCCTTGCTCGCTGAAGCAAAGGAGATCTTCAAATCCATCCCGTCAGTCGTACCTGCCGTAAAAGATAACGCAGTGACCGGCGAAAAAGTCGAACTTGGAAAGATGCTTTTCTTCGATCCGCGCCTTTCCGCTTCGGCTTTGATCTCGTGCAACACCTGCCACAATCTCGGCATGGGTGGTGACGACAATCTCGAAACGTCGATCGGTCACGGCTGGCAGAAGGGCCCGCGCAACGCGCCGACCGTTCTCAACGCTGTCTTCAACACCGCCCAGTTCTGGGATGGCCGCGCCGAAGACCTGAAGGCCCAGGCCAAGGGTCCGGTCCAGGCTGGCGTCGAAATGGCGTCGACCCCGGCTCGCGTCGAAGAGACCCTTTCGAGCCTTCCTGAATATGTCGAACGCTTCACCAAGGCGTTCCCGGGTGAAGAAAAGCCCGTGAACTTCGACAACATGGCGAAGGCCATCGAAGCGTTCGAAGCCACCCTCATCACGCCGGCCTCGCGCTTCGACCAGTTCCTCGAAGGCAACATGGCCGTGATGACCGGTGAAGAAAAAGCCGGCCTGAAGCTGTTCATGGATAAGGGCTGCGCGTCCTGCCACAACGGCATCAACATCGGTGGCGACGGCTACTATCCGTTCGGCGTCGTCGAGAAGCCGGGTGCCGAAATCCTGCCGGCGAACGACAAGGGCCGCTTCGCGGTGACCCAGACGGCGGACGAGGAATACGTCTTCCGTGCAGGCCCGCTGCGCAACATCGAGCTGACCGCTCCGTACTTCCACTCCGGCATGGTGTGGGATCTCGAGCAGGCCGTGGCCATCATGGGCACCAGCCAGCTCGGCGAAGAGCTCACCGGCGAGGAAGTCAAGGCCATCACCGCGTTCCTGAAGACGCTGACCGGCGAACAGCCGACGGTGACCTATCCGATCCTTCCGGTCGAAACCAGCACAACCCCGAAGCCGGAAGCCATGGTCGCGCAATAAGCCGCGTCGAATATTCCCTCAGGCGGTCGCCGCCTGAGGGGCTTGATCTTCCGGGCTGCTCCGGGGTCCGCCCCGAAATCGAGAGCCATCGTTGGAGACGGCCCGGAAGCCAGACAAGACCTGCAGGCGGCCTCCCGCCTGCAGGTTTTTTCGTGTCGCGACCGGGTTTGCATGGCGAGCATCCGACCGCGCCCTGCCGGCACGTGGCGGTTTTGTTGCTATTCCTTCGCAGGAGTGGTCATTTCTGTCGCAGGCGTGTATAACCCGCGCGCGCAGAGCCGCATCACCGTCGAAGACGGGCGTTCGGCCTTGCCGCCCGCATGGTGCGGGCAATCGATCCCATCAACGCAACGGCTTGAAGGGAAGAGCCTGCCGGAGACGGCGGGGAAGAGCGTTTTCCCTGATGTGTGACGGTTGCGCACGAAAAGCGGAAACGCAGACGGAAAGAGTGACGGAAGAGTTATGACGGAGCAATGGTCCCCGAACAGCTGGCGTTCCAAGCCGGTCGTTCAAGTTCCCGCATACCCCGACGCAGACGCGGTACGGGATGTCGAACAACGTCTCACGTCGTATCCGCCGCTGGTGTTTGCCGGTGAGGCGCGCAAGTTGAAGAAGGCTCTGGCCGAGGTCGCGAACGGTCGCGGTTTCGTTCTCCAGGGCGGCGACTGCGCCGAGAGCTTTGCCGAACACCACGCGGATACGATCCGCGACTTTTTCCGCGTCTTTTTGCAGATGGCGGTCGTGTTGACCTATGCGGCGGCCTCGCCGGTCGTCAAGATCGGTCGCATCGCCGGCCAGTTCGCCAAGCCGCGTTCATCCGACTGGGAAGTCAGCGGCGACCTCAAGCTGCCGAGCTACCGAGGCGACATCATCAACGAAATCGGCTTCGACGAGTCCTCCCGCGCGCCCAATCCCGAGCGCATGGAGATGGCATATCGCCAGTCCGCGGCGACGTTGAACCTGTTGCGCGCCTTCGCGCAGGGCGGTTACGCCAACCTCGACCACGTCCACCAGTGGACGCTCGGCTTCGTCAAGGACAGCCCGCAGAGCCACCGCTATCAGGAGATCGCCGACCGCATTTCCGAGACGCTGGCCTTCATGCGGGCCTGCGGTGTCGAGCCCGACACCACGCCGCAGCTGCGTTCGACCGACCTCTACACCAGCCATGAAGCCCTGCTTCTCGGCTACGAAGAGGCGCTGACGCGCATCGACTCGACCTCGGGCGACTGGTACGCCACCTCCGGCCACATGCTGTGGATCGGCGACCGCACCCGCCAGCCGGATCATGCCCATATCGAGTTCTGCCGCGGCGTGAAGAACCCGCTCGGCATGAAGTGCGGTCCGAGCCTCGAACCGGATGAACTGCTGCGCCTGCTCGACATTCTGAATCCGAACAACGAAGCCGGCCGGATGACGCTCATCAGCCGTTTCGGCGCCGAGAAGATTCATGAATACCTGCCGCGCCTCGTTCGTGCCGTCGAGCGCGAAGGTCGCAAGGTCGTGTGGTCCTGCGATCCCATGCACGGCAACACGGTCAAGGCCGCGACCGGCTTCAAGACAAGGCCGTTCGATCGCGTTCTGAAGGAAGTGCAGGGCTTCTTCGAGGTGCACCGCGCCGAGGGCAGCCATCCCGGCGGCATCCACATCGAAATGACCGGCTCAAACGTCACCGAGTGCACCGGCGGCGCCAAGGCGATTTCCGAGGACGACCTGTCGGCGCGGTATCACACGCATTGCGATCCGCGGCTCAACGCCGATCAGGCGCTCGAGCTGTCGTTCCTGATTGCCGAGAACCTCAAGAAGGAACGCGACGAGCACCCGAACAAGGTGGTCGCCGGCGGTAGCCTCTAAGCAACGTCGCGCCCTTTAGGCCTGACATCAGAAACCGCGCCGGGACTTCCGGCGCGGTTTTTCTTTGCCCGGAGACGTGCGGGGATTCCGCTCGGGGGCTCTTTACGGCTATCGTTTGCTGATCCCATCGGGGCAGGGGAGTGCAGCATGTCGACATCCTTCCAGAACCAAACCGGCGACGACGACCGCCATACCGGGCAATGCCTGTGCGGTTCGGTTCGCTATTCCGTTGTCGGGCCGCTGCGCCCGGTGATCGGCTGCCATTGCCGTTCGTGCCGCCGACAGTCAGGCCATTTCGTTGCCGCGACCCAGGCACCGCGCGTCGCAATCGACATCGACGGCCTGAAAAACATCACCTGGTATCAGGCCACCGACGCCGCCCGGCGCGGCTTCTGCCGCAAATGCGGCAGCCTGATGTTCTGGGAACCGGTCGGCGGAGACGTGCTCTCGCTGATGGCCGGGTCGATGGATGAACCGACCGGCCTGCGCCTGTCGGCACACATCCATGTGTCGGAAAAAGGCGACTATTACGACATTGAAGACGACCTTCCGCAGTTCTCCGCGCGCTGACGGCAAGCTCTGTTGAACAATCTGTTTCTGGAAAGGCGTCTTTCGCCGCGCCGTGCCTCGCATACATTCCGGTCAACGAAGGAGATGACACATGACGTCTTTTGCACCGGTTTTCATTTCGCACGGCTCGCCCGCGCTGCTGCTCGGCCAGTCGGCCGCCCGCCAGTTCCTCGCCGATTGGGGCGCGGACCTGCCGCGCCCGCGCGCCATCCTGTCAATCTCGGCCCATTTCGAGACCGACCGCCCGGTCGTCGTCACCGACCCGGAACCGGAGATGATCTACGATTTTTACGGCTTCCCGCGGCCGCTCTACGAGATCGTCTATCCGGCGCCCGGCGACAAGGACCTCGCCGAGCAGATCGCGCTGCATCTGCACGAGGTCGGCCTCAAGCCTGCGATCACCGAAAAGCGCGGCTACGATCACGGCACCTGGGTGCCGCTCGTCGTCAGCCATCCCAAGGCCGATATCCCGGTCGTCCAGCTCTCGATCCAGCCCGACCTCGACCCGGCGCACCATTACCGCCTCGGTCAGGCACTGGCCGGTTTGAAGGACGAAGGCATCCTGATTTTCGCCACCGGTTCCATCACGCACAATCTGCGTGAGATGGTCCGCGAGGTGCCGGAGGAGGCTGGCACGAACGGGGTCTTCCCCTGGGTCGCCGAGTTCGCCGACTGGATCGCCGACAAGGTTGCGGCGGGCGACGTCGACGCGCTGCTCGACTACCGCGCAAAGGCGCCGCACGGTGTGCGCAACCACCCGACCGACGAGCACCTGCTGCCGCTCTTCGTCGCGCTCGGCGCGGCGGGCGAGGGCGCACGCGGCAAGTTGCTGCACGAATCCGGTCAGCACGGTGCGCTGCGCATGGACGCCTACGCGTTCGAGAAAAGCGCCGCATAACCGCGCGATCTCGCCGGAATCACTTCCTCAACATCACCGCCTAAACGACTCGCCGGACTCGTGAATTCGGGCCCGGCGAGCGCGTTTGCGCGCCCGGTCGTTGAATCTGCATGTGAAGACGTTGAATCAGTTTGTGAAGCGGTCGGACTAACCCCGCGGGGATGCGCGGCATGAGCGCCATGCATCTCGGCGATTGCGGGTCACCGTGCGGTCGGTTAAACCGGCGACTATGACCAACGCTCCTCTCGATACTTTGCGGCTGGCCGTTGCCCAGCTCAATCCGATCGTCGGCGACATCGCCGGCAACGCGGAAAAGGTGCGCGCTGCTCGTCGCGACGCGGTGGCGCTTGGCGCCGATCTGGTGCTGTTCCCCGAACTCTTCATCGCCGGCTACCCTCCGGAGGATCTGGTGCTGAAACCGTCCTTCGTTGCGGCCTGTCGCGAGGCGGTAGAGACGCTGGCGGCCGAGACCGCAGACGGCGGCCCCGGCATCATCCTCGGCACGCCGTGGACGGAGAGCGGCAAGCTGCACAATTCGGTGGCGCTTGCCGACGGCGGCAGGATCACCGCCATGCGCCACAAGGTCGAGCTGCCGAATTACGGCCCGTTCGACGAAAAGCGCGTCTTCGCGCCCGGTCCGCTGCCCGGACCCGCCGATTTCCGTGGCATTCGTCTCGGCCTGCCGATCTGCGAAGATGCCTGGGTCGAGGACGTCTGCGAATGCCTTGCCGAGACCGGCGCCGAGCTCCTGCTGGTGCCGAACGGCTCGCCCTATTGGCACGACAAGGCCGATCTGCGCCTGCAGGTGATGATCGCGCGCGTCGTCGAGACCGGTCTGCCGCTGGTCTATGCCAATCAGATCGGCGGTCAGGACGAGCTGATCTTCGACGGCGGTTCCTTCGGCCTTGCTGCCGACCGTACGCTCGCCTTGCAGATGGCCGACTTCGAGGAAGCGATCGCCCTGACCGTCTGGCAGCGCGGTGAGAATGGCGTCTGGCATTGCAGCGAGGGGCCGATGGTCCCCGCGCGTGAACGCTCCGACGCCGACTGGCAGGCCTGCGTGTTGGGCCTGCGCGACTACGTCAACAAGAACCGCTTCCCCGGCGTCGTGCTCGGCCTGTCGGGCGGCATCGACTCGGCAATCTGCGCGGCGATCGCCGTTGACGCGCTTGGACCCGACAAGGTCCACTGCGTGATGCTGCCCTACCGCTATACGTCGGAGGAAAGCCTGTCGGACGCCGCGCTCTGCGCCGAGGCGCTCGGCGTGCGCTACGACATCGTGCCGATTGTCGATCCGGTCGAGGGTTTCGAGCACGTGTTGGCCGGCCTGTTCGAGGGCCGCGAACGCGACGTGACGGAGGAAAACCTGCAATCGCGTGCGCGCGGCACGATCCTGATGGCGATCTCCAACAAGTTCGGCGACATGGTCGTGACCACCGGCAACAAGTCGGAAGTATCGGTCGGCTATGCGACGCTCTATGGCGACATGAACGGCGGCTACAATCCGATCAAGGATCTCTACAAGACCGAGGTCTACCGGCTCGCGGCCTGGCGTAACGACCATCTGCCGAGCGGGGTTCTCGGGCCCGCAGGCGAGGTGATCCCGGCGAACATCATCACCAAGGCGCCGACCGCGGAGCTGCGCGAAAACCAGACCGATCAGGACTCGCTGCCGCCCTATGACGTGCTCGACGACATCCTGCAGGGCCTCGTCGAGAACGAGGAAAGCGTCGCCCAGATCGTTGCGCGCGGCCACGATCAGGCCATCGTCAAGCGCGTCGAGCATCTGCTCTATATCGCCGAATACAAGCGACGGCAGGCGGCACCCGGCGTGAAGATCACCCGCAAGAATTTCGACCGCGACCGGCGCTATCCGATCACCAACCGCTATCGCGATCCCGCAGGGGCAGCGAAATGAGTGCGACCGTCCGCTTCGCGCCGTCGCCGACCGGCTACATCCATATCGGCAATGCGCGCACCGCGCTGTTCAACGACTTGCTGGCCAAGAAAACCGGCGGGCAGTTCATCCTGCGCTTCGACGATACCGACACCGAGCGCTCTCGGACTGAGTATGCCGACGCGATTGCCGAGGATCTCGGCTGGCTCGGCATTGTGCCCGACCGTGTCGAGCGCCAATCGGCGCGCATCGAGAGCTACGACGCCGTTGCCGAGGACCTGAAATCGCGCGGTCTGCTCTATCCCTGCTACGAGACCGCCGACGAGCTGGAGCGCCGCCGCCGTCTGCAGCGCGCTCGCGGTTTGCCGCCGGTCTATGACCGTGCAGCCCTGTTGCTGAGCGACGAAGAGCGTGCCGCCTTCGAGGCCGAAGGCCGCAAACCGCACTGGCGCTTCCTGCTGCCAAATTTCGACAGCGACCCGAAAGCGATCCGCCGCACCGACGTTACCTGGACGGATCTGTGTCGCGGCGAGCAGAGCGTCGATATCGGCTCGCTCTCCGATCCGGTTCTCGTGCGCGAGGACGGCAGCTACCTTTACACGCTGCCGTCGGTCGTCGACGACATCGATATGGGCGTGAACCACGTCGTGCGCGGCGACGATCATGTCACCAACACGGCGGTACAGATCGCGCTGTTCAAGGCACTCGGTGCCGAACCCGCCCATTTCGCGCATCACAATCTGCTGACCACGGCGAGTGGTGAGGGGCTCTCGAAGCGGGTCGGCTCGCTCTCGATCCGCTCATTGCGTGATGAAGGGTATGAGCCGATGGCAGTCGCCTCGCTCGCCGTGCTGATCGGCACCTCGGAGGCCGTTCACGCCTATCGATCGCTCGAAGACCTGACCGAGCATTTCGATCTTGCAGGCGTTTCGAAGGCGCCGGCGCGCTTCGATCCGCACGATCTTGTCGGGCTCAATGCGCGCCTGCTGCACGAAACGGATTTCGAGGAAGCGGCCACTCGGCTGGCAAAACTCGGCGTCGGTGGCGGAGAAGCGTTCTGGCTTGCCGTGCGCGGCAATCTCGCAACCTTCGCCGAAGCCGCCGACTGGTGGGCGATTGCCACCGGCGATGCCGTTCCTGCGTCATCGGCCGAGCGCGATGGCGACTTCCTCGCAGCCGCCCGCGAGACGCTGCCGGACGAGCCATGGGGCAATGAGACCTGGAAGGTCTGGACCAAGGCTGTGCGGGAGAAGACCGGCCGCAAGGGCAGGGAGCTGTTCCTGCCTCTGCGTCAGGCGCTGACCGGCCGCGATGCCGGCCCGGAACTGGCGCTGCTGCTGCCGTTTATTGGGCGGGAAAGAACGCTGGCCCGACTCGTCTGACCTTGCGTTCGCTCGGCTTGGCGGCGCTGGCGATGAGGCTCGACGGGTTGGCGGTCGCAAGCGGCATGAACTGGCCGCGCAGATTGGCCAGAGTGTCAGGATCTTCGCCAAGCGCGGGCTTGTCTTCAGGCACCGGCAGCTTGACCCGGATCGTGCCCGACTTTAGCGCATCGTCGTCGCTCAGCAGCGCGGTTTCGCCAGCCACCGTAACCGGTGAGGTGAGGCCGCTGGTGCTGATCGGCGTCATCGACGGCGTCACCCGACCGCAGCTGCACGACGAGTTGAACGCCTGACGGTAAGCGAAGGCGTAGTCCTTCTCGGCGTAGGGCACGCCCGAGACGGTGGTCATGTCTTCGGATTCCTCGCCCGGATTGCGGTGCACGAAGAGTTCGACCTCGGCGTCCGGGCACATCTTCTGGCAGACCAGCTTGTCGCGATAGAAGTTCCGTTTGCCGGTCGAGAAGCTGATCGGGAAATAGTAACCGTCGCAGGTGCGCACGCACAAAGTGCGGAACGTGCTGCCGTAGACGTTGACGTCGTCACTGAACCCGCCGTCGTCATAAGCGCGGTCATCGGGCCATTCCTGGCGGGCGCTTGTCGGCAGTGCGCGTTCGTCTCGGTAGCTGTCGCGGCGACCGTCATGGAAATCGTAACGCCGGTATTCCGCCATCGAACGATCGCGCGGCCGGTCGCGGAACAGCATGCCGAACAGGCCGTTCGACCGGCGTTCGCTGCGTGCTTCATAGCGCGCTTCGCGGACACGGACCTGCTCGCCGCAGCGCATCCGGCGCATGCGGGCTTTGATCGAGCGGATTTTGCTGGTGTTGCTACTTCCGCCGCCGGAGAACTTCCGCACGCCGGCATTCAGCTTGCGCAGATTGGCCTGCATGCGGCCGATCTTCTTGGTCAGGCCCTGACACAGCGGCGTGCCGCGCTTGGCCCCCGAACATCCCTGGCGATGGGCATAGGACTGGGTTTTCTTCAGCGCCGCGTCCTGCTGGCGCGATGCGCGCGACCACTTCTGCCGTTTTGCGGCATTCCCCGCGTTGCCGCCCTGATGCGCCCGGGCAAGCTCTGCCTCGAGCCGCGCACAAGACGCGCTCTGCGCGGTTGCTTCGCCGATCCCTGCAAGCGCGATCAACGCTGCTGCAAAGACTGCACCCGCTGTCGCCGAAATGGCGCGCCGTGAACTCATGACTGCGGCCTAACCCCAATACGCACTACATGTGGGCATGCGTCATGCGAAATGTCCCCGAAACGGCATAAACGCGCCGTTTCTACCCAGGATCACTATGACGAGGCGGCGATGCGAATTCAAACAAAGCCGCAGATTTAAGTAAACAGAGACCTATCGCGGTAAGCAGCCGTTAGGGCCTTTTTGTGAATTCACAGTGCGCGTCGACGTAGCAACGTGCCGCATGGCTGCTTCCAATCGGTGCCTTCGGTTTCGCTACTTCCTGACCACATAGTCGGCCGTTTTTCCGGTCCCGCGCTCACGCACGAGACGTGCCTTGTCGTCGGCCAGCGCCCATTGCTGGCAGTCTTCAGGGGCAGGGCGCGGGGCCGTCAGGACGCGGCAGAAGAACGCGTCGTCCCAGCGCCAGGTCCCTGTCAGCGTCTTGCCGTGCCAGGTACCGTTCAGCGTGCCGTCGTTGTTGACGACAAAGAAGTTCGCCTCGTCCTTCGGGTCGGTGATGCGCGGCCCGACGAGAAGCTCATTGAAGGTCTCGAGCTTCGAAATGACGGTGTAGCCGTCATCGGCGGCCAACAGCGTGCCGCCGCCGGGAAGCGTCATCGCCACGCCGATTGCGGCCGCTGCGGCCAGCAGACGAAATTTCTTCGACGTTTTCATGGTCTTTCTCCCCACACAAGCCATGGCAATCGCCATGGTGCAATTGACCGCTCTTGCGGCGGTCTGAAGAAGGAATAAAGGAAAAAACAAAGGAAGAATCGAGCTGCATCAGGTCCGCGACGCGCAAAAAAAGCACAACAGAAAGCAAATGCTTTCGAGGGGAGGCTCAATGCTGCGACCGCGATTGGGCCGACTTCGCAAGTTGGCGGAATTATAGCCTATTTTGCCGCGCCTGTTAAGAAACCAGCGGTGTACCATCGCCACCACTGCCGATGAATACCAGCAGGCAGGACGGGCGGCCATTCGTGACCGACCGAGCGCCGCTCAGGCCGCGTCGGGCTGGTTGTCCGGGTGGGCTTTGACGAAGGCCGGAAGGGCGGCGGCGGCTGCATCGATCGCGACGATCTTCGGGAAGGCTTCGAGCGGCACGTTGAAGCGGCGTGCGTTGAACACCTGCGGAACCAGATAGACCTCGGCAAGGCCCGGTTCCTCGCCACCCGCGAACGGCGTGTCGCCGAGCAGCGCCTCGATGGTTGCGAAGCCCTGCGTGATCCAGTGCGCGTACCATTCGCTGACGCCGGCCTCGTCGGCACCGAACTTGCCGCGCAACAGACCGAGCGAGGAGAGGTTGTTGAGCGGGTGGATATCGCAGGCGATCACCGCCGCGAGCGCACGCACATGCGCCCGTGCGACATCGTCCTTCGGCAACAAGGCCGGCTCGGGCCAGCGTTCCTCGATGAATTCGAGGATGGCCGGCGACTGGATGATCCGGGTGCCGTCTTCCAGCTCCAGCGTCGGCACGCGCCCCTGCGGGTTGACCGCCTTGTAGGCCGGCTTGTGCTGTTCGCCGCCGTCGCGCACCAGGTGCACGCCGACATGCTCGTAGCCGACGCCTTTCAGATTGAGCGCGATGCGGACCCGATAAGCGGCGGAGGAGCGGAAGTAGTCGTAGAGCTTGATCATGACGTCTGGCCGAGCGTTTCGCTGGCCAGCACCTCGGCCTGGTCGATCAGCCGGGCGAGGATGATGTCGAAGGTCTCCCGCTCCGCGTCGCTCAGCACCGAGGCCAGCGCATCGGAGAAGGTCAGCGCCGACGGCACGAAGGAGTCGTAGACCGACTGGCCCTTCGGGGTGAGACGGAGGAACGCCTCGCGCTTGTCCGACGGGTTTGCCTTGCGCTTGACCATACCCTTTTCTTCCAGCGCCGCGACGGCGCGCGACACCTTGGTCTTGTGCATGTGGCTGTGGGCGCCGACCGCCTTTGCCGTCATTGAGCTGAACTGCCCGAGCGTTGCGACGACGCGCCATTCGGGAATGCTGATGCCGTAGCGGTCGGAGTAGTGCCGCGAAAGCGACTGGCTGACCGTTTCGGCCAGAACGTTGAGTCGATAGGGGAGGAAGTTCTCGAGCTCAAGCGTGTCGGGGGCCGTTTCGGTGCCTGAATTTTTTGTCGTCATCGTCCGTTACCGGTTGTCGTTCCGCGCATCTGCGCCGCAGTCCTATGGCAGCATTTCGCGGTGTGCAAGTGCCCCGCAGGCGACTCATAAAACACCATTCAATGCAATATGCCGTGGGTGCGACGTATTGACTTTAGTTACATGTAAAACTAATTCTGACTCCACTGCAACGCCGCTGGCAAGAGCGCGCCGTCGAACAACGGCAAAGGCGCTCCCGAAAAGACCGGACGGCGAACGAAGAACCCGGGAGGACAGACGCATGGGCGCCAACTACATTTCATTCCCTCGCGTGGAAGGTCAGGCTTCGCGCCAGGCCCATGCCGATATCCCCGAAGGCACGTTCGAGCGCGAACTCGGCAAGGAAGGCTTCTTCGGCCCGGCCGCGATGATGTATCACCGCCACGCGCCGACCGAATGGACCAGCTGGTCCGGTCCGCTGCGCCCGCGCGCCTTCGATCTCACCAAGCTGTCCGAATGCGGCCCGACGTTGTGGGATGCGCCGTCGATCCTGCAGAACGCGGCGACCAAGATTCGTCTGTGGCGCGTCGACAGCAAGATGGATCATCTGGTCCGCAACGCCGACGGTGACGAACTGCTGTTCATCCATGAGGGTGCTGGCGAGTTCTATTGCGACTACGGCCGCCTGTCCTTCACCAAGGGCGACTACATCGTCATTCCGCGCTCGACCATGTGGCGCATTGAGCCCTCCGAGCCGGTGATGATGCTCGTCATCGAGAACACCAACGGCACCTACAAGCTGCCGGATCGCGGTCTGGTCGGCCGTCATGCCGTGTTCGACGAGGCGATCCTCGACACGCCGACCATCGACGATGCCTTCCTCGCCCAGCAGGACGAGAATGAATGGCATGTCGCCATCAAGCGGCTCGACGCGGTCTCCACCGTCGTCTACCCGTTCAACCCGCTCGACGCGGTCGGCTGGCATGGCGATCTCTCGGTGGTGCGGCTGAACGTCAAGGACATCCGTCCGCTGATGTCGCACCGCTATCACCTGCCGCCCTCGGCGCACTCGACCTTCATGGCGAGCCGCTTCATCATCTGCACCTTCGTGCCGCGTCCCTTCGAGACCGATCCGGGCGCGCTCAAGGTGCCGTTCTTCCACAACAACGACGATTTCGACGAAGTCATCTTCTACCACGATGGTGACTTCTTCAGCCGCGACAACATCCATCCGGGCATGGTCACCTTCCATCCTTGCGGCTTCACCCACGGTCCGCACCCGAAGGCGCTGCAGCGCATGTTCGAGCAGACCAAGCCGGGAACGGATGAATACGCCGTGATGATCGACACCCGCGACCCGCTCGAAGTGGGCGCCGGTGCATCGTCGGTCGAGTTCGGACCCTATGCGGAGAGCTGGCGCGTCACCGATGGTCCGGTGCGCCCGCCGGCCCGCCCGAAGGCCGAAGCCGCGGAATAGCGGGTCGCTGAGTAGGGGGGCATTTCGCTTCCCCGGCAGGCGGCAAAAACGCACGGTTGATGTCACGACGCTTCACAATGCGGTTATGCTGACCATCTTGTCCGGGAAATGGCGCAAACGTCCTCCATATCATGCGCCATCGTCACATCTGGCAAACAGGAAGGATGGTGGTTCATGATGACGAGACGCAATGTTGTGGCTTCGCTGGTGGCCGGCTTCGCCGGTCTCACCGCTGGTATCGGAACGGCTCTGGCTGAAGGGATCGAGAAATTGGTGTTGTCCAAGGATGAATGGAAGAAGCGCCTGAACCCGCAGCAGTATCACGTGCTGCGCGAGGCCGGCACCGAACGCGCCTTCACCAGCCCGCTCAATGACGAGAAGCGCAAGGGCACCTTCCACTGCGCCGGCTGCGATCTGGAGCTGTTCGCCTCGGACACCAAGTATGACAGCGGCACCGGCTGGCCGAGCTTCTTCGACACCATTCCGGGGCACGTCGAAACGTCACTCGACTTCAAACTGATCTATCCGCGCACCGAATATCACTGCGCCCGTTGCGGCGGTCACCAGGGCCACGTCTTCAAGGACGGCCCGCAGCCGACCGGCCTGCGTTACTGCAACAACGGCGTCGCACTGACCTTCAAGCCCGCGGATGAGGAAAAGACCGAAGGATAAGGCGCCGGCAGGCGCCGCAGGGAATATCAGGAGACCCGATGAAACTTGCCACTTTGCGCGACGGCACCCGGGACGGGCAGTTCGTCGTCGTTTCCCGCGATCTCAGCCGCTGCACACCGGCCGGCGCCGTTGCCGGCACGATGCAGAAGGCGCTCGACGACTGGGCAGCCTGTGAACCGGGCCTGCGCGATCTCGCCGAGCGTCTCGAACTCAAGCAGATCGAGGGAATGCCGTTCAACGAGGAAGACTGTCTGTCGCCGCTGCCGCGCGCCTATCAGTGGGCGGACGGCTCGGCCTACGTCAACCACGTCGAACTGGTGCGCAAGGCCCGCGGTGCCGAACTGCCGGCGAGCTTCTGGACCGATCCGCTGATGTATCAGGGCGGCTCGGATACCTTCATCGCACCGCGTGACGCGGTGCGGCTCGGTGATGAGGCCTGGGGCATCGACTTCGAGGCCGAACTCGCCGTCATCACCGACGACGTGCCGATGGGAACGCCGTCGGGCGAGATCGATGGTCACATCAAGCTGTTGATGCTGGTCAACGACGTCTCGCTGCGCAACCTGATCCCGGGCGAACTGGCCAAGGGTTTCGGCTTCTTCCAGTCAAAGCCGTCCTCGGCCTTCTCGCCGGTCGCGGTCACGCCCGACGAGCTGGGCGAGGCGTGGGACGGTGGCACCATCGCGCTGCCGCTCAATGTCGACCTCAACGGCAAGCCGTTCGGCCGCGCCCGCTGCGACGTCGACATGACCTTCGATTTCACCCAGATCGTCGCCCATGCCGCGCGCACCCGCCCGCTCGGCGCCGGTGCGGTCATCGGCTCCGGCACGGTCTCCAACAAGCTTGATGACGGGCCGGGCAAGCCCGTTGCGGAGGGCGGCGTCGGCTATTCCTGCATCGCCGAGATCCGCATGATCGAGACCATTCGCGACGGCAAGCCGTCGACCCCCTTCATGCATTTCGGCGACCGCGTGCGCATCGAAATGTTCGACGCCGACGGCACCTCCGTCTTCGGCGCCATCGACCAGGAAATCGCGAAGGCCTGAGGCCTCGCCAACAAGAACGACAAATTCAAGGAGTTCATCCATGGCCAAGGAATTCGCTTCCGTCGGCGACACCGAGCAGAAGACGGTCAGCTTCGATGAGATCGGCGAGGGCCTCTATGCCTTCACCGCCGAGGGCGACCCCAACACCGGCATCATCGTCGGCGACGACGGCGTGATGGTGATCGACACCCAGGCGACGCCTGCGATGGCCGATCAGGTCATCGAACGTGTCCGCAGCGTCACCGACAAGCCGATCAAATACGTCGTGCTGTCGCACTACCACGCCGTGCGCGTGCTCGGCGCCTCGGCCTACCAGCCGCAGGAAATCATCGCCTCCGACCTGACCCGCGCGATGATCGTCGAGCGTGGCCAGCAGGACTGGGAGTCCGAATTCGGCCGCTTCCCGCGCCTGTTCCAGGATGCCGAGTCGATCCCGGGTCTCACCTGGCCGACCATGACCTTTGCGACCTCCATGTCCGTGTGGCTGGGAAATCGCGAAGTGCGGCTGATGCATCTCGGCCGTGGTCACACCATGGGCGACACCGTCGCCTGGGTGCCGGATTCCCGCGTCATGTTCTCCGGCGACCTGGTCGAGTACCACTCCGCCTGCTATTGCGGCGACGCCCATCTCAACGACTGGCCGAAGACGCTCGACCGCCTCGCCACCTTCGAGCCTCAGGCTCTGGTGCCGGGCCGTGGCGACGCGCTGGCGAGCCCTGAGAAAGTGCAGGACGCGATCGCGCTGACCCGCGACTTCCTCGCCACGCTCTATGGCTCGGTCGCCCAGTCGGTGGAAGAGGGCCGCTCGCTGAAGGAAGCCTTCGATATCTGCCGTGATGCGATGGACCCGAAATTCGGTTCCTTCGCCATCCACGAGCATTGCCTGCCGTTCAATGTCGCGCGCGCCTATGACGAGGCCAACGGCATCGACCACCCGCAGATCTGGACCGCCGAGCGCGACCGCGAGATGTGGGAAGCTCTGCAGGCATAACGAAAAGCGCGCCCGGAGGCGGCCAAAACCCGCCCCGGGCAGTGCGGTATATCATTGTGGTACGGCGTGCCGTGCGGTTTGATCCGTGCGGTATGTGTTGGCCGGCGCGGGGGAGCGCCGGTTCCGGGCAGCGTCCCGATGCGTCATTTCTTGGGAGGGAAAGGTGCCAGATACCTACGAGCGCCATTCGGTATTTCAGTTCGGCTATTTGCGCAGTGAGGATCAGGACACGGCGAAGCCCGTCCGCCAGCCCGTCGTTATCGTCGGTGCTGGCCCGATCGGTCTTGCGACCGCGATCGACCTCGCGTCACGAGGCGTGCCCGTGGTGCTGCTCGACGACGCCAACCGCATCGGCGAGGGCTCGCGCGGCCTGTGTTATTCCAAGCGCGCGCTGGAGATCCTCGACCGCCTGGGCGTCGCCGCCCCGGTCATCGACAAGGGCGTGACCTGGCAGATCGGCAAGGTCTTCTTCCGCGACGACATGGTCTACCAGTTCGACCTGTTGCCCGAGGGCGGCTTCAAGATGCCGGCCTTCGTCAATCTGCAGCAGTACTATCTCGAGAAATTCCTCGTCGACCGCGCCCATCAGCTCGAAGGCGTCGATCTGCGCTGGTCAAACCGGGTCGCCGCTGTCGAACAGCTTGAGGATGGTGTCCGCCTCACCGTCGAGACGCCGGACGGACCTTATGTAATCGAAGCCGACTACGTGGTCGCCGCCGACGGCGCGCGCTCGACTGTGCGCGGTCTGCTAGGCCTCGATTTCGTCGGCCAGACCTTCCACGACCGCTTCCTCATTGCCGATGTGCGCATGCACGCCGACTATCCGGCCGAACGCTGGTTCTGGTTCGAGCCGCCGTTCCATGGTGGCCAGTCGACGCTGCTGCACAAGCAGGCCGACGACATCTGGCGCATCGACTTCCAGATCGGCTGGGATGCCGACCCGGAAGAGGAAACCAAGCCGGAGAACGTACACCGGCGGCTGTCGCGCATGCTCGAAGGCCGCGACTACACGCTCGAATGGGTCAGCGTTTACACCTTCCAGTGCCGCCGGCTCGAAAAGTTCGTCCATGGCCGGGTGATCTTCGCCGGCGACGCCGCGCATCAGGTCTCGCCGTTCGGCGCGCGTGGTGCAAACTCCGGTTTCGAGGACGCGGAGAACATCGGCTGGAAGCTGCCGCTGATCCTGCGCGGCGAGGCATCGGCCGCGCTGCTCGACAGCTACGACATCGAGCGCACTCACGCCGCCGACTACAATATCGGCCATTCGACCCGCTCGACCGACTTCATCACGCCGAAGAACAACGCCTCGCGCGATTTCCGCAACGCGGCGCTGGAACTTGCCCGCCGCGCGCCGTTCGCCCGCCGCATGGTCAACTCCGGCCGCCTGTCGGACCCGAGCGTCTACGAGACGCCGCTGTCGACGCCGGATGCGGCATCGTTCGGCGGCAGCGCGAAGCTCGGCTTCCCGGTGCCCGATGCGCCGATGTCGACCGCCGATGGCGCCGACAAGTGGCTGCTGAACGCGCTTGGCCATGACTTCACGCTGCTCGTGATGAAGGATGGTGAGCGGCCGGCAGGCCTTCCGCGCGACGTGTCCGTCGTCGTCATCGGTGAGGACATCCTCGACAAGGACGGCCTGTTCGCCAAGCGCTACGACGCGACGCCCGGCGCCTGCTATCTGGTCCGCCCGGACCAGCATCTCGCTGCCCGGTTCCGCCACTTCGACGCCGACAAGATCGACGCCGCGCTGTCGCGCGCCAAGGGAGGCCGCTCATGACCGCTCTCGTAACAGAATCCCGTTTCGACAATCCCGATCGCGCCTATAACGCCATCATCGATGCGCACCGCGATCTGGACGATGCCG
This sequence comes from Hyphomicrobiales bacterium, assembly GCA_002869065.1. Lineage (NCBI taxonomy): Bacteria > Pseudomonadati > Pseudomonadota > Alphaproteobacteria > Hyphomicrobiales > Hyphomicrobiales bacterium. The sequence continues at coordinate 275,191 of PKTR01000001.1, forward strand.
CAAGCGCCTATTTCAACGCAAAGCTGGTGCTGATCCTCGCAAACCATATCGGCGACCAGACCGTGCTCGAGCAGGCGTTGCAATTGGCCGCCAGCGACAGCGAGTAACCTCGCCGCTCACGATTGAAAACAAGCTGGAAGCGCCGTCCGCTCGGGCGGCGCTTTCGTTTTGCACCCTCGCAAAGCGGGCGGTGGCTCCATATATGTGTGGCGACCGTTTCCAACCTGAAGGGAAGCATTTCGCAATGACTGCCATTGTCCGCACTGCACGCAATATCGTGTTGCTCGCGCTGTGCGCCGTGATCGGCGCGACCGCCGCCATGGCCGAAGAGCCCGACCTCATTTTCAAGAAATCGACCGTCTGGAAGATGCTGACGCCGGACCACAAACTCGCCGTCTACGGCGTCGACGATCCGCTCGTCGAGGGCGTCGCCTGCCACTACACCGTGCCGGAAAAGGGCGGTGTCGCCGGCATGTTCGGCGTTGCCGAGGAAGTCTCCGACATTTCGCTCGCCTGCCGCCAGGTTGGCCCGATCCAGTTCAAGGAGAAATTCGAGCAGGGCGACGAGATGTTCCGCGAGCGCCGTTCGCTGTTCTTCAAGAAGATGCAGATCGTGCGCGGCTGCGACGTCAAACGCAACGTGCTGGTCTATCTCGTCTATTCCGACAAGCTGATCGAGGGCAGCCCGAAGAACTCGACCTCGACCGTGCCGATCATGCCGTGGGGCGACGGCCCGGCGCCGAAATGCGCCGACTGGATCGACGACTGATCGCAAACAGACCGACACCGATAGAAAGCCCGGATCATCCCGATCCGGGCTTTTTTGTTGCTCGGTGAGGGGTTTGCGATCGTTTTCGCAAGGGCCGGCCTGCCGCCGCATTGCCAAGTCCGGTCGCGGCGGATAGGTGGGTTTCATGCACACCGACCGCACCACCCTTGTTGCCAGTCTGATCGTCATCGCGACCGGCGCGCTCTGGGGCTTTTACTGGCTACCGGTGCGCCGGCTTGCCGAGAGCGGTCTGCCGGGATCGTGGGGCACCTTCGCCATTGTCGCCGCCGCTGCACTGTTGCTGGCGCCGTTCACTTTTTGGCGCCGACGCCGGCTGCAGATGGCCGATCCGCTGGCGCTCCTGTCGGTGGCGCTCGGCGGCGCAGCCTTCGTGCTCTATTCGGTCGGCTTCGTCTATGGCCAGGTCGCCGTCATCATCCTGCTGTTCTTCCTGACCCCCGTGTGGAGCACGCTGATCGGCCGCTATGTGATGGGCTGGTCGACGCCGCGCCTGCGGATCGTGGCGATCGCGGTCGGGCTCGTCGGCCTCGTCGTGCTGCTCGGCGCCGATGGTGAGGTGCCTGTCCCGCGAGGAACAGGGGAGTGGCTCGCGCTGCTCTCCGGCTTGCTGTGGTCGTTCGCTACCACCGGCATTCGCGCCAAACCGGCGCTTGGCCCGGCGGAGGCGGCGTTCGTCTTCGCGGTTGGCGCGACACTCGGCGCGCTGGCGCTTGCTCCGGCTCTGGAGCCCTGGCCGGAAAGCTTTGGCGGGAGCGAGCTGGCAATATCGATTGCTATGGCAATTGCCGCGGGAGGTCTGTGGTGGGGGGTGTCGATGGCGAGCCTGATGTGGGCAACGGCGCGGCTTGAACCCGCTCGCGTCGGCATCCTGCTGATGACCGAAGTACTGGTCGGCTCGCTTTCGGCGGCGCTGTTTGCGGGCGAAAATCTCGGCCCGCTCGAGATCGTCGGCGGCGCGCTTGTCGTCTGCGCCGGTATTCTGGAAGTCTGGCCGGTGCGTCAACCGGGAAGGGAGGCACGATGACGGGCGTGGCCGGGCGGCGCTAGGCCGCCCGCTCGTTGTCCCGGCCGGTACGCGAGAGCGCCTCGTTGACGACCGACGGCACGGCCTCGCGCACTTCGCGCGACGTTTCCGTCATCTCGTTGACGATGGCGTTGACCTGATCGACGAAGGCGAACGCGTTCGAGGCGAGCCCCGAGATTTCCTCGATCCGCTGCGCCACGACCTGCATCGACTGGTTGGTCGCATCGATGATCGAGCCGAACGCATTGGTCGCCTCGCGCTGGCCCTCGACGCTGTCGGCGGCCTGTTCGATGGTCGCGCGCACCTGCAGGAATGCTTCGGAGATGGTCGACAGCGAGGCAGTGGAAGCCTTGGTCGCCGACTGGATTTCCGACACCTGGGTGTTGATCTCGATGGTCGATTTGGCGGTCTGCTCCGCGAGCGCCTTGACCTCGGAGGCCACCACGGCAAAGCCCTTGCCGGCTTCGCCCGCGCGAGCCGCTTCGATGGTCGCGTTGAGCGCCAGAAGGTTGGTCTGTTCGGCGATGTCGTTGATCACCTGGACGATGCCGCCGATTTCGTTGGCAGCCGCGACCAGCCGGTCGAACTCCGCCTGCGACTGGCGAGTGCGGTCTACTGCCTCGGCGATGAGGTCGGTGCTCTGGTGCATATTGGTGGCGATGTCCTCGATCGCGGCGATGATGTTGCCCGACGTCGAGGCGGCTTCGTCAGAGGTTTCCCGCGAACGATCCGCTTCGCCGGCCGCGGCCTGCGAGGCTTCGAGCACGGCGCCCATGCCTTCGCGCATCGAGTCGGACTGCGACAACAGCGCGTCGGAACTCTCGGTGATCTTCTGGAACGTGCTGTCGACCGAGCCGGTGATGTCGTTCGCCATTTTTTCCAGGATGCGCGTGCGCTCGGCGCGCTGTTCCGCTGCCTGTGCCGCGCGGGACGCCTCGTTTTCGATCCGGCTTTCGACGGCACCGCGGAACTCGTCAACATTGGATGCCAGAAGGCCGATTTCATCGCGTCGGTTGCCATAGGGGATGGTGACGGCGGTGTCGTTCTGCGACAGCCGGCTCATGATTCCGACCAGCCGGCGCATCGGTGTGCCGACCAGGTACATGATCAGCAGATAGATGCCGGCGACACCGACAATGCACACGACTATCGAAAAGACAGCGAGCTTGGTGCTGACCATGTCGACGATGGAGGAGACTTCCTCCATGCTCTCGGTCCGCGCGGCCGTGATCTTTTCGAACTGCTGGCGGTGTGCCTTCGCCTTGCGCGCGAGGATCGCTTCCTCCATGGCCTTGCTGTTTTCCAGCCGTTTCGCCATGTCGTCCGCCATGCTGGCCATTTCGGTGCGCAGCGGCGTGAAATTGTCGTCGACGATGGTCTCCAGAATGCCGTAGGGGGTCTCGATCGGACCGAGCTGGGTGATCACCCGCAGCGTGCCTTCGCCCTCGACCGGCGTGATGTGCGGATTGTCGGCGCGGGCCTTGGCGGCAAGCGCTGCGCGCATCGCGGCGATGCGGGCCTCGTCGAAGTCTTCCATCGAAGCGACGTCTTCGAGCGTCGCCTCGTCGACCACGGCCCAATAGGCGATGTCGCGCACGCCGCTGAGCAGCTCGGTATAGATACTCGCGGTGAGCTGGTACATCTCGCGGTCGTCGGACGTCATCGTGCCGAGGATCGAGCCGACCTGACTGCCGATCACCGTCAGAGCACCGCTCAGTTCGCCGTTGAGACGGGCGACCTTTTCCCTCAGCGCCGCTTCTTGCTCGAGAAGGCGCGCCTTGTTGCCTTCCTTGACCGACAGCAGCGACGCGCGCTTCTCGTTCGTCAGCGCCTGCTGCAGGCTTGTCTGCAACCCGTCGACATCGCCGGTCATCTGCTCAAGCGCAGAGCGGTTCACGTCGGCGACCGAGAGAAGACTCTGGTTCGAAATGTAATAGCTGACGACACCCCCGACCGACATCATCACGGCAACGGAGATTGCGATCTTTGCGCCGACAGAGGCCAGGCCGATACGCTTGAGTTGAGACAGCATTGAGCGATTTCCCCGCGATAAACTTTCCAGGGATCGTCAGTGTTTTGGGTTAACTAACGGTGTAAATGCTGGGTCTATGCCCGTATTACTTTCAGAAAGCGTATAGTCCGCATGTTCAAAAGAGCTCGTGTCTGCAAACAGGCGGCAAGCTGTGGACGAGTATTAGAAAATACAAAGATACGAAAACAGTATAATTATTGGTGCGGGTTCGAGGCGGCCGATTAAACTGGGGAGGGGCACCCGCCGCGATTGCTCAGCGGGTGCCGAGAGTGCCGGTAACGGTGTTGTCGCAGGCGCCACCGACCTTCTGGCAGAGATTCAGTTCCGTAAACGCGGTGGCTTCCTTTTCGCCGCCGCCATTGAGCCGCAGCAGCGCGACCGGCCCGGCGAAAAGCGCCAGCAGCAGGACCGACACGAAAAGCACCTTGGCGAAATCCCGCCATGCCGCGAAGGGCGCGCAGTTTTCTTCGCAGAACAGATGCACGGTCGAACGGCGATGCGGTGTTCTGATGTGTGTGTGTGCGGTGTCGGCCATCATGGCAACCTCATTGGACGCAATACGAGTATTGATCCGGGGTATAACAAACCGGCCCTGAACCGGTGCTGAGACCGGCGTTCACGAGCCATTCAGGCAGGTTAATAGTTCGTTACATTCTTTCCGCGAGAAAGAAAATACCGCCTCATGTCGCATCCGTAAGGGAAGGCACGAGCCAGTTTTGCCTTGACCAACCGGAACAAATCGGCAAAACCAAGGCCATGAAAACGGCCACGCCCTCGCGGGCGATCTGCATTTGCGGGATTTCGATTATTAGCTAGCGCTATCGCTGGCTGAGGCCGTTCCCTTTTCGAGACATCGATGAAACGAGAACGCCCCTGCCAGCCAGGCACGGTGGGATATGTCATGACGTTGACGCTCTACAACACGTTGTCTCGACAAAAAGAGGTTTTCGAGCCGCTCGATCCGGCCAATGTCCGGGTCTATGTCTGCGGTCCGACGGTCTATGACTTCGCCCATATCGGCAATGCGCGCCCGGCAATCGTCTTCGACGTGCTGTTCCGCCTGTTGCGCCATGTCTATGGCGCGGACCATGTCACCTATGTGCGCAACCTCACCGACGTCGACGACAAGATCAACGCCCGCGCGCTGCGCGACTATCCCGATCTGCCGCTGAACGAGGCAATCGCCAAGGTGACCGCCTCGACGGCGGCGCAGTATCACGAAGATATCGCCGCTCTCGGTTGCCTGCCGCCGACGGTGGAACCGCGTGCCACTGAGCATATCGGCGCAATGATCGAGATGATCGAAAAGCTGGTCGCGAGCGGCCATGCCTACGCCGCCGACGGCCATGTCCTGTTCGACGTGCCGTCGATGGCGGACTACGGCCAGCTGTCGCGTCGCTCGCTCGACGAGATGCAGGCCGGCGCTCGCGTCGAGGTCGCGCCCTACAAGAAGGACGCCATGGACTTCGTGCTGTGGAAGCCTTCGAGCGCCGAGGAGCCGGGTTGGGACAGCCCCTGGGGCCGCGGCCGTCCGGGCTGGCACATCGAGTGCTCGGCGATGAGCTGGAAGCATCTCGGCAAGGTCTTCGACATTCATGGCGGCGGCATCGACCTGCAGTTCCCGCACCACGAAAACGAGGTCGCCCAGTCGCGTTGCTGCCATGGCACCGAGGCGATGGCACGCTATTGGATGCACAACGGCTTCCTGCAGGTCGAAGGCGAGAAGATGTCGAAGTCGCTCGGCAACTTCATCACCATCCACGACGTGCTGGCCGACTGGCCGGGCGAGGTCGCCCGCTTCAACATGCTGCGCACCCATTACCGCCAGCCGATCGACTGGACCGTGAAAGGGTTGGAAGAAAGCCGCAAGGTGCTCGACGGCTGGTATGACGCGGTTGGCGACGACGTGGAAGCCGGCGAGCCCCATGCCGATGTGGTCGCCGCGCTTTCCGACGACCTCAACACGCCGAAGGCCATCGCCGCGCTGCATTCGCTGCGCTCGGCCGGTGACAGCGCCGGTCTGAAGGCAAGCGCCAATCTGCTCGGACTGCTCGGTGAAACGGCAAGCGAATGGGCGGCGCGCAAGACCCAGTCCGCCGATATCGATGCGGCCGCTGTCGAAGCACTGATCGTTGCCCGCGCCGACGCCCGCAAGGCGAAGGACTTCGCTGAAGCGGATCGGCTCCGCGCCGAACTCGACGCCATGGGCGTCGTCATAATGGACGGGCCGCAAGGCACGACCTGGGAGCCGAAGTGATGAGGGGCCCCCGAGGGGTGAGGGAAGAGATATGACGGAGCGGTTCCTCCTCGATCATCTCTCGCTCAATGTCGAAGACTTTGAGCGGGCCAAGGCCTTCTACGCCAAGGCGCTGGCGCCGCTCGGCATTTCGCTGCTGGCGGAAATCCCCGCCGAGGTGAGCGGAACGGTCGACCAGGCCGGCTTCGGGATCGGCGAGAGAGGTTTCTTCTGGCTGGCGTCGCAGTGGCGGCAGGCCCCGCCGGTGCATATCGCCTTCGGCGCGCAAAGCCGGGCCATGGTCGATGCCTTTCACGCGGCTGCGCTTGCCGCCGGCGGTGCCGACAACGGCGCGCCGGGCCTGCGCCCTCACTATAGCCCGACCTACTACGGCGCCTTCGTGCTCGATCCCGAAGGCCACAACGTCGAAGCCGTCTGTCGCGGGGCGAATTGAAATGCGGCAAGGAAAGCAAAGCCATGAGCGTTGAAACCGAGGTCCATACCGGCGGTTGCCAGTGCGGCGCCGTGCGCTTTGCGGTGATGGGAGCGCTCGGCCATGCCTCGATCTGCCATTGCCGCATGTGCCAGAAGGCATTCGGCGGCTTCTACGGCCCGCTCGTCTCGGTGCGTGGCGCCGATCTCGCGTGGAGCCGCGGCGAGCCGAAGCGCTTCCAGAGCTCGAACCATGTGCAGCGCGGTTTCTGTGCCGACTGCGGCACGCCGCTGACCTACGAGGCGCCGGACGGCGTGGCGATCGCCATCGGTGCTTTCGACGAGCCGGCCGGCATCGTGCCCGAAGTCCAGTTCGGCACCGAGGGCAAGCTGCCGTATGTCGACACGCTCGCCGGACTGCCGGGCATGATTACCGAGGCGGATGACGAGTCCGCCGCCTTCATTGCCACGCTGGTCAGCTACCAGCACCCCGATCACGACACGACACATTGGCCGCCTGAGGGCGGCGCACCCGAAAAGCAAACCGCGTCCCGCGACGGGACCGCCAAGGATGACGCGCGATGAGCAAGGAACGCCTCTATCTCTTCGACACCACGCTTCGCGACGGTGCGCAGACCAACGGCATCGACTTCTCGCTCGAGGACAAGATCGCCGTTGCCGAACTGCTCGACACCCTCGGCGTCGACTACGTCGAGGGCGGCTATCCCGGCGCCAATCCGCTCGACACCGCGTTCTTCGCCGAGCCGCGCTCGAAGGCCGCGACCTTCACCGCCTTCGGCATGACCAAGCGGGCAGGGCGTTCGGTGGAAAACGATCCGGGCCTCGCCGCACTGCTCAACTGCGCGTCGAGCGCCATCTGTTTCGTCGCCAAGTCGTGGGACTATCACGTCAAGGTCGCGCTCGGCACGACCAACGAGGAAAACCTCGTTTCGATCCGCCAGTCGGTCGAGGCGACGGTTGCCGCGGGCAAGGAAGCGCTGGTCGACTGCGAGCACTTCTTCGATGGCTACAAGGCCAATCCGGAATACGCGCTGGCCTGTGCCCGCACGGCTTACGAGGCCGGTGCGCGCTGGGTCGTGCTGTGCGACACCAATGGCGGCACCATGCCCGACGAGATCGAGGCGATCGTCAAGACGGTCATCGAAACCGTACCGGGCGATCATCTCGGCATTCACGCCCATAACGACACCGAACAGGCGGTCGCCAACACGCTCGCGGCCGTGCGCGCCGGTGTGCGTCAGGTGCAGGGCACGCTGAACGGCCTTGGCGAGCGCTGCGGCAACGCCAATCTGACGACGCTGATTCCGACGCTGATGCTGAAGCCGGACTATGCGGATCGCTTCGAGGTCGGCGTCAGCAAGGAAGCGCTGGCCGAATTGACCCACATCTCGCGCAGCTTCGACGAGATGCTGAACCGCTCGCCGGATCGCCACGCGCCCTATGTTGGCCTTGCGGCGTTTGCCACCAAGGCCGGCATCCATGCGTCCGCGATCCTCAAGGATCCGAAGACCTACGAGCATGTCGCGCCCGAAATCGTCGGCAACCGCCGTCACGTTCTGGTCTCCGATCAGGCCGGCAAGTCGAATCTCGTTGCCGAACTGGACCGGCTCGGTGTCGCCGTCGACCCGAAGGATCCGAAGCTCGACAAGCTGCTGACCCTCGTCAAGGAACGCGAATCCCAAGGCTATGCCTATGAGGCCGCCGACGCGTCCTTCGAACTGCTCGCCAAGCGCACGCTCGGCACCGTTCCGCGCTTCTTCGAGGTGAAGAGCTTCCGCGTCATGGTCGAACGCCGCTACAACGCGATCGGCGAACTGGTCAGCGTGTCGGAAGCCAGCGTCAAGCTCGAGATCGACGGCGAGACCCTGATGTCTGTCGCCGAAGGCAATGGCCCGGTCAACGCCCTCGACCTTGCCATGCGCAAGGATCTCGGCAAGTACCAGCCGCTGATCTCCGACCTCGAGCTGGTCGACTACAAGGTGCGTATCCTCAATGGCGGCACCGGCGCAGTGACCCGCGTGCTGATCGAGAGCATGGACAGCAGCGATGGCCATCGCTGGTTCACCGTCGGCGTGTCGTCGAACATCGTCGATGCCTCGTTCCAGGCGCAGATCGACTCGCTCGTCTACCAGCTCATCCGCAAGACCGAGGCCGAAGCCGAAAAGAACGCGCGCATCCGCGTCGTCAACGAATGAGCGCCGGCGGGGACGGCTCGCAGGCAAGACCCGGAATTTCGACCGATGCTGGCGCCGAGGCCACCCGCGAATTGCGCATCGGCATGACCGCTGCCCTCAGCGCCTATCTGCTGTGGGGCTTCGCGGTCGTCTTCTTCAAATGGGTCGAGCACCTTCCGGTCTGGGAAATCGTCGCCAACCGCATCGCCTGGTCGGTCGTCTTCGTCGGCCTGTTCCTGTTCGTGCGCGGTCGCTTCGGTGAGGTGCGCGCCGCGCTTGCAACCCCCAAGGTGCGCATGGCGCTCGTTGTCAGCACGTTGCTGATCGCCACCAACTGGACTGTCTATATCTGGGCGGTGACCAATGCGCAGGTGCTGCCGGCGAGCTTCGGCTATTTCATCAATCCGCTGGTCAACGTGCTGCTCGGCTTTCTTCTGCTCGGCGAACGCCTGACCCGCAATCAGTCGGTCGCGGTCGGCATTGCGGCGGTGGCGGTTGCCATCCAGGCGCTGATGTTGCCGGGCTTTCCCTGGATTTCGCTGACGCTCGCCTTTTCCTTCGGCTTCTATGGCTATATCCGCAAGCTGACCCCGGTTGGTGCGTCGCCGGGGCTCTTCATCGAGACTGCGTTCCTGCTGCCTGTCGCGCTCGCCTACATCGCCGTTCTCGGCGCAAACGGGGAAGGGCACCTGTTCACCGCGCCGCTGACCAGCCTGCAACTGGCGCTGACGGGCATTGTCACGGCACTGCCGCTGATCCTGTTTGCCGTCGGTGCGCGACGCCTGAAGCTCGCCACCATCGGCCTGCTGCAATATCTCGCGCCGTCGATCCAGTTCCTGCTCGCGGTGCTGGTCTACGGCGAGCCGCTGTCGCCGATCCGCTTCGCGACCTTCGCTCTGATCTGGCTGTCGCTGGCGATCTACACGGCGGATTCCTGGCGCAAGCGGGGCTGAGCCGGATTTCAAGGCGATATCAGTTCGGGGAAATCAGAGGCGCTTGATCGCTTCGGCGTCGGCGGCGATGTCGAGCGCGGCCTGCGCGGTGTCCTTCACCGCTTCGGCCAGTCGCGGAACGATATCCTCGACATGGTCGACGACCAGATAGGACACCATATAGGGCTCGCCGATAAACGACTCGCTGCGCATATGGGCCAGCAGATCGATCAGCGGGTTCCAGAAGCCGGCGACATTGGCCAGAAGCACCGGCTTCTTGTGTTGGCCGAGCTGCGCCCAGGTCATCATCTCGACCACTTCTTCCAGCGTGCCGACGCCGCCGGGAAGCGCCACGAAGGCCTCGGCGCGTTCGAACATGGTGCGCTTGCGCTCATGCATGTCGGTGGTGACGATCAGCTCGCTGACGTCATCCAGCATGATCTCGCGCGTCGACAGGAATTCCGGAATGATACCGGTTACTTGACCGCCATTGGCAAGTACCGACTTGGCCACCGTGCCCATCAGCCCGATCGAGCCGCCGCCATAGATCAGGCGGATATCGTTCGCGGCCATTTGCCGGCCGAGCTCGTTGGCTGTGTGGACATAGAGCGGATTTTCACCCGTCCGCGAACCGCAATAGACGCATATGCTTCGAATCTGTCCCATGGATCGTGTCTCGCACCGCCGGCACGAAGCGTCAAGCGCCGCTTCCGGACTGTGTGAATACACCACAAAATGGCCATTGCCTTGCGGTAGAGGGCATTCCCGTATAACCATCGATTTGCTTGCAAGAGACAAAGGAAAACACCGAGTTTCGGCTGGCGCGGCATACGCTGCCTCCGGTACCGGCGAGGGAAACGGAAATTCCGATGATCAGCATCATTCGCACTGTCGCCATCATGTTCACCGTCGGTGGCGTTGCCGTCGGCGCACTCGTCGCGACGGGGGTGATCAGCATGGATCAGGTTAAGCAGCCGCTGCGCGCTGTTGGCCTCTATCAGCCGGCCGAAGAGCCGTCTGCAGCCGGTACAGGCGGCGACAAGCCAGCTGCACTCGCCAATGTCGAACCGCAGGGCGAGGCGAAAACCGAATCCGCCGCTCCGGCGACGGTCACCGAGAAACTGACCAAGGAACTGACCGGCGAAGCGCCGAAGGCGGGCGACAAGCCGTCCTTCGACGTCGTGCGTGTCGAGCCGAATGGCGATGCCGTCGTTGCCGGCGCCGCCGAACCGGGCGCGATCGTTGCGCTGATGGCCGACGGCCAGGTGGTCGGCAAGGGTGTCGCGAACGCCTCGGGCGAGTGGGCGATCGTCGTCGACAAGCCCTTTGAGCCGGGCAGTCACGATGTCTCCGTCAAGGCGAAGCCGGCCGCAGGCGGTGACGAAGTCGAATCCGAGCAGCGCGTCACCGTCTCTATCCCCGAAGAAAAGAGCGGCGAAGCACTGGTCGTCATGAACACGCCGGACCAGCCGACGACGGTTCTGCAGAAGCCGGAAGACGCCACTGTCGCGGCCGCCGAGGCTAAGACCGGGACCTCGACTGAAGCGCCGGCCGAGCAGCCCAAGGAAACCGTTGTTGCAACCGCCGAACCGGCTGCTCAGGAATCCGCCGAGGCATCTCAGGCCGCCACAACGGACGAGGCACCGAGCCGCAGCCTGACGCCGGCCGGAAACAACGGGACGACGAGTGAACCGGCCGCCGCCGAGGCGCCGGCTGAGCCGGCCATGAAGGTCGTCAAGAACGTCACTGTCGAGGCGGTCGAATCGGAAAACGATGTGCTCTATGCCGCCGGTGGCGGTGAGCCGGGCTCGACCGTCCGTGTTTATGTCGACGATCAGTTCACCGGCGAGGCGACCGTCAACGGCGAAGGCCGCTGGCTGTTGAAGACCGATCGCCCGCTCGCCGCGGGCCGCTACACCGTCCGTGCCGATCAGCTCGGCGGCAGCGACGGCGCTGTGGTCGCGCGCGCCGCTGTGCCGTTCGAGCGCGGAGCCGACGAGATCATCCTGCGCCGCGTGGTCGCCACCTCCGGCGGATCGGGTGATGCGGGCGGTAGCGCCGCCGATGTGGTCCTCGACGAACTGCCGTCGGTGATCATCCGTCCGGGCGACAATCTCTGGCGCATCTCGCGCCGGCTGTACGGTCAGGGCGTGCGCTACACGACGATCTACCAGGCCAACAAGACCCAGATCGGCAATCCGGACCTGATCTATCCCGGTCAGGTTTTCCTGACCCCGTCCGGCGATACCAACTGGACCAACTGACGGCCTTCTTTGTTTCTTTTCAATTCTGACGCCACGTAACCGGCGGGAAGTGCCCCCGCCGGGGTCGCCAGACTCGTCTTTGGATGCTATCGCCTAAAGGCAAGATTCAGGGGCAACGATAGAGAGACCATCCATGACCGTTCTGGCGGCCGGATTGGCCATATTTCTTCTCGCGCATTTGCTGCCGGTCGTCGGCGGACCAAGGAAAGCGATCATCGCGCGCATCGGGCTGCTGCCCTATCGCGGCCTGTTTTCACTCGCAGCCCTGATCGGTCTCGTGCTGATCGTCTGGGGCTACGGCATCGCGCGCGAGAGCGGCGTTACCGTTATCTACGACCCGCCGGTCTGGATGCGGCACCTCGTGCTGCTGCTGATGCTGCCGGTATTCGTGCTTTTGACATCGGCCTATCTGCACAACCCGATCAGCGCGGCTGTGCGTCATCCGATGGTTCTCGCGGTGAAGATCTGGGCCTTCGCGCATCTGCTTGCCAATGGCGACGTGGCGTCGCTCATGCTGTTCGGAGGCTTTCTTGTCTGGGGCGTGCTCGACCGCATCTCGCTCGCACGCCGCGAACGCGCTGGCGAAGTCCGCGTGCGAGGCGGCTCGATTGCCAATCTGGTGGCGTCGCTGGTCGTCGGTCTCGCGGTCTACGGTCTGTTCATCTGGAAGGGCCATATGTGGCTCATCGGTGTTCCGGTTCTGTAACCGGAAGTGATCCGCCGAACGCCCGGGTGCCTTGGCGAAGGCTCTGCCGTCGCGTAAAACGCTGACGGGCGGCTAAACCGGTTTGCAGGAAAGGGATTCTCTCGACCGTATTCGCCGGCATTGGCCGGGGAGGAAACGCGCTTGCCATGCTGTTGCCCGATTGCCGGTGCACCGGCAGGGACGAAGGGCGCGCGCGAGTGCGGTTTGTTTGCCACGCTATCGGCGAAAAGCTAATGTTGCGGCTCGCTCCGGGCGAGGAACAATGTTATGCGTCTGGCCAATGTGGCGATAAGAGACAGTAGATATAAATGTCGGATATTTTTCGCGAAGTAGAAGAAGACCTGCGGCACGAACGGCTGCGCAAGATCTGGGATCGCGTTGGCCCGTATGTCATTGGCGTTGCGGTCCTGATCGTTGTCGGCACCGCCGGCTATCGTGGCTGGGAAGCCTGGACGCGCGCGCAATCGGAAGCCGCCGGCGACGAATACGTCAACGCCATCGAGGCAGCCGAGCAGGGCCGTACCGATGAAGCCGAACTCGCGCTGCATGCCATCGCGCGCGGCGGCTCGAGCGGATACGCCGCACTCGCCCGCATGCGCCTTGCCGCGATCGAGGCCGAGAAGGGCGATACCGAAGCCGCCGTAAAAGAATTCGATACCATCGCCGCGGACAAGAAGGTTGCGCCTTCGCTGCGCGACGCGGCCAGCCTGCGCGCCGGTTATCTGCTGGCCGATGGCGGTGATCGGGCGGAAATCGAAAAGCGGGTCTCGACCCTCACCGCCGACGACAATCCGTGGCGCCACGGCGCGCGCGAGTTGATGGCGCTGGCCGCCTATGGCGCGGAAGATCTCGCCGGCGCACGCAAATGGTTCCAGGCGATCGTCGATGATCGGGCTTCGCCGCCCGAGGTTATGTCGCGCGCCCGCATGATGCTGGCACTGGTCGAATCTCTGGCCGGCCCGGCCGCCAATGCCGCCGGACAGGACAAACAGAGCGAGGGTCAGTGATGCGCGCTGCAAACACCACCTGGGTGCGAGCCCTCGTCATCGGTGCCGGCGTTCTCGCCCTTGCCGGCTGCGAGACCGTCTCGGATTTCAATCCGTTCTCGGAAAAGGAGAAGATCCTTCCCGGCGAACGCCAGCCGCTCTACACGGGCGCCGACCCGCTCGATGAAGTGGCGGGCGCCACGTCGGTCTCGCCCGGCGGTCAGAGCGATCGCGGAAGCTGGACCCAGTCGGGCGGCAATGCGGCCAATTATTCCGGCCACGTGGCGCTCGGCGGCGGCGGCGGTGCACGCACCTGGAAGGTTCAGGCCGGCGCCGGCGGCGGTTCCGGTTTCGGCTCCATCACCGGTGAATCCCTGCGCGTGACCGCGCGGCCGGTCGCCTATGGCGGCAATGCCTATGTCTACGATCCGCGCGGCAAGGTGACGGCGGTTTCGCTCGGCGGCGGACGCCGCTGGACGGTCAATGTCCGCCCGGAAGGCGAGGAAAACGACAATGCGGCCGGTGGCGGCGTTGCCGCCGATAACGGACGCGTCTTCGTGTCGACCGCCTATGGCGAGGTCATCGCGCTCGACGCCGGTTCCGGTCAGAAGGTTTGGACCGCGAAGCTGCACGGGCCGGCCCGCACCGCGCCGAGTGCGGCTGACGGCAAGGTCTTCGTCGCGACCCAGAACAACGAAATTTACGCGCTCAACCAGTCCGACGGCAGCGAGCTGTGGACCTATCGTGGCATCGCCGAAAACGCCGGTCTGCTGCAGACGGCAAGCCCCGCTGTCAGCAGCGGCATTGTCGTCGTGCCGTCGACCTCGGGTGAGATCGTGGCGCTGTCGACGAGCAGCGGCGACTTCCGCTGGAGCGATATGGTCAGCCGTTCGTTCCGCACCGAAGCCGTCTCCGGCCTTGCCGACGTCTCGGCGAGCCCGGTCATTGCCGACGGAGTGGTCTACGCCGCAGGCGTTGGCGGTCGCACCATCGCTGTCAATCTGAAGTCCGGCAGCCGGCTTTGGGAAGAGGGCGTCGGCAGCATGCACACGCCCGTGGTTTCCGGCGAGGCCGTGTTCATGGTCGACATCGAAAACCGCGCCGTCGCACTCAGCCGCAAGACCGGTAAGCCGCTCTGGGTGACCGAACTGCCGCGCGGCGAAAAGAAGAAGCGCAACATCTGGGCCGGTCCGGTTCTGGCCGGCGGCGCCTTGTGGTTCGTTTCCAACCGCGGCGACATGATCGCGATCAACGCCTCGAACGGCACGGCGATTTCGAGCCGCAAAATCGGCTCGTCTGCCTATGTTTCCCCGATCGCGGTTTCAGGCCAGATTCTGGTGCTGTTCGGCGACGGTGCGCTGGCGGCCTATCGCTGATAGATCCACGCTGCGGGAACATCTTCCCGTGGCGGAAAATTCGGGGTGCACAGGGTCGTTCCGGCCGCATCCTGTAGAAGACCAGGCGAGCGCGTCCGGACCTGTCGAGTGACAGCCGGGCGCGTTCCCTCATCAGGGCGGGAGCCTGAACAGTCATGGGTTTCACAGTCGCCATCGTCGGGCGGCCCAATGTCGGCAAGTCGACCTTGTTCAACCGTCTGGTGGGCAAGCGGCTGGCGCTCGTCGATGATACGCCGGGTGTCACCCGCGATCGCCGCGAAGGCGAGGCGCGGCTCGGCGATTTGCGCTTCACCGTCATCGATACCGCCGGCCTTGAAGATGCCGACGAAACGAGCCTCGAAGGGCGGATGCGCGCACAGACCGAAGCCGCGATCGCCCAGGCCGACGTAACGCTCTTCGTCATCGACGCGCGGGCAGGGCTGACACCGTTGGACAGCCACTTTGCAGAACTGCTCCGTCGCTTCGATCGCCCGATGATCCTGGTTGCCAACAAGGCCGAGGGACGGGCCGGCGAGGCGGGTATCTACGAATCCTACGGGCTCGGTTTCGGCGACCCGGTGCCGCTGTCCGCCGAGCACGGCGAGGGCATGGCCGACCTCTTTGCCGCTCTCGATGCTGTGTTCGAGATGATCGTGGTGGATGAACCGGAAGTCGATGTCGTGCTCGACGAGGCCGAGGCCGCTGCCGGCGATGACGAGGAGCGCGTGGTCGAACCGGGCCTCGACCCGAAAAAGCCGCTGCGTATCGCCATCGTTGGACGGCCGAACGCCGGCAAGTCGACGCTGATCAACAAGATGATCAACGAGGATCGCCTGCTGACCGGTCCTGAAGCCGGCATCACGCGCGACTCGATATCCGTCGACTGGAAGTGGAAGGACCGCTCCGTCCGCCTGTTCGATACCGCCGGCTTGCGCCGCAAGGCGCGGGTGCAGGAAAAGCTCGAGAAGCTGTCGGTCGCCGACGCGCTGCGCGCGGTGCGTTTCGCCGAGGTGGTCATCATCCTGCTCGACGCCGCGATCCCGTTCGAAAAGCAGGACCTGCAGATCGTCGATCTGGTGGTCAAGGAAGGCCGCTCGGTAATTCTGGCCGTCAACAAGTGGGACGCGGTGACCGACCGTCAGGAAAAGCTCACCGAGCTGCGCGAGGAGTGCGAGCGCCTGCTGCCGCAGATCCGCGGTGTGCCGCTCGTCACCGTCTCGGCAAAGACCGGCCAGGGCATCGACAAGGTGATGGAAGCGGTGATCGCGACCTACAAGGTCTGGAACCGGCGCGTCGCCACCGCAAAACTCAACCGCTGGCTCGACATCACCACCGAGCGCCATCCGCCTCCCGCGGTTGCCGGCCGCCGCATCCGCCTGCGTTACATGACCCAGGCGAAGGCCCGGCCGCCGCACTTCATAGCGTTTTGCTCACGCCCCGACGTGCTGCCGGACGCCTATGTGCGCTATCTGGTGAACGGCCTGCGCGAAACGTTCAAGCTGCCCGGCGTGCCAATCCGCCTGACCCTGCGCAAGGGCGAGAACCCCTATGAGGGCCGCAAAAAGAAGCGGTAAGGCGCGGGTTTTCTGCCGCCGATACGCCAGCACTCTGCGTCATCCTCCGGCTTGACCGGAGGATCGGCCGGACGCGAGCACGGCCGTTCCGTTCAAATATCGGCAGCGGTCAGAGCGCACCATCCACGTCTTCAATCCACACCGTGCATATGGAGAGCGATCCTCCGGTCAAGCCGGAGGATGACGTGCTGGAGTGAAAGGTGACGGGAAGGAAAGGGTGAGACGAGACGCGCGTACGCGATCGGCCAGCGCCTTCACGTTCAGCCAATGCCATTGGATGCCGGATCAAGTCCGGCATGACGATGGAGAATCTTGCGAAGAAGACCGCGCGGACGCGCAGTCAGGCCTCGAACCCTAAGCCGGCAATTGCGGCGTCAGCCACTGCTTGGTTGGGAAGTCGAAGATGCGCCCGGTTTCCGCGCAGGACGGCGAAACCATCTCCACGACATACGGCGCCAGCTCGTCCGGATGCGGCAGCGTCTCGGGATCTTCGCCCGGCATGGCGTGCGCCCGCATCGCGGTGCGCATCGGGCCCGGATTGATCAGGTTTACGCGGATCGCGTTGGAACGGTTTTCTTCCGCGTAAGTACGCGCGAGCGCCTCCAGAGCGGCCTTGGAGACCGAGTAGGGACCCCAGAACGGCCGGCACTTGTGCGGTGCGCCGGACGTGAAGAACACCGCGCGACCGGCGTCAGACTGCTTCAGGAGCGGATCGAGTGACCGGATCAGCCGCCAGTTGGCGTTGACGTTGATGGTCATCGTCTGTTCCCAGATCTTGACGTCGACATGGCCGAGCGGCGAGAGCTGGCCGAGCATGCCGGCATTGCCGACGAGGATGTCGAGCTTGCCCCAGCGCTCGAAGATGGCCGCGCCGAGCCGGTCGATGGCGTCGAAATCCGCGAGGTCGAAAGGCACCAGCGTGGCGGCTTCGCCGCCGGCTTCCCGGATCTCGTCATCGAGTTCCTCGAGGCCGCCGACTGTGCGGGCAACCGCGATGATATGCGCGCCTTCGACTGCCATGGCTTTGGCGAGCGAACGACCGATACCGCGCGACGCGCCGGTAACGACAGCGACGCGACCCTCTAGTGCCTTAGCCATGAATTCATCCCACCTCGGCCAGCAATGACAATTGCCGGACATTGTCAGTATTGGAGCGGTCTGTCAGCCGCGTCGGATAGTCGCCGGTGAAGCAGGCATCGCAGAACTGCGGCTGCGCGTTGTTGCGGCCATCGACGCCGACGGCACGGTAGAGACCGTCGATCGACAGGAAGGCGAGGCTGTCGACCTTGATGTAGCGCGCGATCTCCTCGATCGACATGCGCGAGGCGATCAGCTTGCCCTTTTCCGGTGTGTCCACGCCGTAGAAGCAGGAGTCCTTGGTCGGCGGGCTGGCGATGCGCATATGCACTTCGCGGGCGCCGGCATCGCGCACCATCTGCACGATCTTCAGCGATGTGGTGCCGCGCACGATCGAATCGTCGACCAGCACGACGCTCTTGCCTTCCAGCATGGCGCGGTTGGCGTTGTGCTTCAGCTTCACGCCGAGATGGCGGATATGGTCGGACGGTTCGATGAAGGTGCGGCCGACATAGTGATTGCGGATGATGCCGAGCTCAAACGGCAGATTGGCGCTCTGGGCGTAGCCGAGCGCGGCAGGAACACCACTGTCGGGAACCGGAACGACGATATCGGCCGGCGCCGGGGATTCGGCGGCAAGCTCGGCGCCGATCCGTTTGCGTACTTCGTAGACGCTGGTGCCTTCGACAACCGAGTCGGGACGCGCGAAATAGACATACTCGAAGACGCAGAAGCGCTTGTGGGCGGTCGGGAAGGGCTTAAGGCTCTGCAGCCCGTCGTCGGTGATAATGACCACTTCGCCCGGCTCGATATCGCGCACGTAGGAGGCGCCGATAATGTCGAGTGCGCAGGTTTCCGACGCCAGAATGTAGGCGCCGTCGAGCGCGCCGAGCACCAGCGGGCGCACGCCGAGCGGATCGCGACAGCCGATCATCTTCTTTTCCGACAGGCCGACGATGGCGAAAGCGCCTTCGATGGCCGCAATCGCGTCGATCAGCCGCTCGATCAGGTTGCCTTTGTCGCTGGTCGCGATGAGATGGATGATCGCTTCGGTATCGGAGGTCGATTGGAAGATCGAGCCGCGTTTCTGCAGCGCTCGCTGCAGCGTGCGCGCGTTGGTGATGTTGCCATTGTGCGCCATCGCGAAACCGCCGGCGACGAACTCGGCAAACAGCGGCTGAACGTTGCGCAGCACCGGTGCACCCGTGGTCGAATAGCGGGTGTGGCCGATCGCTCGATCTCCCTGCAGCCGTTCGATGACAGGGCCTTTGGAGAAATGGTCGCCGACGAGGCCGATATGGCGTTCGGAATGAAACTGGTTGCCGTCGAAGGAGACGATACCGGCGGCTTCCTGACCGCGGTGCTGCAGGGCGTGTAGGCCGAGCGCGGTCAGCGCGGCGGCGTCGCGATGGCCGAAAACGCCGAAAACCCCGCACTCCTCGTGCAGATGGTCGTCATCGGAAATGCCGGCAGCGGCAGGCGTTGAGCGCGCTTGCGTCATGATCGTCATCCTGCTGTGCGGGCCGTATGCGGGTCCGCTTTACTGAGTGTTCTGGCCAGTCGATTCCATCAGCTGGTTGAGGCCGTCGCGCTCGCCGCTGCGATAGGCCGGCTCTTCGCCGCTGGTGGTTTCCTCGGCTTCGCCGGCGCTTTCAGGTGCGGCGCCGCGTTTGCGCAAGTGATCGAGAATGCGCTTTTCCGGGTCCTCCGGCAGCGCCGCGATCAGCTTGTCGCCAATGGTGTCGAGGATGTCCTTCGATTTCGCCTTGGCGATCCAGGCCGGCTGGCGCTCGGTTTCCGGCATCGCCCAGTTGACGAACAGCATCGCCACGACGACGAGGAACAGGCCGCGCACGGCCCCGAACAGGAAGCCGAAAGTGCGGTCGAGAGCGCCGATGCGGCTATCGAGCACGAAGTCGGAGACGCGCATGGTGATGTAGCTGACCACGATCAGCGTCACCAGGAAGATGGCGCCCGCGGCGACCGCCGTCGCGATCATTTCGTGGCTGATATATTGCTGCACGAAGGGCACGAGCTTCTTGTAGAACAGCAGCGCGACGACAAACGCCACGATCCACGAAACGATCGACAGAACCTCGCGCACGAAGCCGCGGATCATCGCCAGGAATGCCGAAATGAGCATCACGGCAATGAGAATTCCGTCAAGTATTGTGATCGGCATCGTCGGTCGATCCTTGCTGCCCGGTACCTTGCGCAACATGCGCGGTCCGAAAAGTTGTCGCTCATGGACTTTCCGCACAGGCGGAAAACCCGGCCTTTCAATCGTCGTCCGTCAGTGCCGGCGCCGCGTTCTGGCGTCGCCCCGATACGATGCGCGCGACCAGATCGCCAAGGTCTTCGACCCCGACAAAGTCGAGCCCAATCGCCGGTTCACTTTCACCCCGCGCGGCCTTTGCCGCAACGGCTCTGCGAAAGCCGAGCTTCTCGGCTTCCTTCAACCGCGCGCTCACCTGCGCCACCGGCCGCACCGCGCCTGACAGGGCAACTTCGCCGAAATAGACGGTCTCGGGGGGAAGAGCAACCCCGCTGGCCGATGAGATGAGGGCGGCGGCGACCGCGAGATCAGCTGCCGGCTCATTGATTTTCAGCCCGCCGGCGACCGCGAGATAGACATCCTGCGCGCCGATCTTGAGGCCGCAGCGGGCTTCGAGCACGGCGAGGATCATCGAAAGCCGGCTGGTATCCCAGCCGATCACGGCGCGTCGCGGCGTGCCGAGCGGCGAGGGCGCGACCAGCGCCTGCATCTCGACGAGCAGCGGCCGCGAGCCCTCCATGCCGGCAAAGACCGACGCCCCCGGCGTGCGCGCCATATGATCGCCGAGGAACAGTTCCGACGGGTTCGCGACCTCGCGCAAGCCCGCGCCGGTCATCTCGAAGACACCGATCTCGTCGCTCGGCCCGAAGCGGTTCTTTACCGACCGCAGGATGCGGAACTGATGCGCGCCGTCGCCCTCGAAGTAGAGCACGGCGTCTACCATATGCTCGACCACGCGCGGTCCGGCGATCTGGCCGTCCTTGGTGACGTGGCCGACCAGCACCATGGTCGCACCGCTCTTCTTGGCATAACGGGTCAGCGCCTGTGCCGAGGCGCGCACCTGCGTCACCGTGCCCGGCGAGGATTCGACCGTGTCGGTCCACAGCGTCTGCACCGAGTCGACGATGACGAGGGCAGGTGTCGCATCGGCTTCGAGCGTCGCGATGATGTCCTCGACGCTGGTTTCCGCGGCCAGCGCCACCGGCGCGGCGGAAAGCCCGAGCCGTTCGGCCCGAAGCCGCACCTGAGCGACCGCCTCTTCGCCGGAGATATAGACAACGCGATGGCCGTCTGCCGCGAGGCGGGCAGCGGCCTGGATCAGCAGCGTCGATTTGCCGATGCCCGGATCGCCGCCGACAAGCAGCACCGAGCCGCGCACGAAGCCGCCACCGGTGACACGATCGAGTTCGGCGATGCCGCACTGGAAGCGCGGCGCGTCCTCGATGGCGCCGGCCAGCGGAACCAGCTCGACCACCCGCCCGCGCGAGGACGCGGTTTTCTTCGGCCCGCCACCGATGCCGCCGGCGGCGTTTTCCTCGACGATGGTGTTCCACTCGCCGCAGGATTCGCACCGGCCGCTCCAGCGGGCGGTTGCCGAGCCGCAGTTCTGGCAGACATAGGAGAGGGGACGCCGCGCCATGCGTCAGGCCTTTTTGCGAAGGTGCCGGCGGGTATAGCGCCGGCCGAGCCCGGTGAGGATTTCATAGCCGATCGTGCCGGCATGCCCGGCGACCTCATCGACCGACACCGTCGGTCCGATCAGTTCGACGAGGGAGCCGCGCTCGACCGTACCGTGTTCGATGTCGGTGACGTCGAGCGCGATCAGATCCATCGACACCCGTCCGATGATCGGCACGCTCTGCCCGCTGACGATGCCCCGACCGCCGGGCTTGATGTCGCTCGAACCGGCAGAGCGGTGAAAGCCGTCCGCATAGCCGACCGCAACGATCGCCACCCGGCCATCGCGGTTCATCGTCTCCGATGCGCCATAGCCGACCGTTTCGCCGGCCATGACATTGCGAAGCTGCGCGACGCGCGCTTCGAGAGTGACGACGGGCCGCATCGGGTTTTCGGCATCGCCGAGCGGGTTGCCGCCGTAGAGCCCCACGCCCGGCCGGACGAGATCGAAGCAATAGGCGGAGCCGAGCAGGATGCCGGCGGAATTGGCGAGCGAAGCGGGAACGCCCGGGAACAACGTCCGCACCGCACCGAACCGCTCGAGCTGTTGCTTGTTGAGCGGATGGTCGGCCGTATCGGCACAGGCGAGATGGCTCATCATCAATGAAAGCTCGAACGCGGCGAGCAATTCGGGACGCTGCGCGACTGCCTCAGCCTCGGCGATCCGGAGTCCGAGCCGGCTCATGCCGGTGTCGACATGGATTGCCGCCGGCAACCTCTCACCGCGCGCGGCGCAGAAGGCGGACCATTCCTCGATCTCGCCGATCGAGCCGAGCACAGGGCGCAGATTGGCGGCGGCGAAGGTCTCACCCGTGCCGGGGAACAGGCCATCAAGCACGTAGATGGTCGCCTCGGGCGCAACCATGCGCGCCCGCAGGCCTTCGTTGGGAAGTGCCACGAAGAAGGTGCGGCAACCGGCGTCGAGGAAGGTGGCAACGGCCTCTTCAAGCCCGGTGCCGTAGCCGTCACCCTTGACGACCGCCGAGCACTCGGCGGCGCCGGCGCGTTCGGCGAAGAGCCGCCAGTTCGCGGCAAGCGCGGCGTGGTCGATGCTCAATATGCCGCCGGCCAGCGCCTCGGCCGGGCCGTAGTGATCCGGTGTGTCCTTGCCGGTCATGCGATCAGTCCATGCGCGAGGGCAGCCGGTCGTCGCGCACCAGCGTCGAGAAACGGGTGACGTCGGCGTCGAACTGCAAATCGATCGTGCCGGTCGGTCCGTGACGCTGCTTGGCGACGATCAGTTCGGCAACGCCGGCAACGCGCTCCATTTCGGCCTGCCAGGTGAAGAACTCCTCCGAACCTTCCTTCGGCTTCTTGTTCTTCATGTAGTACTCCTCGCGGAACACGAAAAGCACGACGTCGGCGTCCTGTTCGATCGAACCCGATTCGCGAAGGTCTGAGAGCTGCGGCCGCTTGTCGTCGCGCGTTTCCACCTGACGCGACAATTGCGAGAGCGCGATGACGGGAATCGCGAGTTCCTTGGCGAGCGCCTTCAGCGAAGTGGTGATTTCGGTGATTTCCTGCACGCGCCCGTCGGAGACGCGCTTCGAGCCCTGCAGCAGTTGCAGATAGTCGACGATCAGAACGTCGAGACCCTTTTGCCGCTTCAGCCGGCGTGCCCGCGCCGCAAGCTGGGCGATCGACAGGCCACCGGTCTGGTCGATATGCAGCGGCACGGTCTGCATCTCGCGGCTGGTCGCGGCGAGCACCGCGAACTGCTCCTCATCAATGGCGCCGCGGCGGATTTCCGAAGACGGGATGCCGGCCTGCTCGGCGAGCACACGGGTGGCGAGCTGTTCGGCCGACATTTCCAGCGAGAAGAAACCGACGATGCCGCCGTCGACCGCCTTCAGCGAGCCGTCGGGCTGTTCCTCGCCGCGATAGGAGCGGGCGATGTTGTAGGCGATGTTGGTGGCCAGCGCCGTCTTGCCCATACCCGGGCGACCGGCGAGCACCAGAAGGTCCGAGCGCTGCAGACCACCCATCAGCCGGTCGACGTCCTCAAGCCCGGTGGCGATGCCCGACAGATGGCCGTCTCGCTGATAGGCAGCAGCCGCCATGTCGATGGCATCGGCGAGCGCGTCGGAAAAGGTGAAGAAGCCGCCATCGTAGCGGCCGCTTTCGGCCAGTTCGAACAGCCGGCGCTCGGCATCCTCGATCTGCGATTTCGGCGGCATGTCGACCGGCGCGTCGAAGGCGATATTGACCATGTCCTCGCCGATGCGGATGAGGTTGCGCCGCAGCGCCAGGTCGTAGATCACGCGGGCATAATCTTCCGCGTTGATGATAGTCGTCGCGTCGGCTGCAAGGCGCAGCAGGTATTGCGTCACCGAGAGTTCGCCGATGCGGTGATCGGTCGGGAAGAAGCTCTTCACGGTGATCGGCGAAGCGACCTTGCCCGCCCGGATCAGCTCCGAAGCACGCTGATAGATCTCGCGATGCGGCTCGAGAAAGAAATGCACCGGCTCGAGAAAATCCGAGACGCGATAGAACGTGTCGTTGTTGGTCAGGATCGATCCGAGCAGCTGACGTTCCGCCTCGACGTTATGAGGCGCGGTGCGCGGCAGCGGCGCGGTTTCGGAACGGCGGGGTGCATTCGAGGCCATCTGGCGGGTTCACCTGTCGTTTCGACCGAAAGCATCTCGTTGTGCGAAACCGGGTTTCGCGCACGGGCGACCGATCGGAAATGTCGTATTGCTGGCGCTTTGTCCGGACCCGTCGAAAACGCCAGTACACAAGGGCAGGGGAGAGACACCATCCCCGCCACTTTAGCCAATGCCGGATGCGGGGGAACCGAAGCCGGCACGATTTCCCGGCCATCCCCGCTATTCACAGGTCGATTGGCAAAACGGCGCCCGCTTGCGGCACGCCGGGTTTCGAATCGCGATTTTACCGCAGTCCGCATCCGCTCCGCCATTGCGCTCGAGCGGACAAAAAAAACCCGCCGCTCGTTTGCAGGTGCTGCGAGCGGCGGGACTGTATTTGGTGCCGGGCGGGAAACCGCCCGTCGAGCGATTACTGTTCGTCGCTGGTCTCGGCTTCGGCCTCTGCCTCTGCCGGAGCTTCGAAGTTTTCTTCGCCTTCTTCGTCCTCGTCCTCGACCTCGAGCACGAAGCCTTCGTCACGCTGGGTGAGGTCTTCACCGTGCGCCTGACGGGTTGCTTCGTCTTCCGAACGGGCGACGTTGACGGTCACCGTCGCGTCGACTTCCGGATGGAGGATGATCTGGACCGAATGCAGGCCGATCGTCTTGATCGGCGTGGCCAGGGCGACCTGGTTGCGGGCAACCGTGAAGCCGCCGGCTTCCAGCCCTTCGGCAATATCGCGGGTCGACACCGAACCGTAGAGCTGGCCGGTTTCGGCCGCCTGACGGATGACGATGAAGCTCTCGCCGTTCAGCTTGCCGGCGACGACTTCGGCTTCCTGCTTGCGCTCCAGGTTGCGGGCCTCGAG